>NZ_JBITGI010000003.1:0-300619 GCF_044456945.1 Streptomyces sp. NPDC050759 | reverse complement strand
TGGGCCACCGCGATCCGCTCCGGACGCCGAGTCACCGCCGTCGGGCCAGGACGCCGGATCACCACCGTCCGCCCAGGACACCAGGCCACCACCGTCCGCTCCGAACCCCGGGCCACCACTGTCCGCCCCGGACCCTGGGCCACCGCGATCCGCTCCGGACGCCGAGTCACCGCCGTCGGGCCAGGACGCCGGATCACCACCGTCCGCCCAGGACACCAGGCCACCACCGTCGGCCCAGGACGCCGAGTCCGCCCAGCAGCCGTATGAAGGAAACTGGCTCGCGCTGTCCGTGCATCCCGGTCCGGACCGGCTGACCTGCACGGTCAGGCCCGCGAGCCGGGTGAAGGACAGTCCCGAGGGACAGGAGACCGCCGAGTTGTCCGAGACGGGCAGGAGCCCGCTCGCGCCCCTGTACCGTCCGATCGCGCTGGCCATCGCCCTGACCGAGGCGGTCACCGCCCGGCAGGTGTCCGCCGTCGTGATGCGGGAGCTGCTGCCCGCCTTCGGGGGCCGTCGGCTCGCGATCTACCTCCTCCAGGAACGGCACCTCTACCTGGAATGGGAGACCGGCTTCCCCAAGGGTTTCCTCGCGCCCTTCGACGGAGTGGACCTGGGCACCCACCTGCCCGGCGTGGAGACCCTCACCACCGGTCGTCCGCTGTTCTTCGACTCGATGGAGCAGCTGACGGCCGCGTACCCCGGTATCGCCCTGGACGCGGCCGAGGGCGCCCGGGCCTTCCTGCCGCTGATCGCCTCCGGGCGGGCGGTCGGCTCCTGCATCCTCGGCTTCGACCGGCCGCGCAGCTTCAGCACCGAGGAGCGCACGGTGCTCACCGCGCTGGCCGGACTCATCGCCCACGCCTTGGAGAAGGCACAGCGCTACGAGTCGGAGACCGCGCTCGCCCGGGGCCTGCAGCAGGCGCTCCTCCCCCGACGCCTCGCGGCACACCCGCAGCTGGAGACCACCGGGCGCTATCTGCCGGGCACCGCGGGGATGGAGGTCGGCGGGGACTGGTACGACGTCGTCGAGTCCGGTGACGGCCTGGCCCTCGTCATCGGGGACGTCCAGGGGCACGGCGTGCAGGCGGCGGCCACCATGGGCCAGCTGCGCAGCGCGGTCAGGGCGTTCGCGCTCGGCGACCGGCCGCCGGACGAGGTCATGAGCAGCACCAACCATCTCCTCACCGACCTCGATCCCGGCCTGTTCGCCAGCTGCTGCTACATCCGTCTCGACCCCGCCACCGGGGTGGCCAGGGCTGCCCGCGCCGGCCATCCGCCACCCCTGCTGCGCAGCCCCGACGGCCGCACCCGGGTCCTGGACCTGCCCGGCGGCGTCGTCCTCGGCGTCGACCCGGGGGCCCGCTATCCGGTGACCGAGCTCCAGATGGAACCCGGCGCGATCCTGGCGCTCTACACGGACGGGCTGGTGGAACGGCCCGGCAGCGACATCGACGAGGGGATCACCGCCTTGCGGGT
Organism: Streptomyces sp. NPDC050759; assembly: GCF_044456945.1. NCBI lineage: Bacteria > Bacillati > Actinomycetota > Actinomycetes > Kitasatosporales > Streptomycetaceae > Streptomyces > Streptomyces sp. NPDC050759. The sequence continues at coordinate 299,143 of NZ_JBITGI010000003.1, read as the reverse complement.
GGCCCTCGCGAAGGCCGGCGCTCCGGCGGCCCGGCCGGGCGGGCGATCCCTGGCAGGCGTCGCGGACCGCCTCACGGCGACAGCCCGGCACACCCTGGACCGCCCGGACGACATCGCCCTACTGCTCGCCACCCGGCGCACGCCACCCCCGCCCGGGCCGCACTGAGAAGGGCATGCGGCTGCTCTGTCACAGCGTGTGACGCCCCTCGCCTCCTGGGGCCCGGCAGCGGCGACCCCCCGGCACGCCCCGGACCCCCCGGACGACATCGCCCTACTGCTCGCCACCCGCCACACGGCATCCCACCCGCGCCGTACTAAGAAGAGTCCGTCGCTGTCCCGTCACACCACGTGACGCCCCCGCCTCCCAGGGCACGACAGCAGCGACCGCCCGGCACCCCCCCAGACGACATCACACTCCTGCTCGCCACCCGCCGCACGGCACCCCACCCGCGCCGCACCAAGAAGAGTCCGTCGCTGTCCCGTCGCACCACGTGACGCCCCCGCCTCCCAGGGCACGACAGCAGCGACCGCCCGGCACCCCCCAGACCCCACGGACGACATCGCCCCACTGCTCGCCACCCCGCGCCCAGCACCCCCACCCGGACCGCGCTGAAAAGGACCTGTGGCTGTTCTGTCACACCGTGTGACGCCCCTCGCCTCCTGGGGCGCGGCAGTGTAGACATGGGCACATGGTCCGACTCCCGGGCCGTTCCGGGGGCGGGCCGGCCCGTCGCCCCGGCGGCCCCCGCCCGTCCCAGACATCCGACGCCGCTCACGACCAGCACGAGGGCCCGCTGAGGGGCAGTTCGCCCACGCGGGTGGAGCGTGACGGGGCTCGGTCACGGCGGCGGCCGGGAGCCCTGCGGGCGGCGGTCGGCGGACGCAGTGTGGCCGGACAGGTGTTCGTCCTGCAGGTCGTGATCGTCCTGCTGCTGGTCGTGGCCGCGGTGGTGGCGCTGGTGCTCCAGGTGCGGCACGACAGCACCATCGAGGCCCGCAACCGTTCCGTAGCCGTGGCCGAGGCCTTCGCCAATGCTCCGGGCACCGTGGAGGCGCTCAGCTCCCCCGACCCGTCGGCGGTGCTCCAGCCGCGCGCCGAGGCGGCCCGCCGGGCGACCGACGTGGACTTCATCGTCGTCATGAACACCGACGGCATCCGCTACACGCACCCCAAGCCGGACCGCATCGGGAAGAAGTTCGTCGGGAACATCGCCCCCGCACTGGCCGGGGACGTCGTGACCGAGGACATCACGGGAACCATCGGACCGCTCGTGCAGGCCGTCGTCCCCGTCAAGGACGACGGGAAGGTCGTCGGCCTGGTGTCGGCCGGCATCACCACGGCGAAGGTGGGCGGCACCGCGAACCAGCAGCTGCCGCTGCTCCTGATGGCCGCCGCCGTGGGACTCGCCCTCGCCACCGGCGGCACCGCGCTGGTCAGCAGACGGCTGCTGCGCCAGACGCACGGTCTGGGTCCGCACGAGATGACCCGCATGTACGAACACCACGACGCGGTCCTGCACGCCGTACGGGAGGGTGTCCTCATCGTCGGCGGCGAGGGTCGGCTGCTGCTCGCCAACGACGAGGCCCACCGGCTGCTCGACCTGCCCGCCGACGCGGAAGGCCGGCACGTCCTGGACCTCGCCCTCCCCGCCGACACCGCCGGGCTGCTGGCCTCCGGGCGGGTCGCCACCGACGAGGTGCACCGGGTCAAGGACCGGCTCCTCGCGGTCAACCAGCGGCCCACCGACATCCAGGGCGGCCCACCGGGCAGCGTCGCCACCCTGCGCGACTCGACCGAGCTGCGCGCCCTGTCCGGGCGCGCCGAGGCGGCCCGCGAGCGCCTCGACATGCTGTACGACGCCACGGTGGGCATCGGGACGAGCCTGGACGTCACCCGCACCGCCGAGGAACTGGCCGAGCTCTCCGTGCCGCGGTTCGCGGACTTCGCCACCGTCGACCTGTTCGACGCGGTGCTCAGCGGCGGCCAGCCGGAGGCGGCGACCACCCTGCGCCGCACCGCGCTCAGCGGGATCCGCGGGGACGCCCCGCTGTACAAGGTCGGTGAGCGGATCCCCCTGGTCGACTCCGCTCCCCAGTCCCGCGGCATCAGCAGCGGCCGGGCCGTCCTGGAGGGGCGTCTCGCCGAGGCCACCGGGTGGCGCGCGCAGGACCTGGAGCGCTCCGCCCAGGTCGTCGAGTACGGCATCCACTCGCTGATCGCCGTCCCCCTGCGGGTCGGCGATCTCGTCCTGGGCACCGTCAGTTTCTGGCGCTCGGACAAACCCCAGCCCTTCGACACCGAAGAGGTCGCCCTCGCCGAGGAGCTCGTCACCCGGGCCGCGGTCTCCATCGACAACGCCCGCCGCTACACCCGCGAGCACACCATGGCGGTGACGCTCCAGCGCAGTCTGCTGCCGCGCCGGCTGCCCGAGCAGGACGCCCTGGACATCGCCTACAAGTACCTGCCCGCGCAGGCCGGGGTGGGCGGCGACTGGTTCGACGTACTGCCGCTGTCCGGTGCGCGGGTCGCGCTCGTGGTCGGCGATGTCGTGGGCCACGGGCTGCACGCCGCGGCCACGATGGGGCGGCTGCGCACGGCGGTGCACAACTTCTCCGCGCTCGATCTGCCGCCCGACGAACTGCTCGCGCTGCTCGACGAGTTGGTCGCCCGGATCGACCAGGACGAGGCGGAGGAGAGCGGCAACTCCCCCGTCACCGGCGCCACCTGCCTGTACGCCGTCTACGACCCGGTGTCCCGGCTGTGCACGATCGCCCGGGCCGGCCATCCGCCGCCCGCCCTCATCCACCCCGACGGCAGCGTCGAGTACCCCGACGTCCCCGCCGGTCCCCCGCTCGGTCTCGGCGGCCTGCCGTTCGAGACGGCCGACCTGGAACTCGCCGAGGGCAGCCGTCTGGTGCTCTACACGGACGGGCTGGTGGAGGACCGCGAGCGCGACATCGACGTGGGCCTGGAGCTGCTCCGCACGGCCCTGGAGCAGGCGGGACCCTCGCCCGAGGACACCTGCCGGGCCGTACTGGACGCACGGCCGCCGGCCCGCGCCACCGACGACATAGCGCTGATCGTGGCCCGCACCCAGGCGCTCGCCGCCGACCGGATCGCCGAGTGGCAGGTCCCGGCCGACCCGGCGGCCGTCTCGGACGTCCGGGCGGCGGTGTCCCGGCAGCTCGCCCGCTGGGACCTGGACGAGCTCGCGTTCACGTCGGAGCTGATCCTGAGCGAGCTCGTCACCAACGCCATCCGCTACGGCGGCGACCCCATCCAGGTGCGCATGCTGTACGACCGCACCCTGATCTGCGAGGTCTTCGACAGCAGCAGCACCTCACCGCATCTGCGGTACGCGGCGATGACCGACGAGGGCGGCCGCGGCCTGTTCCTCGTCGCCCAGCTCAGCGACCGCTGGGGCACCCGGTACACCCCGCTGGGCAAGGTCATCTGGGCCGAACAGCCGCTGCCCTGACCCGGTTCGGGCGCCTTCGCCACTCATAAGGTGATCTTATGACCCCATAGACCGGACCCGCGTACCGACTTAGGCTTGCCTTAGCTTAGGCTTCCCTCGAGTTGATCTGTCACCGCTCGAAGGGAACCTGATCATGCCCCGCCCCCTGCGGGTAGCCATCGTCGGAGCCGGCCCCGCCGGGATCTACGCCGCCGACGCGCTGCTCAAGTCCGATGTGGCCACCGAACCCGGTGTCTCCATCGACCTCTTCGAGCGGATGCCGGCCCCGTTCGGACTGATCCGTTACGGCGTGGCTCCGGACCACCCCCGGATCAAGGGCATCATCACGGCCCTCCACCAGGTGCTCGACAAGCCGCAGATCCGTCTCTTCGGCAACGTCGACTACCCGACCGACATCAACCTGGACGACCTGCGCGCGTTCTACGACGCCGTGATCTTCTCCACGGGCGCGACCGCCGACCGCGAGCTGCGCATACCGGGCATCGAGCTCGACGGCTCGTACGGCGCCGCCGACTTCGTCTCCTGGTACGACGGCCACCCGGACGTGCCGCGCACCTGGCCGCTGGAGGCCGAGAAGGTCGCCGTCCTCGGCGTCGGCAACGTCGCGCTCGACGTGGCACGCGTCCTGGCCAAGACGGCCGACGAACTCCTGCCCACGGAGATCCCGCCGAACGTCCACGAGGGCCTCAAGGCCAACAAGGCGCTGGAGGTCCACGTCTTCGGCCGCCGCGGCCCGGCGCAGGCGAAGTTCTCCCCGATGGAGCTGCGCGAGCTGGACCACTCCCCCAACATCGAGGTCATCGTCGACCCCGAGGACATCGACTACGACGAGGGCTCGATCGAGACCCGGCGCGGCAACAAGCAGGCCGACATGGTCGCCAAGACGCTGGAGAACTGGGCGATCCGCGATGTCGGCGACCGTCCGCACAAACTGTTCCTGCACTTCTTCGAGTCGCCCACCGAGATCCTCGGTGCGGACGGCAAGGTCGTCGGTCTGCGCACCGAGCGCACCGCCCTGGACGGCACCGGCAACGTCAAGGGCACCGGCGAGTTCAAGGACTGGGACGTCACCGCGGTCTACCGCGCGGTCGGCTACCTCTCCGACAAGCTGCCCAAGCTGCCCTGGGACATCGACTCGGGCACGGTCCCGGACGAGGGCGGCCGGGTCATGCAGGAGAGCGGCGAGCACCTGCAGTCGACGTACGTCACCGGCTGGATCCGGCGCGGCCCGGTGGGCCTGATCGGCCACACCAAGGGCGACGCCAACGAGACGGTCTCGAACCTCCTGGACGACTTCGCGAACGAGCGTCTGCAGACCCCGGGTTCGCCCGAGCCGGAGGCCGTGGACGTGTTTCTCGGCGAGCGTGGCGTCCGCTTCACCACCTGGGAGGGCTGGTACAAGCTGGACGCCGCCGAGAAGGCGCTGGGCGAGCCGCAGGGCCGCGCGCGCGTGAAGCTCGTCGAGCGCGAGGACATGCTGCGGGAGAGCGGCGCCTGACCGGGCCGGACGGCGGCGGAACCCCCGCCGCCGTCCGGTCGTTCCTTCCGTGTCCGTACGACCGTGCGGGCGAACGCGGGACGAACGGGGCGGGTGTGGCACGCGTACTGGTCATCGGCGGTGGCATCGCCGGTACGGCGGCGGCTCTGGCGCTGCACAAGGCGGGCTTCGAGGCCGCCGTGCACGAGGCACATCCGGACTCGGCCGAGGACATCGGCGCGTTCCTCACCCTGGCCAGCAACGGCATGCGCGCCCTGGCCCAGTTGGACGCCTCCGCGGCGGTGACGGCGGTCGGCTTCCCGCTGACCTCGCTGCGGGTCATGGACGACACAGGCACCGAGGCGGCGCACGCCCCCATGGGCGAGACCTCCGACCCGCTCCTCCACTACCGGTGCCTGCGCCGCGGCGACCTCAACACCGCGCTCCAGGCCGAGGCCGCACGCCGGGGCATCACCGTCCGGCACGGCGCACGGCTCGCCTCTGTCGAGGACGGCCCCGACGGCGTTACCGCGCACTTCGCCGACGGCACCGCCGCGACCGGCGACCTGCTGATCGGCGCCGACGGCCTGAACTCCGCCGTACGGCAGTCGATCTCGCCCGGGACGCAGCCGTTCTACGCCGGCCAGTACGTCTTCTACGGCTACACACGCGCCGCGCTTCCTCCCGGCCCGGACGCGTGCATCACCATGGTCCGCGGCAGCGGGGCCGCCTTCGGCTTCGCGACGTCGCCCGACGGGGAGACGTACTGGTTCGCCCGGGTGACCGGAGACCCGTTGCCCGCCGAGGAGTTGGCGCAGGGCACGCCCGCACACTGGCGCGACCTGCTGCTGCCGCTGCTGCGCAAGGACACCACCCCGGCCGCCGACCTCGTCGCGGCCACCGGCGACGACCTCATGGTCACCCATGCCACCGAGATCCCCACCGGCACCCCGTGGCGCTCCGGGCGGACCCTGCTCATCGGCGACGCCGCCCACGCGGCCTCACCCGCGACCGGCCAGGGCGCCTCGATGGCCCTGGAGGACGCCGTGGTCCTCGCCAAGTCCCTGCGGGACGCGCCGGACACGGATGCCGCGCTCGCCCTCTACGAGACGCTCCGCCGTCCGCGCGTGGAGCACAACATCATCGTCAGCGGCAACATCTCCCGGGGCACCCACACCCCCTCGCCCGCCGCCCGCCCCTCCGACGAGGACCTCGTCCGGCTCCTGGAGTGGGGCGGAGACCTCTGGGCCGAGCGGCAAGGGGAGAAGGGCTAGGGATGGTCAGGGGGCGACGCCCGCCACCGGGAAGCTGGGTGGCTTCCCGATCCGCCGGGAGCGGACGGCGGCCGTGGCGAGCATCTCCCGGGCCGCGTCTGTCGTGCACCAGCACCTGGAGCACTCCGTGCTGCGCAGCTCCGAGCCCGCACCGCGGCGCAGCGGGCGGCGCCCCAAGGCCTGACCCTCCTCAGGAGAACAGCGCCTGGACGTCCGGCTTCTTGCCGCCGAAGATGCCGTCCTCCTCGCCGAGGGCGGCGAGCTTCTCCAGCGAGGCCGTGTCCACCTGGGGCGGCCAGCTCGGGAGGATGAGCTTGGTCAGCACGTCGCCGCTGATCTTGGTGTAGACGGTGAGGATCTGCCGGGCCTCGTCCGGGTGACCGGTGGCGTACTTCAGCGACTCCGTCATGGCCTCGGTGAACTTCTTCACCAGGTCGGGGTCCTGCTGCGCGATCTTCGTCGAGGTGAACCAGGTCGCGACCGTGAGCTTCGGATCGGTCTCGGCGAAGGGCGAGGCGATGACCCGGGCGCCTTGCGCCTTGGCGATCGTCTGGGCCGGCTCGCCCATCCACGCGGCGTCCACCCGACCGCCGTCCAGCGCGGCCGGCATCTGGTCGAAGGGGATCTCGACGAACTTCACCTTCGCCGGGTCGCCGCCGTCCTCGCGCACCGACTCGCGGACCGTGGTGTCCCCGATGTTCTGGAGGGTGTTCACGGCGACCGAGCGTCCGGCCAGGTCCTTGGCGGACTTCACCGGACTGTCCTTCTTCACCAGGACACCGGTGACGTCGGCCCCCACCTTGCCGTTGGAAGCAGCCCCGTTGACCACGGACTTCACGGGAACGCCCTTGGTCTGCGCGAGCATCAGGGACGTGGTGTTGCTGAAACCGAACTGGAACTGGCCGCTCACCACTCCGGGAATGATCGCCGCGCCGCCCTGCGCGGTCACCATCTTCAGCTCGATCCCGCGACTGGCGAAGAACCCCTTCTTCTGCCCGAGATAGAGCGGCGCCACGTCGACGATGGGGATGACACCGACCGTGACCTGGGTCTTCTTCGCTCCGCCCGCGGACGACGTGCCGCCGCTCCCGGAGTCCGACGATCCGCATCCGGCGGCACCCGCGAGGGTCACCACCGCAACGGCAAGTCCGAGCACACGCCTTTGCATGGGGCCCTCCTGACGAGGCGTCGGAGCGCCTCACGACCCGTCCACTGATGTTGTGCACATCATTGACGCCCGCAATGTACACGCCTACTTTCGCCGGTGTCAGTCCCCCCGACCGCAGCAAAATGCGGACGGCCCCCAAGGAGCCCATGTCTCGTGATGCACCGCATCCGCACCCGCATCCGCACCCGTACGCTCGTCACCGTCGCGGCACTGCTGATCGCCGCTCCCCTCGCCCCGGCCGCCCACGCCGCCGAGGACGTCCATGTCGAGGGCCGGCTGCCGTCCGGCGCGACCTACCTCATGGATGTGCCGGCCGGCTGGAACGGCACGGTCCTCCTCTACAGCCACGGCTACACACCGCCCGGCGTCCCCAACCCGGCACGCAACGCGCCCGACGACACCACGAAGGCGTTGCTGCTGACCCAGGGTTACGCGCTCATCGGGTCCTCGTACGCCACCACCGGCTGGGCGGTGACCGAGGCCGTGCCCGACCAACTCGCCACCCTCGACGCCTTTACCGCCCGCTTCGGACGCGCCGGGCGCACCATCGCCTGGGGCACGTCCTACGGCGGTCTCGTCACGACCGCCCTCGCGGAGCGCCACGCGAACCGTCTCGCCGGTTCGCTGTCGATGTGCGGCCTCGTCCAGGGCGGCGTCGCCAACTGGAACAGCACGCTGGACCCGGTCTTCGCACTGAAGACGCTCCTCGCACCCGGCTCGGGGATCCGGCTGACCGGACTGCCGAGCCCGGCCGCCGCGACCCAGGCGTCCGACGCCATGGCCGCCGTCCTCACCGAGGCGCAGCAGACCGCCGACGGCCGGGCCCGTATCGCGCTCGCCGCGGCCCTGCACAACATCCCCGGCTGGAACGACCCCTCACAGCCCCGGCCCGAGCCCACCGACTGGGACGCCCAGCAGTCCGGCCAGTACCAGGCCGTCGTCGGGCTGGTGAAGTTCCCCGCCTTCGTCTGGCGCCAGGAGGCCGAGTCCCGGGCGGGCGGCAACATGTCGTGGAACACCGGGGTCGACTACCACGCGATGCTCCGCGACTCCCCCTACCGCAAAGAGGTCAAGGAGTTGTACGCGAAGGCAGGACTCTCCCTGAAGTCCGACCTCAACACTCTCGACAAGGCCCCGCGCACCCGCGCCGACACGAAGGCAGTCGGCTGGATGAGCCGGACGAGCACCTTCACCGGCCGCCTCACCAAACCCCAACTGAACATCCACACCACCGGCGACGCGCTGATCCCGGTGCAGTCCGAGAGCGCCTACCGTCGGGCCGCCACGGCCGCGGGCTCGGCACCCCTGCTGCGACAGCGCTATGTCGACAACGCGGGCCACTGCACCTTCAGCCCCGGCGAGCAGATCGCCGCCCTGCACACCCTGGAGGACCGGATCGCGACCGGCCACTGGGCAGGCAGCGACCCGGCCGCACTCAACTCACGCGCCACCGAAGCCGATCCGGGATCACCGGCCCGCTATGTCCCCTACTCCCCCGCCGATTACCCCAGGCCCTACGACCGGACATAGCACTCAGCGGACCTCGGCGGTCACGGTTCCGAGGTCTCGGACTCGAGTGCAGCGCGCGTCGCCTTGCCGTAGACGCCGGACTCGTCCTGGAGGACGAAGCGGCTGACCTGGTAGCTGCGCACCGCACTCTCGACCTGCTGGTCGAAGTCGCCGTCGGCTTCCCCGCCGTAGATGCCGACCTGCCGGAGGCGGAGCTGGAGTTCGACGACCTCGGGCCCCTGGTCGCCGAGGCTGAGGACAGGTGGCCGGCCGCTCGACATCGTCGGGCCCGGGGCCGCCGTGACGGTGGCGGCCGCGCTCGACGGCGTCCCGGTCGGGGTGGCGGTGCCCGTCGGGGACGCGCTGTCGCCGGCCTCCGCGCTCGGCGAGGAGGAGGGCGGCCGGGACGACTGTGCCGAGGTGGCCGTAGGAGAAGAGGCGGTGACGGACGGTCCGCTCGACGACGGCTGCGGCTCCGGTACACCCGCGCGCACGCCACCGGCCACCGAACCGTCCCGTGAAGGGCCGTCGTAGGTGAAGAACCCGCCGACGAAGCCACCCGTGACCAGGACGGCGGCGGCCGCTCCCGCCCCGGCGACGATGACCGTCCGCCGTCTCCGACGGTCCGGGCCGCCGTCGGCCCGGGGCTCCACGGGCGGCTGTGGAAGAGTCTCCTGTTCCGCGTCCGTGCCGGCCTCGACGACTTCAGTCAAGTCCTCTGGCACGCCCGGCGGTTCTGGCTCGCCGACGGCAGGGTCCGCCGGTTCCTCGCCGACCTCCACGAAGGGCCGTATGCGCACCGGGTCGAAGTCCTCCGCGGCCGCCGCCTCGGCCGTACGGGACTCGAGGTGGGCCTCGGAGGCGCGGTGCGCGCAGGTGCAGGAGGGAGTGCCGTCCGCCGCCCTGGGCGCCCCGCACTCCGGGCAGACGAGGACTGGTGGTTCACTCACGCGCATTCCCTCTCCGTACGATCTTCATATCGTAGACAGATATGCCGCGCGGAAATTCCACAACTCTTATCGATCTGGAGCCACGGCGTCCGCAGGGCCGGGATTCAGCCATCGCGCGTGAAGGAGAGATGAACGGTGGCGAGCGCGGGGTATCAACAGGCAGTCAGGCGCAGGGGACTTGGCGTCACAGGAGCACGCGAGACCGCGACAACATGGGATAACCGGCGGTAACTTCTGTCCCGCTCGCTCCCATTCACCCGCGCCACTCCGTCAGGAGACACTCCCCATGCGCAGACTCCTCGCCGCCCTGGCGGCGACCACCGCCGTCCTCGGCGGACTCACCGCGGCCGCCCCCTCCGCCACGGCCGCCGACTCGGGCAGCTTCAGCGTCCTCAGCTACAACGTGGCCGGCCTGCCCTCGGCCATCTCCAGCGCGTCGACGCCCCGCGAGTCGAGCACCACGGCGATCGGTCAGCGCATAGCGCCCTACGACATCGTCCACGTGGAGGAGGACTTCAACTACCACGCCTACCTCTACGCGGGCGACACGAACCACGCCTACCGCACCCCCACCAGCGGCGGCGCCGGCATCGGCAGCGGCCTCAACACCCTCTCGAAACTCCCCTACGACGGGGACGACTTCGAGCGGGTGCGCTGGAACTCCTGTCAGGTGGACTCGGGCGACTGCCTCACCCCCAAGGGCTTCACCTTCATGCGCGAGCGCCTCGCGGAGGGCGTCTACGTCGACTTCTACAACCTGCACACCAACGCGGGCACCAACGACGGCGACCTCGCCTCCCGCGCCGACAACCTCAACCAGCTGACCGCCTTCATCCAGGCCCACTCCGCAGGGAACGCGGTCGTGGTCATGGGCGACACCAACACCCGCTACACCCGCTCCGGTGACACCATCGCCGAGTTCGCCGCCGCCAACGGCCTCACCGACCCCTGGGTGAAGCTCGTCCGCGGCGGCACTCCGCCCGCCAAGGGCAGCGACGCCCTGGTCTGCGACCAGACGGGCCCGACCGTGCCCAACACCTGCGAGGTCGTCGACAAAGTCCTCTACCGCAGCAGCAGACTCGTCTCGCTGAACGCCACCTCGTACAACAACGAGCACGCCAAGTTCCTCACGGACGCCGGCCTGATGCTCTCGGACCACGACCCGATCAACGTCGGCTTCACGTGGTCGCGCAACGCCGCCTACCAGCTCAGCGACCAGTACGGCGGCCCGCACGGCGACTACTACAACGACATCAACAGCGTCCCCGCCGGCGCCCGCGCCACCACCGTCGCCCTGCGGGCCGGCTCCCGCATCGACCAGCTGAGCCTGACTCTCGCCAACGGCACCACCCTCACCCACGGCGGCACCGGCGGCACCGCGTCCTCGCTGACCCTGGGCAGCGGCGAGTACGTGACCACGGCGAACCTGTGCCAGGCCGAGAAGGACGGCCACACACGGATCTTCTACGCCAAGTTCACCACCAACCTCGGCCGCGCCCTGACCGGCGGCACCACCACCTCCGACTGCGTGACCCGCACCGCACCGACCGGCTGGCAGATCGCCGGGTTCCACGGCCGCGGCGGCGACGAGGTCGACAAGGTCGGCTTCATCTACACCCAGCGCTGACCCCACTCGTCCGGGGCGCTCCCGCGCCCCGGGCGCACAGGAATCACAAAAGAGTGACAGGACGATTGACGCGCTCATGGCCAGGCCCTACTTTCTGATCGATTTGCCGAACTCCGTTCGAAATACCGGTCATTGAGGTGCCCCCGCACGCCACCTTGGAGAGCACGATGAGCGCAAACCCCCACCTGTCCCGCCGCGGCCTCCTGGGCATGACGGCCGCCGTGCCGCTCGCCCTGACGCTCGGCGCGGGCACCGCGCAGGCCGCCGACTCGGCGTACGCGATGGTGTACTTCACCGAGTCGACCAACCTCGGCGACGGCACCGACTACGGCCTGCACCTGGCCGTCAGCCCCGACGGGCTGAACTGGACGCCGCTCAACCAGAACAACCCCCTGGTCACCCCCACCGCCGGCGCGCTGGGCCTGCGCGACCCGTTCCTCATGCGCAAGCAGGACGGCACGTTCGTCGTGCTCGCCACCGACCTCAAGGGCACCGACTGGAGCTACAACAGCCAGTACATCCACGTCTGGGACTCCGCCGACCTGCGCACCTTCACCGGCTACCGGCGCCTGAAGCTGCACGACATGACGACCCACAGCTGGGCGCCGGAGGCGTTCTGGGACGCGGGGCGCGGCCAGTACGCGGTAATCTACTCCTCGGTCAACTCCAGCGGCCACAACGTGATCATGGTCAACTACACCAGCGACTTCGTCACCGCCTCGGCCCCGCAGGTCTTCTTCGACCCCGGCTACGACGTCATCGACGGCGACATGGCCGTGGGCGTGAACGGCTACAACTACCTCTTCTTCAAGAAGAACCAGACCCTGGTGAGCGCCAAGTCCACCACCCTGAACCCGGGCAGCTTCACCGAGTACAGCGCGGGTGTGGCCCACGGCGGCACCGAGGCCCCCACCGTGGTCAAGTCCCTCAGCTCCGGCACCTGGTGGCTCTGGGGCGACACCTACACGCCCAACGGCGTCTTCTACGCCTGGCAGTCCACCAGCCCCGCCACCGGCACCTGGACCGCCCTCGATCAGAAGACCTACACCCAGCCGGTCAACTCCAAGCACTGCGGCATCGCGACGATCACCACGGCCGAGTACAACAACCTGCTCACCAAGTGGGGCGCCCCGGCCTGGAACCGGCTCAAGTCCTACAACTACCCGGCCCGTTACGTCCGTCACTCCGACTACGCGGGCCGCATCGACGAGTACCCGGTCGAGCCGTACAAGGACTCCCTGTGGACCCTCGTCCCGGGCCTGGCAGACAGCTCCGGAGTCTCTTTCCGGTCGGTCAACTACCCCGACCGCTACCTGCGGCACTACAACTACGCCCTCCGCCTCGACGTCAACGACGGCACGTCGACGTTCGCCGGTGACGCGACCTTCTACCGCACGGCGGGCCTCGCGGACGCGAGCTGGGCGTCCTTCCGCTCGTACAACAACCCGACCCGCTACATCCGTCACTCCAACTACGTCCTGCGTATCGACCCGGTGTCCACGACCACGGAGAAGCAGGACGCCACATTCCGAGTCGGTTACTGATTCAACCGAAAAGCCCCCTTGGTGCTCCGCGTTGTATACGCTCCAGGTCTTCTTCACGAGACCTTCACAGGGGGGCTTTTCCATGCGCAGAGGACACATAGCCGTCGTCGCGGCCGCAGGCGCGCTGACCGTGCTGACCGCGGTCCCGGCTCACGCAGCCGAGTACTCGTCGGCACTGAAGATCAAGGGCGTCCAGTACGACGCCCCGGGCCGGGACTCCAACAGCTGTGCCACCGGCAACACCGACGAGGAGTACCTGACGATCAAGAACTACTCGCGGACCGCGACGGTGAACCTCAAGGGGTACGTGGTGAAGGACGCGGCGGGCAACAAGTTCACCTTCACCGCCAGTCACTCCCTCCAGCCCGGCGACTACGTCAAGCTCCGCGGCGGGCGCGGCGACGACTCGGACGCGAAGAACGTCGTGTACCGCGACAACTGCAACTTCATGTGGAACAACGACAAGGACACGATCTACCTGTACAAGCCGTCGGGTGCGCACGCCGACACCCACGCGTACACCAAGAGCGTCAACGACCGGGACGGCAACGGGTACATCACGTACCACGGCTGAGCAGGTCGCGTCCGCTCACGACGGTCAGCGCGGCGGTCAGTGCGACCAGGGCCGCCGCCTGGGTCAGGACACCCACGCGCAGCGCGCCGGGCAGGACGTCGAGCCACGGGTAGACCGCGGTGATCCTGACCGCCAGGAGGAGCAGACCCAGCGCCGCGAGGGCGGCGGCCTCTTCGGCGGGGACGCGGTGCTCGCCCCGCCCGCGGTACAGCAGCCAGGCGAGGGCCGTCACGAGGTAGCACGTGACGAGCGCCCAGACGGTGTCGACCCCGCCGGGCAGTGCCACCACGGAGCCGCCCATCAGCACACAGCAGGCGGCGAAGACCAGGCCGGGCACGCCCGCGGGAAGAGCCGCCGGGGGCGCGTCGCGGTGCTGGGCCGCGCACAGTGCCAGCGCCGACGACCAGGCCAGCACGGCGGCCGCGACGACATAGGCGGAGTCCGAGGGAGCGAAGTCGCGGGCCCAGAGATCGACCAGCGGCATGAGCGTCGGCAGGGCCGCCACGAGTGCGGAGACCTGGGCGAGACGGCGGCGGTCACGCAGGAGGGCGAAGTAGGCGACCGTCCACAGCAGCGGCAGGAACCACTGGGCGGCCGCTTCGGCGCCGGCCCACACGCCGTGACCGGTGAATCCGTCGGTGAACATGTCCCATTGGCTGCCGCCGCGGGTCGACACCCAGGTCAGACCCAGAACCCGGTCGACCACGGCGGACGCCGCCTGCAGCAGGACGGCGAAGAGCGCGAAGAGGCGGACGGCCGAGCCGAGCACGGCGTACCGGCGGGGCGCGCCGCCCGCGCCGAGCCTGCTGCGCACGGCCAGCGCGACGATGCTCGCCACCTCGCCGAGGGTGGGCCGGCTCTGGTCCTGGGTCTCCCGGTCGACGTCCCAGAGGTAGGTCTCGACCATCTCCTCCTCACGCTCGCGCCGGTAGTAGGCGGGCAGCAGGCGCAGGACGGCGCGGTAGCGGGCTTCGAGCAGCGTCGTCATGCCAGACCTCCGGCGAGTCCGTGGCCCGCGGCGGGCGTGCCGGTCGTTCCAGGAGCGCTTCCGGGGCTGCGCCGCCCCTCCGCGATGCGCTTCTTCGCGGCGCTCGCTCCTGCGGCCAGCCGCTCGGCCTCGGCGTCCAGGGCCGCGGTGCCCTCGTCGGTGAGCCGGTAGTAGCGCCGGAGCCGGCCCTGCTGCACCTCCTCGCGGTCCAGCACGATCAGTTCGTCGGCGGTGAGCCGGTCCAGTACGCCGTAGAGGGTGCCGACGCGCATCTGCACGGCCCCTTCGGACAGTTCCTCTACCTCGCGCAGGATGCCGTAGCCGTGCCGCGGCTGATCGGCGAGGGCGGTCAGAACGAAGAACGCCGCCTGTGTCATGTTCCTCGATGCCATGGGACAAGAATATATCGGCTCCCGATATATTCAGCGAGCCGAAACGCGCGATCGAGTGAGAACGGTGAACAGGGCCCGCCCCAATGCGGATGGTGGGCGGGCCCTGTTCGGGAGGTCATTTTGGCGTGCGGGGTCCCGAACCGGGCACGAGTGAAGCGCGGCTGCCTTGTGCGGAGCGTGTGCGCCCCGTGTGCGCGGGGCAGATCATGGGCTGGCGGGCACCGCACACCCGACGTGTCCGCCTGCCGGACCCGCCTGGTCCGTACGGGTCGGCGGCGACGATACTTGGCACTGGCACGCACCACTCCTTCTCACAGATGGACCCATGTCAAGCACTCGCAAGGCAGACCCCACGGCACCTTCCACCGTCTGGCTGGCCCGCGGCCGCCATCTCGGATCCGACGCGGCCGACGTCCTGCGCCAGAACCTGGAGCGACTGAAGGAGAGCGCGGCCCTCGACGACTTCCAGGAGCCGTCCGGGACGGAGGACGACCGGGACCGGATCTTCGAGGCCCGCTGGCGGGTCGCCGACGAGGTGACCGTCCGGGCCCGGCTCTCGCTCGCCCCCGTGTCGAGCGGCGGACAGGAGTGGGTGCTGGCGGCCGAGGCGGAGCAGCCGTGGGACCTGCGGTGGCCGTCGCCCGCGACCATGTTCTGGCCCGACGGCGCGGACGTCTTCTGGGACCGTGACGCCGCCACGGGGCTGCGCCTGAGGGACCTGAGTGTGCTGCCCGAGGAGGACAAGGACGTACGGCGGCTGCTCCGGCAGGCCGTGCGGGGCAGTTGGGCCGTGCATGTCGTCGTCCACGAGGCCATGACCACCGGCCAGCGCGGCCGCCGCCCGCTGGCGGACATGGTCCCGCCCGGTCTGCGCCACCGCGTGGTCGAGCACCGGGCGCAGCCGCACCAGCTGCGGGTCCTGAACTGGGCCGTGAAGGACTTCGGCGTGGAGGTGCCGCGCGGCGGTGCCGTGGTACTGCCCGGGACGCCGGTGCCGCCCGGCTACGACGGCCAGGACTTCTCCGTCCGCAGCGTCTTCCTCGACGGCTCGGAGCCCACCGAACTCATCGCGACCGTGACGCGCTACGCCATGATGCCCAAGCCGCTGCCGGACGACGCCTGGGCGGCGGTGACCTCTCTGCGGGAGCAGTGGCAGTTGCTGACGCTGCAGGAGCAACTCGCACGCGAGCGCGCGCTCGTGACGATGTACGCCGACGCTCTGGAGGCCATGACGAAGTCCCGGGACCTGTACCGGGAGGCCGCCGAGCGGGCGAACGAGGCGCTGGCCATCTACCGCGAGAACGCCCCGGCACCGGAGCCCCGTGCGGATGCGGAGGCCACCTCGCCGTTGCAGCAGCTGTCAAAGACGTTCGGGCGCTGGAAGGGCACCTTGAAGCCCGCGGCCCGCGACGAGGAGTCGGACCAGCAGATCAGCTGAAGAGGCAGATCAGCTGAACAGCGGAAAGCGGTCCGCGTCGGCTCCGAGCGCCTGGCGTTCGGGGTCTGTGAGCGGCGTGCGTCCGGTGGCGGCGCGGGCGCAGTGCTCGTCACTCCAGTCGAGCGGAACGGGCCGGCCGAGGAGACCGTCGAGGGTGGCACGCACCGCGGCCAGGCCCGCCGGGGACGGCCCGACGGCCTCCGGCAGGTCGGTGACGAGGTCGAGGTGGTGCACGGTGGCCTCGACGGCGAGGGTGAGCATGAGGTCCCCGGCCGTCAGCACATGGCCCTGAGTGGCGACCCGCAGATCCGGCCGGGCGTCCGTGACGGCGTTCACGGCAGCCGCGGTGGTCTCCAGGTACAGGTCGCGCAGCTGGCGGAAGTCGAGGAACATGCTGGCGCTCACCCGGTTGAAGCGCCGTCCGTTCGCCGCGCCGGCCGGGTCCGGCGCCCAGTCCCGCCAGTACGTCACGGCGTCCCGGTCGGGCCATCCGGCAGCGGGCGTGTGCAGGGCGACCAGGGCGCGCTGGGCGTCCCCGGCACAGTGGAAGACCAGGTCGCGGACCGCCCAGCCCGCGCAGCCGGCGGGTCGCCAGGACTCCTCGTCCCCGAGGGGGCGTACGACGGCCGCGAAGGCCTCGTAGGCGGCGCGCAAGACGTCTGCGTTCATGGCGCCAGCCTAGGCAGGGCTCTCTTTCCTGGGTGACGGGAGGTGTCGGAGGGCCCGCTGTGGATACGCGGTGGGGACAGCACCTCGGCCCGTCCGGAAGGTCACCGTCCATATGAGCGGCGAGAACAGCGACAACGCCACCTGCTCGGAGACGACGCTCACGGTCAACGGCAAACCCCACACCCTCCTCGTGGACCACCGGCGCGTCCTGCTCGACGTCCTGCGCGAGGATCTGGACCTGTGGGGTGCCAGGAAGGGCTGCGACCACGGACAGTGCGGCGCCTGCACGGTCCTGGTGGACGGGCGCCGGGTCAACAGCTGTCTGCTGCTCGCGGTCGCCCTGGACGGCAGCGAGGTCCGGACCGTCGAGGGCCTCGGCGGCGACGGGGAGCAACTGCACCCCCTGCAACAGGCCTTCCTCGACCGCGACGCCTTCCAGTGCGGCTACTGCACCCCCGGCCAGCTCTGTTCGGCGCTCGGCATGCTCGACGAGGCCGCGGCGGGCCACCCCTCGCACGTCACCGGCGAGGCGCCGGCCGGCCGTCCCGTACCGCTGGACCGGGACGAGATCCGCGAGCGGCTCAGCGGCAACCTGTGCCGCTGCGGCGCCTATCCACGCATCGTCGACGCGGTCGAGGACGTGATCCGGTGAAGACCTTCGACTACGTACGGGCCTCCAGCCCCGAAGAGGCGGCCGAGCTCTTCGCCGCCCGTCCCGGCGCCCGCTACCTCGGCGGCGGCACCAACCTGGTCGACCTGATGAAGCTCGGCGTCGAACAGCCGGACGTCCTCGTCGACGTCAGCCGGCTGCCCCTGGACGAGGTCCAGGAGCTCCCGGACGGCTCGCTGCGCGTCGGCGCCATGGTCCGCAACAGCGACCTGGCGGCCCATCCGGTCGTCCGCGACCGCTACCCGGCTCTCTCCCAGGCCCTGCTCGCGGGCGCCTCGGGGCAGCTGCGCAACGCGGCCACCACGGGCGGCAACCTGCTCCAGCGCACCCGCTGCCCGTACTTCCAGGACGTCTCCAAACCCTGCAACAAGCGGGCGCCGGGCAGTGGTTGCGGCGCACGTGAGGGCGTGCACCGGGACCACGCGGTACTCGGGCACTCCCCGCACTGCATCGCCACCCACCCCTCGGACATGGCCGTCGCGCTCGCCGCGCTGGACGCCCGCGTCGAGTTGTACGGCACCGAGGGCGCCCGGAGCGTGCCCGTGGCCGAATTCCACCGCCTCCCGGGGGAGCATCCCGAGCGGGACACCGAGATCCTCCCCGGCGAACTCGTCACCGGAGTGCTGCTGCCGGCGGCCTCGGCCGGGCTGCCGTCCGCCTATCGCAAGGCCAGGGACCGGGCGTCGTACGCCTTCGCCCTCGCCTCGGTGGCCGCCGTGGTGCGGGTGACGGACGGGGTGGTCGACCATGCCGGGATCGCCTTCGGCGCGCTGGCGCACCGGCCGTGGCGGGCGCGGCGGGCCGAGCAGGCGCTGGTGGGCGCCGCGCCCACGGCGGCCGCGTGCGAGCACGCGGTCGACCTGGAGCTCTCCGCCGCCGAGCCCCTGCGGGACAACGCCTACAAGCTGCCCCTGGCGCGCTCGCTCGCCCTGGACGTCCTGACCCGGCTCACCGCGGCCGCCAGGACCTGAGGAGGACGCATGGAGACCCCTGTGCAAGCCGCCGCCCCCGCTCTGGGTGCTCCCGTGGAGCGCCGCGAAGGCCGGGAGAAGGTCACCGGCACCGCCCGCTACGCAGCCGAACAGCCCGGTCCCGGCCGCGCCCACGCCTGGCCCGTGCCCGCCTCGATCGCCCGGGGCCGGGTCACCGGCATCGACACGGCGGCCGCTCTGGACGTGCCCGGTGTCCTGGCGGTGCTCACCCACGAGAACGCGCCGAGGCTGTCCGAGCCGGAGGACCCCACGCTCGGCGTCCTGCGCGACTCCCGTGTCCCGCACCACGGTTGGTTCGTCGCCCTGGTGGTGGGCGAGACCCTGGAGGCCGCCCGCGCCGGTGCCGCGGCCGTGCGCGTCGACTACGCCGTGGAGGACCACGACGTCCTCCTCACCACCACGCACCCGGACGCGTACATCCCCGAGCAGGCCAACGGCGGATACCCGGGAAGCCGTGAACACGGCGATCCCGAGGGCGTGTTCGCGTCCGCCGAGGTCCGGGTGGACGTCGACTACCGGGTCCCTCCGCTGCACAACCACCCGATGGAACCGCACGCCACGACGGCCGAGTGGCACGACGGCCGGCTCACGGTGCGCACCTCCACACAGGGCTCCACGGCCGTACGCGCCGTCCTGGCCGGCCTGTTCGGCCTCCCGGAGGAACACGTCACCGTTTTCGCCGAGCACGTGGGCGGCGGTTTCGGGTCCAAGGGCACACCCCGCCCCGACGTGGTGCTCGCCGCGATGGCGGCCCGGCACACCGGACGGCCGGTCACCCTGGCGCTCCCCCGCCGCTTCCTGCCCGCCACCGTCGGACACCGGGCCCCCACCCTGCACCGACTGCGTCTCGGGGCCCACCCCGACGGACGGCTCACCTCCCTGATCCATGAGGTCACCACCCACACCTCGCGGATCAAGGAGTTCGTGGAGCAGGCCGCCGTGCCCGCACGCGTGATGTACGCCGCCCCCGACTCCCGTACGGCGCACCGCGTGGCGCCGCTCGACGTGCCCACCCCGTCCTGGATGCGGGCCCCCGGCGAGGCTCCCGGCATGTACGCCCTGGAGTCGGCCATGGACGAACTGGCGACCGAACTCGGCCTGGATCCGGTGGAGTTGAGGATCGTCAACGAACCGGGCACCGAGCCCGACAGCGGCAAGCCCTTCAGCAGCAGGCACCTGGTCGAGTGTCTGCGCGAGGGCGCCCGGCGCTTCGACTGGGCCGAGCGGGACCCTCGGCCGCGCTCCCGCGCCGAGGGCCCGCTCCTGGTGGGGTCGGGGGTCGCGGCCGCCATGTATCCGGTTCTGGTCCAGCCGTCCACGGCGGCGGCACGGGCGCTGCCCGACGGGACCTTCCTCGTACGGATCAA
The DNA here is from genome assembly GCF_044456945.1 of Streptomyces sp. NPDC050759. Taxonomy (NCBI): domain Bacteria; kingdom Bacillati; phylum Actinomycetota; class Actinomycetes; order Kitasatosporales; family Streptomycetaceae; genus Streptomyces; species Streptomyces sp. NPDC050759. Next base: position 279,025 of record NZ_JBITGI010000003.1, on the reverse strand, counting down.
CGCCACCGACATCGGCACGGGCGCCCGGACCGTGCTCGCGCAGATCGCCGCGGACGCGCTCGCCGTGCCGGTGGCCCGGGTGCGGACCGAGGTGGGCAGCAGCGAGCTGCCCGCCGCGTCGCTGGCCGGCGGCTCGTCGGGCACCGCCTCCTGGGGCTGGGCGGTGCACGAGGCGTGCACCCGGCTCGCGGAGCGCCTGGCCGAGGGGCCGCTGCCGGCCGAGGGGATCGAGGTCCGTGCCGACACGGCCGGCCGGGCGGACGCCGACAGCCCCTTCGCCCGGCACGCCTTCGGCGCCCACTTCGCGGAGGTCACTGTCGACACGGTCACCGGCGAGACCCGGGTCCGCAGGCTGCTGGGGGTGTATGCCGCCGGGCACATCCTCAACTCCCGTACCGCCCGCTCCCAGTTCGTCGGCGGCATGACCATGGGCCTCGGCATGGCGCTGACCGAGGGCAGCACACTGGACGCCGCGTTCGGTGACTTCACCGAGTCCGATCTGGCCGCGTACCACGTGCCCGCCCACGCCGACGTGCCCGACATCGAGGCGCACTGGATCGACGAGGACGACTCCCGCCTCAACCCCATGGGCAGCAAGGGCATCGGCGAGATCGGCATCGTGGGGACGGCGGCCGCGATCGGCAACGCTGTCTTCCACGCCACCGGCGTGCGCCTGCGCGAGCTGCCCCTCACACCGGACCGCGTACTGAGCGGCATCCGGGAGAGGGGCGGCTCTTCAGCGGGCTAGGGGCCTTCCACGGAGATCCATCAGAAGGCCCCTAGGGGGCCAGCGGAGCGTCGGCCGCCTCGCGGGCCGGCTCCGCCGTCCGCCGCTCCGTCAGGACGCCGTTCGGCGGTGTCGGAGAGGCGAGGTGCACCACCAACGCGGTCAGCGCGGCCAGCGACGCGCACGCGGCCACCGTCCCCGCGAGCCAGGCCGGCGCGAGCGGCAAATCGAGGGCCCGGGCGAGCCCCTCGGAGCGGAACCGCCCGTCGAGCAACTGGCCCGCGGCCACCCCGGTCGGCACGACGACCGCGAGGACCAGGACCGGAAGGGTGGGCCGGATCATCAGCACGGCGAGCAGGACACACAGGACCGACACCCCGAGCGCGAGTCCGTACACCTGCAGGGACGCCCCCTCCTGGTGGACGGGGAAGCAGAGGACACCGCAGACCAGCAACGCCAGGGCGGCGAGCCTGCCCGGCCACGCCGGCGCCTTTCGGGGCCACCTCGGCGCGGGGGGATGCGGTGGCGGGGCCGGGAACACACTCAGACCCGGCATCCAGGGCAGCTCCGGTCCGGGCCGTCCCTCCCCGTCGTACGCCTCGTACGACGGCTGCGGGGGCGGCGGGGGCCTTTCCGTCGCCAGCCGGCCGATGAGCTCGACGAGTTCCTCCACGGGCCGGCCGGTCGCCGCCGCGCGCACCGCCTCCTGACCGCAGTGGGACTGCAGTTCGGACCGGTTCAGCAAGGCCACGAGGCGGGTCACCTCCTCCACCGGACGGGACTCGACGGCGGCCCGGATCGCCTCGTCGGCGCTGTCCGGGTCCCGTGGCGGCCGGGTCAGCAGGGCGACGAGTCGGGTGAGGTCCTCCACGGACCGGTCCACGCCGACGGCACGGAGGGCCGCACCCGTGGCCTGCGCGTACTGGGGCGACTCTTCCAGCAGGGTGATGAGGTGGACCACGTCCTCCAGGGGACGGTCGGCCACGGCGGCACGCACCAGGTCGCCGACGGGATCGCCGTACGACCCGTCCATCGGTATGGCGGAATCGTTCGGGTTGGCTGCTGACGGGCCGGTGGTCATGCTCTGCTCCAGACAAAGAGTGCGGTCGCTCCTACGCGCCCCCGTCGTGCGACCGCGACGTTGCGATGACCCATTCGTAAGCGGGTACCCGACGGCGTGCCACTCGGATGAGCCATGGGTGTGACTGCCGCCCTCCGGCGAGCCTTAGCGGGACCGGATGCGGGAATCCGTCAGACAGTGCGCCGCACGGCGCCCGGAGGAGGAGGTCGGCCCGTGGATACGACCACAGCACTGATCGTCGTCGCCGCTGTACTCGCGGCGCTGGCGCTGGCGCTGGCCGTGGGACTGCTGGTGCGACTCGTGAGAACCCGGCGCGGTCTGCGGCGGGCGGGGCTTCCCACCGGGCCCCGCTGGGTCTTCTGGGGCGCCCTGTTGTACTTCGTCCTGCCCACCGATCTGGTGCCGGACCCGGTGTACCTCGACGACATCGGCGTCCTGCTGCTCGCCCTGCGCACTCTGCGCGGCTCCCCCGCCGACCGGGCGGCGCTCCGGCTCGACGAGCGCGACCGGGAGACGTCCCGCCGACCGTGATTACGCAGTGTAAGGAAACCAATCACTCGTTCGATTCGTATAAGTCTCTGGAAGCCGAAGGAAGTCGGCTGACCTGACGGCGTCGTGGGGAGAGGCCGTCGGTGAGAGGCAGTACCGGCGAGGGAGAGACGATGCAACCGTTCGCGCTCAACTACGCACGTCCGGCAGCGACGTTGGAGGCGACCACTCCGTACGTCTACGACTCCGGGCTGCAGTTGAACGTGCTCATGGACGGCCGGGTCGCGGCCCGCGACCACGCGCTGATGAGGGAACTGGGGACCACCACGAGCACGGCGGGCTCCAAGACTCACTTCGACGACTGAACACAGGTCGCCGACACATGACCGTGTTGATTCTTACCTGCGAAGAGGACGTGACGGCCGACATGGTCGTCGTGCACCTCAACGCCACGGGGGTACCGGTGGTCCGGCTCGACCCGGCCGACCTGACCGACGGTGTCGCACTGTCCGGGGAGTACGTCCATGGCACCTTCCGCGGCCATCTGTCGGTCGGCGGCCGTCTGGTGGGCATCTCCGGGCTGCGCTCGATCTGGGTCCGCCGTCCGGGCACCCCCGCGGCGCGGGCGGCCGCGCCCTCCGACTGGCTGACCGAGGAGTCCGCCCAGGCGCTGTACGGCATGCTCCGGGGCAGCGACGCCCGCTGGATGAACCACCCCGACCCGGCCCGCCGGGCCCGTCACAAGCCCTGGCAGCTACGGCTGGCCCAGCGCTGCGGACTGCCCGTCCCGGCCACGATCGTGACGACGTTCCCGCAGGCCGCCCGCGAGTTCGCCGAGCGCTATCCCGACCTGGTGGTCAAGCCGGTCTCCGGCGCGCACCCCCAGGATCCGCCGCGGGCGGTGCCGACCAGCCGGGTCGCACCGGACGCCGACTTCTCGGCCGTCGCGTTCGGGCCCACACTGCTGCAACGGCGGGTCGCCAAACGGGCCGACATACGCCTGACCGTCGTGGGCGAGACCATGCTGGCCGCCCGGAAGGCCACCGGGGCCGATGACGAGGTGGACGTCCGTTTCGCCCCGCCCACCTCCTCCTGGGAGCCCACCGATGTCCCGCCGCGGGTGGCCGCGGCCGTCCGGGACTATCTCCGGGCGGCCGAACTGGCTTACGGCGCCTTCGACTTCGCCGAGGACGGGGACGGCACCTGGTGGTTCCTGGAGTGCAACCAGTCGGGACAGTTCGGCTTCGTCGAGGTGGAGACGGGCCAGCCGATCGCGCGCAGTATCGCCGAGTGGCTGGCCAGGCCCGGTCCGGACCCGCGCTCCCGCGCCAACGGGGCGGACACCACGGTGTCCTGAGACCGGGTCAGTAGGGTCGTGGGGCGGCGGGCGGAAGGGCGGGCACCCATCCCTGGCCGGGCGAGGCCGGGCGCTCGGGGACGGGTGGGGGCATGAGGGACTGCAGCGGCCGCATGACGTACTCCAGTTCCCTGCGTACGCGCTCGGCCTCCCTGCGGACTAGAGCGGGGACGTCGCCGCGCTCGGCGACGAGTCGGTCGTAGATGGGGGAATCCTGGAACACCCGTCAACGCGCCTTTCGTTTTCGCGGGCCCACGCGTATGGGCACGGTTGACGAGTCTAGGCGCCTCCACGCACCGACGTACGAATTCCGGTGTCGGGCTTGACGGCCGGCGGGCGGTCATGCGCCGGTGGTGGACCCCGGGCGGACGATCATCAGGATCGTCACGGTCGCCCACAGAAGGTTGAAGATGCCGGTGAACATGGCCAGTTGGACGATGCTGCGGCGTTCGACGCTCCCCTGCCCGGTCAGTTCCTCGAGCAGTTCGCCCTGCCGGGGCAGGACGAAGGCGGCGAGGACTCCGGCGGCCGCGGCGGTCAGAGCCATGGACGTGGTCAGCCATGCGTCGCCCAGGACGCCCATCGCGGCTCCGGTGGCGATGCCGAGGACAGGGACCGCGATGCCGATGCCGGCGTAGACCCGGCAGATGCGGTGCAGCAGCCGTACCGTGCCGACCCCGGCCTCCTCCTCGTGGGCCCGGCGGACCGCCGGCGGGAACATGCTGGCCGCGACGGTCACCGGCCCCACGGCGACGATGGCGACGAGGACGTGCAGGGTCAGCAGGAACTTGGTCATGGGGTGGCGTGTCCTTCTCCGGTGCGGTCGGCGGTGCCCGCTCACCCTAGGAACGCGCCGAGTGATCACACAGGGGCTGAAACGACAGGTTCCAACGGATTCCCGCCAACGCCTCCGGCAGGGAATTCCCCTCTGTTCCCGTGGTCGTTGCTCTGGCGGGAATCCGCCTATCGTGGCGGTCATGCACTCCGTGGTGATCCTGGTTCTCGACGATGTGGTGCCGTTCGACATGGCGGCACCCATGCAGGTGTTCGACTGGACACAGCTGCCCGACGGCCGTCCCGCCTACCGCGTCCGGCTGTGCGCCGAGTCTCCGGAAGTGCGCGCGGACGGCGGTTTCACCCTGCGGGTCGAGCACGGGCTCGACGCCCTCGCGGAGGCGGACACGGTCATCGTGCCGGGCTGCTCCCCCACCGCCGGGCCGCCCTCCCCGCGCGCGCTGACCGCACTGCGGGAGGCCGCGGCGGCCGGCACCCGGATCGCGTCCGTGTGCGTGGGCGCGTTCGTGCTGGCGGAGGCCGGGCTCCTGGACGGCCTGCGCGCCACCACGCACTGGGTGGCCGCGGACGACCTCGCGCGGCGCTTCCCCGCCGTCGAGGTCCAGCCGGACGTGCTGTACGTCGACAACGGTCAGATCCTGACCTCCGCGGGTGCGGCGGCGGCCCTCGACATGTGTCTGCACATGATCCGCCGGGACTTGGGCTCGGCGGTCGCCGCGCACGCCGCCCGGATGTCGGTGATGCCCCTCGAACGGGAGGGCGGACAGGCTCAGTTCATCGTGTACGACCACCCGCCGGTACCCCGCGGGTCGACGCTGGAGCCGCTTCTGGAGTGGGTCGAGGACAATCTGGCCCACGAGATCACCCTCGGGGCGATGGCCGCCCGTTCGGGGATGAGCGAGCGCACCTTCAGCCGCCGATTCCGCGAACAGACGGGCAGCACGCCTCTGCAGTGGCTGTTGCGGGCCCGGGTGCGGCGCGCCCAGTACCTGCTGGAGAACACCGGCCACCCGGTCGAACGGATCGCGCGGCAGGCGGGGTTCGGCTCCCCCACGGCGTTCAGGGAACGCTTCCGCCGGGTCGTCGGCACCACTCCGCAGGCTTACCGCGCGGCCTTTCACGCGAAGGAGGCCGTCCCGGCGGGGGCGCGCTCCTGACCGCCCGCCGGGTCCGGCCCGGTGTCACCCGGCCAGTGGCAGGCTGTTCTCGCCGTCCGGGTCCGCAGATCCGGCGGCCGGCAGCAGGGCGTCGGCCCTGGCGACCGCTTCACGGACGTCGGTGGTGCCCATCATCACGCACAGTGTGTAACTGACGTCCTCCAGCTCGCGAGCCGTCGCCGGTCTCTCCCTCTCCGCCTGCGCGATCCTCAATGACGCATACCGGGTCAGCAGGGTCCTGACGGCCTTCGGGTCCGGAACGAGCACGAAGCGCCCCTCTCTCGAATTTTTCGCTGCGTATGCCCCATCTGCACCGGCTCAATCCCATCCGCTGCCGCCCGGCACGCGATTGGCGCAATATCGTGCGCCCGGACCCGCTTCCCCAAGCGCCGCAAACCGTTGAACAAGGGGCATCCCTCGCACCATGAACGGTATACGCCCATGAGCCGCTCCGCAGGCCTCCTCAGCGCCCTCTACCTCGCGACGAGCACCGGACTGGCCTGGACCGCGGTCCTCGCGCTGCGTCACGGACCCCCGTGGGCCGTGTGCCTGTTCGCCGCCGCGAGCCTGGTCCCGGTCATCGCGGTCGTGCGGGAGAGCGTGCTCTGCGACCAACGACGCGCCCTGGCCGACATGAGGAGGCGGGCGGCGGGTCCCGGCGGGCCCGGTGCGGGGGCCGCCGACGACATCGTCCGCGCCGAGCTCGACACCGCGTGCTGTGAACGCTGGTGGACAAGCTGCGGCACCGACCACGACTCGGCGTGCCCCCGCCGGGTGCCACGGAGCAGCGCGGCGTGACGCGCGGCAGGCGGGCCGTGCCTCGGGCGACTTGTCCGGCGTGCGGCGCGGCGTAGGAGTTCCTCGTGGGGGCCTTGGCCGCGACGTGTGCATGAGGTCGAGTTAGCTCGATCGTGTGATCGTCGACTCCCGGGCTTCCGGGAGGACCCCTACTCGTCCAGAGCGCGGGCGAGTTCCGTGGTGGCGTGGGCGATCTCGGTGTCCTCGTCGGCCATCAGCCGACTGAGGACGCCACTCTTGGCGCGAACGGCCTGACGGGCCTGGCGCTCCCACACCACGGGGTTCTCGCGATGGTTGAGCAGCTTGGGGTAGACAGCCGCCGTGCTCTCCCACTGGCGGGCGCCGGCGATGCTCCGCAGCAGCTGGATGATCTCCGCCCGGCAGGTCACCTGGGGCAGTTGGGCGAGTTCCCAGAGGAAGGGGACCGTGGCGGCGGTGGCCTGCTCCACGACGAAGCCGTACTGGCAGATCCGCTTGCGCAGGTCGCCGAGTGCGGCACTGGCAGTGTCGGGGTCACCCCAGGCCACGCTGTTGAGGAGCAGGGGGATGGCCGCGGCGCAGCCGGTGGAGTCCTGGATCTCGGCCCAGGGGACCCGGCTCAGCGCCGCGAGGGGCGTGGTCGACGCCACCCCGGTCGTGGGCACGGGGCGGCTGGTGCGCTCGTTGCTCGGCTGGTCCGGAGCGGTGCGCATGGCGTGAGACCTTTCCACGGCAGTCATGTCAGGGAGGAGGGGCGGTCGACAACTTGGCCCAGACCGACTTGCCGGCCGGGGGCCGCGAGGTCCAGCCCCACTCCTGAGCCAGGGCGTCGACGATGTACAGGCCACGGCCGTGCTCCCGCAGGGCGGTGACGTCGGCGGGCGTGTACGCGGGCGGCTCGTCTGCGGGGTCGGAGACGGTCACCAGCAGATGGGCGGGGTCCAGGGACAACCCCAGCCACACCTCGGCCGCACCGCCCGCCGCGGGCGGGAGCACCGCGTGCGCCACGGCGTTGGCCGCGAGTTCGGTGATCACGAGGGTGGCGTCGTCGCTGCGGTGGTCGAGGGACCAGCAGCTCAGCGTCTCGCGGGTGAAGGCGCGGGCCCGGGCGAAACCCTCCCTGCTGCAACTGACGAGCAGCGCGGCGGTGTCGAGGAGGCCCGGGCGCCGCTGTGCGCCGGCGGGAGTCGGATGCCGCGGGGTCTCACCGGCCGGGCCCGCATCACCCGCCTCCGGCACAGCCTGGCTCGGCGGCCGGATCGCATGATTCGCAGGTGACGACACGGCATCTCCTTGATGCGACGTCAAGACGGGGCGCAACCGCAGGGGTCGACGCTGGAGCTATTATCCACGCTGAAGGCGTCCGCGTGCAATTGCACGAGAAATTGCGCGAACATGGGGCGGGGCCACGAAGGTTGCGGTTGTGCACCCCTGCCCCACCCCGCACGGCCGGGCACGGCGCCCGGCGAAGAACGTGAACAGCAAGGAGACTGCAGTGCCACCAGTGCAGAACGGAGTGCGGGCGAGTTCGCTCGACGCCCGCTGGGTCAAGAGCCGGCACAGCAACGCCGAGGGCAACTGCGTCGAAGTGGCCACACTCGTCGACGGCGGCGTCGCGCTGCGCAACTCCCGTGATCCCGACGGTCCCGCCCTGGTCTACACACCGGCCGAGGTCGCGGCGTTCCTCGCCGGCGCGAAGGACGGTGAGTTCGACCACCTCCTGTGAGGTGCGGGACGCGTGGTGCCGGTGGCCCCAACTCCCGTGCCGCCACCGGCACCTACGGAATGATGCGGAACGGCCACCCTGCGTGCGATAGTGTGAGTCGTCTCTGTGCCGGTTTACTGGGAGTCAGGATGTCCGCCGCGTCCCATCGCACCTCCCGCCTGGAACCGTATCTGGACCGGTCCGAGCCGGCTCCCACCCTGCTGAAGATGCTGGTCGGCGTCCAGTTGGCGGGATTCCGCGAGGATGCCGGGCTCGCCCAGGACCAGGCGGCGCGGGCCCTCGGGTTCAGCCCGGCGAAGCTGTCCCGGATCGAGTCGGGCAAGGGCCGCAAGCCCCCGTCGGAGAGTGACGTGCGCGCCCTGCTCCAGCTGTACGGCACAGATGACTACGAGGCCTCCGTTTTGCTCAAGCTGTTGCAGCGGGCCGGTGATCCGGGCTGGTGGCAGCGGTACGACAAGCGGCTGATGCCCGAGTGGTTCGACCGCCTGGTCGGGCTCCAGGAGGCGGCCGCGGCCATCCGTACCTTCGAGATCCAGTACGTCCCCGGCCTGCTGCAGACCCCGGACTACACGCGGGCCGTGGTGGAACGCGGCCTGCCGACCGCGGCGGCCGGCGAGGTGGCGCGACGCGTCGAACTGCGCACCCGGCGTGCACAGTTGCTGCAGCGCGCGGACCCCCCGCAGCTGTGGGCGGTGATCGACGAGTCGGTGCTGCTGCGAGTGCTGGGCAGCCGCGAGATCATGCGGGCACAGCTGGCGCACCTCGTCGACATGGCTCAGCGCCCCCATGTGACCGTGCAGGTCGTCCCCTTGGACGTGACCAACGCGTCCGCTCCGGCCATCCCGATCACCTACCTCCGCTTCGGGGGGCTCGATCTGCCGGACGTCGTCTATCTGGAGCACATCAAGAGCGCGAACTTCCTGGAGGACCGGGACGAGACGGAGGAGTACCGGCTCGCCCTGGACCGGCTGGCGGACGACGCGCTCGAACCCCGGGACTCGCTGCGGCTGTTGCGGCAGACGATGGAGCAGCGTTACGGCGGCTGAGAACCGGCGCGGACGCAGGTTCTCTCAGTGGTCACGGCCGAACAGTCCTGCCCAGAGGAAGGGTTCGCCGAAACAGGAGGAGTCGGGCGACTCGTCGCTCATGCGCCGTAGTTCGATCTCCGTCAGGTCCTGGAAGATCCGGCGCAGGGACCGGGCCGAGTAGGCGAGACCGCCGTCGAGTCGGCCCTGGCGATACACCTCCGCGTCCGGCAGGTCCGATCCCACGGCCCCCTCGGCGAAGCAGACGATGCCGAAGCGGCCGCCGGGTGCGAGGTGCCGTTCCAGGAGCGCCAGGTAGCTGACCCGACGGTGCGGCGGCAGATGATGGAAGCAGCCGGAGTCGTAGATCAGATCGTAGGGGCCGCCAAGCCCGGTGTCCGCCAGTGAGAAGGCATCGCCGCACACGAAGCGGACGTCGGCGGCCGTCTCGTGCGCCCGCTCCCTGGCGACGGCGTCGACCTCGAAGTCGAGATGCAGCGCGTTGCGGGCCGGCCCGCAGCCCAGGTCGAGGCCGCGGCCCAGGTCGAGGCCGCGGCCCGGGGTGATGAGGCCGCGGCCGAGGTACGACACCAGGTTCTCGTCCGGCTTCGGCACGAAGGAGGGAACGGGCCTGGAGCGGTCCGCGTAGAAGCCGTCCCACCAGGAATGGGCCCGGATCGGGCTGTTGCCGACACGAGTACACCACCGGCGCAGGACGTGCCCTCTCCCGCCAGGGGCGCTCGGGCCCCGGGTCAGACGAGTCGGGCGACGCCGCCGAACTCGATCCACTCGTGGGTGAGCTGGCGGGGGGCCACCTCGGAGTCGGGGCGCCAGGTGGAGACCTCCACGAGACCCGGTTCGAGGATCTCCAGTCCCTCGAACCACTCGGCGACGTCCTTCTCCTCACGCACCCGGCCCCAGTGACCCTGGGTCGCCTGGGCCATGAAGTCGGTGACGAAGTCGCGGACTTCGGGGTCTCCGCTGACCAGCTGGCACATCACCATGAAGCTGCCGGGCGCGAGCCGCTCGCGCACCCGGCGGGCCAGCGCGGCCGGCCCGTCCGTCTCGCTGTCGGGGATGCAGTGCATGACGGAGTTGAACAGCACGGCGACGGGCTGCGAGAAGTCGATCAGCCGCCGGGTGTCCTCGTGGTCGAAGATCGCATCGGTCTCCCGCATGTCCGCGTGGATGACGGCGGTGCGCTCGTCCTGCTCGAGCAGCGCCCGGCCGTGGACGAGGACCATCGGGTCGTTGTCGACGTAGACCACGTGTGTGGTGGGGTCGATGCGCTGGGCCACCTGGTGGACGTTGTCCTGGGTGGGCAGGCCGGAGCCGTGGTCCAGGTACTGCCGGATGCCGTACTCCGTCGAGAGGGTCCGCACCACCCGCTGGAGGAAGCGCCGGTTGTTCACGGCGAGCCTGCGGGTGCTGGGAACGACCTTGTCGAGTTCCTCGCAGGCGGCCCGGTCGGCCGCGTAGTTGTCCTTGCCGCCCAGATAGTGGTCGTACATGCGCGCGGCCGTGGGTACGGAGGCGTCGATCTCCGTGGACAGCTTCTTACCGGTGCTCATCTTTCCCCCAGCTTGTTCCGCCAACTGGCCTGGCAGGACAGGTAGTCCATCCTAGAGACACCACGATCGCCGGTGCCAGTCCGCACACGGGCGGAAGGCACCGGCGGGGCCGGGCGGGCGAGGGTTCAGGCGGCGTCCAGCTCCGCGAGTTCGTCCGCGCCGAGCACGAGGTCGGCGGCGGCGAGCGAGTCGCGGATGGTCTCGGGGCGGCTCGCGCCCGGGATCGGTACGACCACCGGCGACTTGGCGAGCATCCACGCCAGGCAGACTCGCTGCGGGCTCACCCCGTGCTTCTCGGCGATGCGCGCGAACGGGGAGTGCGCCGACCCCAGTTCACCCGCCCGGGTGATACCGCCCAGGGGGCTCCAGGGCAGGAAGGCGATGCCCAGTTCGTCGCAGAGCCGCAGTTCCGGTTCGCTGGAGCGGAAGGCCGGGGAGAACTGGTTCTGCACGGAGACCAGTCGGCCGCCGAGGATCTCGTTGGCCAGCCGGATCTGGTCGGGGTTCGCGTTGGAGATGCCCGCATGGAGGATCTTGCCCTCGTCGAGGAGGTCGCGCACGGCGCCGACGGACTCCTCGTAGGGGACCCGGGGGTCGGGGCGGTGGAACTGGTACAGCCCGATCGCCTCCACACCCAGCCGGCTCAGCGAGGCCTCGCATGCGTCCTTCAGGTGCCGGGGGCTGCCGTCGAGCGTCCAACTTCCGTCGCCGGGGCGCAGATGCCCGCCCTTCGTGGCGACGAGGACGTCACCGCCGAGGTCGTGGGAGGCGAGGGCCTTGGCGATCAAGGTCTCGTTGTGGCCGACCTCGTCGGCGTCCCGGTGGTAGGCGTCCGCGGTGTCGATCAGGGTCACGCCCGCGTCGAGCGCGGCGTGGATGGTGGCGATGGAGCGTTCCTCGTCCGGCCGTCCCTCGATGGACATGGGCATGGCGCCCAGACCGATCGAGCTCACTTCGACATCACCGATGCGGCGGGTGTGCATGGCCTTGGACCTCTTTCGCCTGTCACGCGGATCTGGGCTCTCCTCAGACTGGCCGCCGCACACGCCGAAGGTCCAATAGAAGAATGAGAACGCATTCAGCGACGGGAGTGCTGAATCCCGGACCGTGCCGCTTCCGAGCCGACCGGGTGGCGAGACGCGGTTGCGGGTCCGCTGCGTCGGTGTGACACCCTCGCCTCGACCGCCAGATGATCCAGTCCGGTCGTCGTGAGATTCCGCAGTACGGCGAGAGAGGCGGCGGCATGCGTATCGGACTGCTCGGCACCGGTCCCTGGGCCAGGATGGCCCACGCCCCCGCGCTCGGCGCGCATCCGGAGCTGGACTTCGCCGGCGTGTGGGGCCGTCGCGCGGAGGCCGCCGAGGAGCTGGCCGCCGAGCACGGCACGCGCGCGTACGACGATGTCGACGCGTTGCTCGCCGACGTGGACGCCGTGGCGGTCGCCCTTCCGCCCGCCGTGCAGGCCGACCTCGCGGCGCGGGCCGCGCGGGCGGGATGCCATCTGCTGCTGGACAAGCCCCTGGCGACGACGGTCGAGCAGGGGCGGGCGGTGGTCGATGCCGTCCGCGAGACCAAGGTCGCCTCGGTGGTGTTCTTCACCTCGCGCTTCCTCACCGAGACCGAGGCGTGGATCGGTGAACAGGCGGGCGTGGAGGGCTGGTTCACGGCGCGGGCGGAATGGCTGGGGTCGGTGTTCACCGAAGACAGCCCTTTCGCCGACTCACCGTGGCGGCAGGAGAAGGGCGCCCTGTGGGACGTGGGTCCCCATGCTCTGTCGGTGCTGCTGCCGGTGCTGGGCGATGTGCGTGAGGTGGCGGCGGCCGCGCACGGTCCCGGGGACACCGTCCATCTGGTCCTGAGGCACACCGGCGGCGCGTCGAGCACCCTGACGCTGAGTCTCACGGCTCCGCCCGCGGCCGCGGGAGTCGGCCTCGAACTGCGGGGCGCTAGCGGGGTCGTCCAGCTCCCGGAGTCGTCCGAGGGTGTCGTGCCCGCCGTGCTCCGGGCCGCCGACGGACTGCTCGCCGCTGCCCGCACCGGGCAGGCACACCCGTGCGACGCCGCGTTCGGCCTGCGCGTCACCGAGATCCTCGTGGCGACGGAGGCCCTGCTGGACGCCGGGGCCGGCGCGCCCACGGCGTAGGCCGGCGGCGCAGTCGCCCGGAGCGTCCTCGTCGAAGAGCTCATCGCTCCACCGGACCAGACCCGGTCACCCTGGAAGTGCGGCAGGAACTCGGGCACGGGACCGCACGGCGAGTGCACCACGCCTGCCCGCACCGAGCCGACGATCACCACGACCACCACGACCACCACGACCACCACGACCACCACGACCACCACGACCACCAGCATGGCACCCGGCACTGACAGCCGGACCGGCCGTCAGTGCCGGACGAGGGCTCAGCCGGCGTGCAGGGGACGGTAGTTCACGCGTTCCCGTACGACGGGATAGCCCGCCTTGGCGAAGTTCGCGGCCATGGGGAAGTTCCCCCGGTCCGTCGCGCCGGAGACGAACTCGGCGCCCCGTTCGACCAGATAGTGGGTGCACTCGGCGAGCAGGTCGTAGGCATAGCCGTGACCCCGCTGTTCCGGCACCACTCCGATGAACCCGATGCAGGGCCCGGAGGGGTTGTGCGCGGGAATGTGGATCCCGGCCACGTCTCCCTGCGGGGTGTGGGCGATCTGCCACCACTCGCGCGGCGAGGGGCACCAGTGGAAGAAGTCGAGTTCCTCCTGGGCGGCCCGGTCGAGTCCGTCCTCCTCGATGGCCTTGAGGGCGTGCGCGTCGAGGGTGGCGGAATGGATGCGCCGCAGCAGGTCGAAGAAGACCGCGTCGTCCGGTTCGGGCCGGAACTCGAGGCGTCCGGGCCGCTCGGGCAGCCCGCGCTCCGGCGTCCACCGGTAGAGGAACCGCTCGACCAGGAGCTCGTACCCGGCCTTTTCCACGGCGGTGGAGCGGGCCTTGGCGGCGGCCCGCAGCTCGGGATCCTCGCGCCAGCCCGCGGGCAGGTTCATCTCGAGTCCGACCTGCCAGGGGGCGGTGCGCAGGAGTTCGGCGCCGGCCTCCTCCTCGCCTTCGGCGACATCGAACCAGTTGACGTTGATGGGTGCGGTGTCGTCCGGGCCGCCCCACCAGGCGCCGCGGGCCACGACCTTGCCGTCGCGCAGGGCGACGCGCTTCCAGTCGGGGCGGTGCCGGGTGAGCCGGTGGGACTCACGGGCGCCGAGAGGGTCGGGCAGAGCGTCGAAGAGAGGGGCTTCGCGCTCGTCGAGCGCGCGGATGACCAGATCGGTCATGGGTGGATTCCTCCGGGATACGTACTGCGTGGAGCGCTCCCGGTCAGACGAGGCACGCCGGGGCGACGGAGAGGGAGCGCGGAACGAGGGTGAACTGCACGGCACTCGCCTCCTTCCGCTGGTCTCCGGGCGTGGCGGCTCACGCTACGGGATCGTCGGGGCCGGCGTCCATCGGTTTTCGCGGCGCACGCACGGTCCCGCGGTTGCCGCTTAAACGGTCCTTAAGGCCGGATTAAACGCTGTCCGCTCTGTATGCCGAAGAGCCCGCCGTCCTTACCATCGGGCCTCGTCCACATCGTGAGAGCGCTCTCAATTCTCCGAGGAGATCCCCCACATGACGCCTCGTCACCAGCGCCACCTCGGCCGCCGCAAAGTCCTCTTCGCCCTCGGTGGGGTGATGGCGGCCGCACCCGCCGTCGCCGCACTGGCCCCCCACGCCCTCGCCGAGGGCAACCGCACCACGGCGGCCGGAGCCCTGCCGCTGACCGTCGTCAACAACACCGGCGCCTTCGACAACGCGAACGTCCACGTCTACATCGTGGGCAACCAGGACGGCAGGCAGGTCCGCGTCACCCCGGAAGGCACCCTCGCCCCGGTCGCCCTGTCCGACAACGGCGCCGACGGCTACACCGACTACGCGATAGGCCTGGCCGGCAGCGGCGAGACCCGGCTGTCGCTCCCCTACCTGTCCGGCCGGATCTACGTGTCCCTGGGCGCGAAGCTGAAGTTCAAGGTCGTCACCGACGGCAACGGCAACCCCGCCCTCCAGTACCCGGCGGGCTGGGTGGCCTCGGATCCGAACTACCCGGTGCTGCACGACTGCGCCGAGTTCACGTACAACTCGGCGGGCATGTTCTGCAACACGACCATGGTGGACATGTTCAGCGTGCCGCTGAGCATCCGGCTGACCGGCGCGCGGGACCAGACGACGGGCACCCTGCGCGCCTCCGGGCGGGCCGGTGCCTTCGACGCCGTACGCCAGGTGGAGGAGTTCGCGCCGCTGGTCGTGGACGACAGGCGGGTCATCGCGCCGGGTCACGGTCTGGACGCCGGCCTGTTCCCGGCGGACTACTTCGCGCCGTACATCGACGAGGTGTGGAGCACGTACACCGGCAAGGACTTGACCGTCACCACGAACGCGGGCACCTTCACCGGCAGGGTCCGCGGCGGGCAGCTCGTGTTCGACGGGCCCGCGCAGGTGTCCTTCGCCCGGCCGTCGACCCGGGACGTGCTCTTCTGCGACGGCGCGCTCGCCGCTCCCAACGACGGCACGACAGGGCCGGTCGCCGCGGTGCTCGGTGCCGGGTTCAACCGGTCGACGCTGGTGAGCACCGCCGCCCAGCCGACCACCGACCCCGCCTCCTTCTACCGGACCGCGCTCACCAACCACTACGCCAAGGCCATGCACGCGGCCACGGAGGACGGCAAGGCGTACGGCTTCGCCTTCGACGACGTGGCCGACTTCGCCTCCTACATCCAGGACACGGCGCCGACGGGGATCCGGCTGACGCTCACGCCGTTCTAGAGGCGGCCCGGCGAGCGGTTCGGGGTGCGGGGCCGGTCGGGTCGTAGCAGCGTAGTGGTGTGAGCGGAGTGCGCGACCGGGACCGGCGGAGCTGGCTGCGGGGCGCGCCGCCGCCGGGCTGGGTACGGGTGCTGCCCGCCGTGCTGCTGGTGGGGGTGTGTGTGGCGACCCTCGTCAGCCCCGGTCCGCTCGACATCGGGTTCCTGCTGGGCGCCATCCCGCCGCTGGCCGTGCTGTCGTACGGACCGGCGGCGACCGCGGTGCTCGGCGTGTCCGTCCTGGTCGTGCTGAACGTGCCGGCCTTCCGGCTGAACGATCCGGGCAGCACGGATCTGCTGACCGTGGGCTTCGTCGCGGCGCTCAGTGTGGTCGTGTCGTTCGTACGGAGTCGGCGGGACGCCCAGCTGGTGACGGAGCGTGCGGTCGCGGAGGCCGCGCAGCGGGCCGTCGTGCCACCGCTGCCGGAGCGGGTGGGAGGCGTGCGGTGTGCGGGGCTGTACCGGGCCGCGCAGCGCGGGACGCTGGTCGGGGGTGACTTCTTCGATGTCCGGGAGGGGCCCTGCGGGGTGCGGGTGGTCATGGGCGACGTCCAGGGGCACGGGCTGTCGGCCGTCTCGACCGTCGCCTCGCTGCTGGGGGCCTTCCGGGAGGCGGTGCTGGACCGGCCGGATCCCGAGTCGGTGGCCGCGCGGCTGGACCGCAGGCTGGTGGTGGACTCCGCGGGCGTACGGCACTCGGAGCTGTTCGCGACAGCGGTGGTGCTGGACTTCGGCGTCGGAGCGAGAGCCGTGCGGATCGTGGCGTGCGGGCAGCCCGGCCCGGTTCTGCTGCGCGACGGGCGGGCCCTGGAGCTCGACGTCCCGGTCGGCACCCCGCTCGGCCTGGGCCTGCCCGGCGCCAAGCCGCCGACCGCCGTCACGGTCCCGCTGCGGCCCGGCGACCGGCTCTTCCTGGCCTCGGACGGAGTCTGGGAGGCGCGGGACACCGCCGGAGTGTTCTACCCGTTGCTCGACCGGATCACCGGGTTCGCGGGTGACCTCCCGGAGCTCGTCGAGGGGGTGTGGGCCGACCTCGTGCGCTACGCCCCGGAGCTCCAGGACGACGTCACTATGCTCGTTCTCGCTCCGGGGAAGCCGGAGCCCGGCTGACCGCCCCGTTCCCCTCGGCGTCGATGTGCGGGAGCATCCGGTCGAGCCAGTGGGGTGTCCACCAGGCGTGCCGTCCGAGCAGGGTCATGACGGCGGGGACCATGAGCAGCCGTACGACGGTCGCGTCGATCAGCACGCTCACCGCGAGGCCCAGTCCGAGCATCTTGACCACGATGTTGTCGCTGACGATGAAGGCCGCGAAGACGCTCATCATGATCAGGGCGGCGCAGGTGATGACCCGGGCGGTGATCTCCAGCGCGTGCGCGACGGAGGCTTTGGCGTCCCCGGTGCGCAGCCAGGCCTCGTGGATCCGGGAGAGCAGGAAGATCTCGTAGTCCATGCTGAGCCCGAAGATGATCGCGAACATCATCATCGGCACATAGCTCTCGATGGGCACCTTGCCGGAGACGCCGAGCGCCGGACCACCCCAGCCCCACTGGAAGACGGCGACGACGACACCGTAGGAGGCGGCGATGGACAGGACGTTGAGGACGGCCGCCTTGACGGCGACGAGCAGTCCGCGGAAGACGGCGAGGATGATCAGGAAGGCGAGGGCGACGACCACACCGATGATCAGCGGCAGCCGGCCGGCGACGATGTCGCGGAAGTCGACCTGGGCCGCGGTCGTGCCGGTGACGTATCCCTTGGCGTCGGTGCCGGTGACCGCGGCGGGCAGGGTGGTGTCGACCAGGCGGTTGGTGAGGTCGGTGGTGGTGGCGCTCTGCGGGGACTGCTCGGAGTAGACGGTGGCGAGCAGGACGTCCCCGTCCGTGGTGGGGGTCAGCTGGGTGACCGTGGCGGCGCCGGACACGCCGCCGAGGGTCTTCTGCGCCTGGGAGGACAGGGACGAGCGCTGGGACGACGGTACGGACGTCTGGTCGATGACGACGGTGAGGGGGCCGTTGGAGCCGGGGCCGAAGGCGTCGGTCATCAGGTCGTAGGCGCGCCGGTCGGTGAAGGAGGTGGGGTCGGCGCCGTCGCCGATGTGACCGAGCTGGAGGGAGAACACCGGGATGGCGAGGACGACGACGGCTGTCACGCCCGCGGCCAGGTAACGCCACGGCCGCCGCTCGACCCGCTGGGCGTAGCGGTGCCAGGTCCCCTGCTGCGTCTCGCCCTCGGCGGTGTTCGTCTCGGCGACCGGACGGCGCACCCGGTAGCGGTCGATCCGGGTGCCGATCAGTCCCAGCAGGGCAGGGACCAGGGTCAGGGCGCCCAGGACGGCGGAGACGACCGTGACGGCGGCGGCGACCCCGAGTTTCGCGATGAACGAGACCCCGGACACGGACAGCCCCGCCAGGGCGATGATCACCGTGCAGCCGGAGACCAGCACGGCCCGCCCGCTGGTGGCGGTGGCCCCGCCGGCCGCGAGCACCGGGTCCTTCCCGTTCATCAGGCTCTGCCGGTGGCGGGTGAGCTGGAAGAGCGCGTAGTCGATGCCGACGCCCAGGCCGATCATCGTGGCCAGGGTGGGCGAAACGGTCGCGAAGGTGAACGCCGAGGCCAGCAGGCCGAGGCAGGCGAGCCCCCCGATCACACTGATCAAGGCGGTCAGCAGGGGGATTCCGGCGGCGATCACACTGCCGAAGCCGACGAGCAGGACGACGATCGCCACGGCGAACCCGATCAGCTCGCTCACCCGGTCGTCGGCGGCGGGCCGCGCGAGTTCGCCGAGCGGGCCGCCGTACTCGACGTCGACGCCGGCCGCCCGCAGGGGCTGTACGGCGTCGTCGACACCATGGAGGTAGCCGTCGCCCAGGGTCGAGGGCTGCACGTCGAAGCGGACGGTGATGTAGGCCGTCTTCGCGTCCGACGACAGCGGCCCGACCTTCGAGGCAGGCGTGGACAGCGGGTTCTGCGCCGACAGGACGTGCGGCAGCTTCTGGAGATCGGTGACGGTCGTGGAGACCTGCGAGTCGAGCGAGGTGAGCGCCTTGTCACCGTCGTGGAGGACGATCTGGCTGCCGTAACCCCCGGCCGCCGGGTCGTGCTTCTTCAGGACGTCGAGGCCGTCCTGCGACTGGACGCCGGGCAGGGCGAAGTTGTCGGAGTAGTCCCCGCCGAAGGACCGGTTCAGCATCTGCAGGGCGACCAGGGCCACGAGCCAGGCCACCAGGACGATCACGAAATGCCGGGCGCACCACTCCCCCAGCCTGCGCAGGGCGCCCTTGGACCTGTTGCGGGTGGTGGACATGTGTCGTCTTCCCTGCCGGCCCCGAGCGATCAGTACTCCCATTACACGCCTGCCGGATCATCCGGGCATCCCGGCATCCGTCCCGCCGACGACCGCGGACGGGGCCCGCTCCGGCTGCTTCCGGATGCAAGGTCGGCCCTGGCGTTGAATGGTGATAGCGGACCCGTTGACACCACCGGGACCGCACAGCGATCCGGATCCGAGGAGCAGAGATCATGCCGACGTCACAGCCCGACGCGTCCCGGTCGTCCGAGGACCGCACCACCCCGGACCACCTGCTCCACGCCCGTACCGGCACCGAGGTGTCGCCGGAGGACCTCGTCCTTGCCTCGGGCAAGGACATCACCCCGCACAGTCTCGAGTGGGCCCGGCGCAAGCTCGCGGCGGAGGGCCCGGCAGCGCTCGACAAGCTGCTGCCCTGACCACGGCCCAATGCCCCGCGGGCGTTGTTGGATCTACGGCGACGGCAGCACCGTAGATCCAAGGCGCTGCCGTACGTCAGTTCCCGGACTCCTCGTCCAGGCACAGCACTTCGACGCGCTGCACGAGGTTGTTGGCGAAGCCGCCCCGGTTCCAGGGCTGTTCCAGCGGCTGGGTGTGTCCCTCGGCGTCGGTGCCCCGGGCGCTGAGTACGTACGCGCCGGGCTCCGCGCGCCAGTTGAAGCGCCAGCGCCGCCACGCCCAGCGGTGACCGGCGTCCGGTTCGAGTTCCGCCTCGTGCCAGGACCGTCCCGCGTCCGTGCTGACCTCGGCGCGGGTCACGGGCGCCCGCCCCGACCAGGCGCGCCCCTCCAGCGTGACGGCCCCCGGCCGGACCACGCGGGCCCGGGACATGAAGTCCGGGAATCCGGGCGGGACGAGCAGGGCGCGCGGCGCGATCCGGGTGACCGGTTCGCCCTCGTCCCCGGGGTGCTGCCGGAGCCGGTAGGCGACGGTCTGCTGGAACCCGGTGAAGGGCGTGTCGGTGACGGTGATCTCGCGCAGCCACTTCACATGAGCCATGCCGTACCAGCCGGGCACGACGAGCCGGAGCGGGTAACCGTGCTGCGGGGGCAGCGGGGTGCCGTTCATCTCGTAGGCGACCAGGACGTCGGGCTCGGTACCGGTGGCCACGCCGAGGGGCAGGGCCCGCTGGTAGTCCTGTTCGACGCCGCGCTCCACTCCGTGGTCGGCGCCGGTGCACACCACGTCGACGGCATCGGCCTCCACTCCGGCCTCGGCGAGCAGCAGCCGCAGCGGTACGCCGGTCCACTCGGCGGTGCCGACGGCCTCGACCAGCCAGGGCTGGCTGACCGGGCGGGGCGTGAGCAGGGCCCGGCCGTTGCCCGCGCACTCCATGGTCACCCTGGTGGTGACGCGCGGCAGGGAACGCAGCTCGGCCGGGGTCAGGGTGAGCGGGCGGCGGACCCTGCCTCCGACCCCGAGCTGCCAGGGGGTGTCCTCGGGGACGTACGGGATGTCGTAGTGCGTGAGGACGTAGTGCAGGCCGGGCGGGGTGAGGTCGTGGCGCATCGCCTCGAGCGGCAGACCGTGGTTGCGGGTGGCGAGCGCCAGTTCGTCCCGGCCGATGCCCTCGTCGGGGGCGGCGAGCCGGGCGGGGGTGCTGGTGTCGGCGAGTCGGTGGCCCATGGCCGTATTGTCCCGCCGTCCGCCCGAGCTGTCGCGGTCCGCGCCACTTCTCCGAAAGCCAGGGGCGGCTGTCCCGCCAGCGACCGGTTTCCTGTTCACCCTTTCGGAAGGGACCCTGCGGCTGTCAGACTCCCGAGGGTGCCCGACTTCGACATGCTCGTCATCGGATCCGGTCCGGGTGGCCAGAAGGCCGCCATCGCCGCGGCCAAGCTGGGCCACCGGGTGGCCGTCGTCGACCGCCCCGACATGGTCGGCGGGGTCTCCATCCACACCGGCACCATCCCCTCCAAGACCCTGCGCGAGGCGGTGCTGTATCTGACCGGCCTCACCCAGCGCGACCTGTACGGACAGAGCTACCGGCTCAAGGAGGACATCACCGTCTCCGATCTGACCGCGCGCACCCAGCACGTGGTCGGCCGCGAGGTCGACGTGATCCGCAGTCAGCTCTCCCGCAACCACGTCGCCCTCTACGCCGGCACCGGCCGCTTCGTCGACCCGCACACCGTCGCCCTGCGCGAGGTCACCGGTCATGAGCGTCTGCTCAGCGCGGAGAACATCGTCATCGCCACGGGCACCCGCCCGGCGCGGCCGGACACCGTCGAGTTCGACGGCCGCACGATCATGGACTCCGACAACGTGCTCGCCCTCGAACGCGTCCCGCGCTCCATGGTCATCGTCGGCGCCGGGGTCATCGGCATGGAGTACGCCTCCATGTTCGCCGCGCTCGGCAGCAAGGTGACGGTCGTCGAGAAGCGGCCCGGAATGCTCGACATCTGTGACGTCGAGGTCATCGAGGCGCTGAAGTACCATCTGCGCGATCTGGCCGTGACGTTCCGCTTCGGTGAGACCGTCGCCGCGGTCGAGCGCCATCCCCGCGGCACGCTCACCATCCTGGAGAGCGGCAAGAAGATACCCGCCGACGCCGTGATGTACTCGGCAGGGCGGCAGGGCCTGACCGACGAACTCGACCTGGACAAGGCCGGATTGGCCGCCGACAGGCGCGGCCGGATCACGGTCGACGAGCACTACCGCACCGAGGTGCCGCACATCTACGCCGTGGGAGACGTGATCGGCTTCCCGGCGCTGGCGGCGACGTCCATGGAACAGGGCAGGTCGGCCGCCTACCACGCCTTCGGCGAGCCGGTCGGACAGATGCACCATCTCCAGCCCATCGGCATCTACACCATCCCGGAGATCAGCTTCGTCGGACGTACCGAGGACCAACTCACCGAGGACAGCGTGCCGTTCGAGGTCGGCATCTCCCGGTACCGCGAACTCGCCCGCGGCCAGATCATCGGGGACTCCCACGGCATGCTGAAGCTGCTGGTGTCCCCGGAGGACCGCACCCTGCTGGGCGTGCACTGCTTCGGCACCGGGGCCACCGAACTGATCCACATCGGGCAGACCGTGATGGGCTGTGGCGGCACGGTCGACTACCTGGTCGACGCGGTGTTCAACTACCCGACGCTCGCGGAGTCCTACAAGGTCGCGGCCCTGGACGCCACGAACAAACTCCGCCAGATCGACCGGATCGGGGACTGAACATCCGTCAGGGTTCCTCGGAGGGGTCATCGACGATGTGCACGGCGGCCTCCTCCGCGCCTGCCGCGCCCGCGTCGATGCCCACGTCGCCGGCGACCTCGTCCTTCGTGGTGGTGGGGTGGGCGCCCTCGTCGGGGGCGACGAGGCGTCCGGCGCGCTCGGAACCGGCCTCCGGGTCGACCGGTTCGCCCTCACCGCCGGGGAGGTCGCCGATCTCGTCGCCGAGGGGCTCGGTCCCCTCGGGGACCTCCTGGGCGAGGCGTTCGTCGAGGGTCTCCCCGTCATGCTGTTCGGCCGCGGTGGTGCCGTGCCGGGTGACGCCGAGGGGCTTCTCCGGTGGCGAGTAGCCCTCGTCGAGGGTGTCGTCGTAGGTCCGTTCGTCGACGGCGTCCTGGAGGTCGAGCGGGGCCGCGTCCTCCTGCTCCTCGTTGGTTCCGGTGGGCTGGTAGGCGTCGTCGGCCAGCGGCTCGGCGGGTGTCGGTTCGGTGCCCATGGGCTGCCTCCCTCGCGCGTCGCGTACGGTTCGATGCGGTGTCCTGATCCGCGTTTCCCCGTATGCGCTCTCCAACCTCAAAAGGCCGCCGGAGTAAGGCATTCCACGGGCGGAAGGTTACCC
The DNA here is from genome assembly GCF_044456945.1 of Streptomyces sp. NPDC050759. Lineage (NCBI taxonomy): Bacteria > Bacillati > Actinomycetota > Actinomycetes > Kitasatosporales > Streptomycetaceae > Streptomyces > Streptomyces sp. NPDC050759. The sequence goes on along the minus strand of NZ_JBITGI010000003.1, from coordinate 256,369 downwards.
CCCAGTTAATCTTGAAGGATCAAGGAATACGGCTATCATCACTCGCATACACGGAGTGACCGGCCGTCCACGCAGCGGCCGTACGGTCCTCCGCGCACCCCCTTCGGTTCCTCTCCTCACCGCCCGTGCCCGAGGCCATCCCTCTCAGTGCCCGGGGCAAAGCCACCCCCACCCCTTTTGCGCCGTACGGTCCTCCTCCGCCGTGCGTCGTGCCCTACCGAAAGCAGCGCAACCATGAGCATCAGCAGGGGCAGAGGGCTGCAGGCCAACGCCCTCGGTACCTTCGACACGGTGGTGATGGCCGTCGCGGGCAGCGCGCCCGCGTACTCGATCGCCGCCACCACCGCGGTCCTGGTCGGCTCGGTGGGCCTGGCCAGTCCGGCGGCTCTGCTGTACTGCGCGATCCCCATGCTGGGCATCGCGCTCGCGTTCAGCTATCTCAGCCGGATCGACGTCAACGCGGGCGCCAGCTACTCCTGGGTGGGCCGCACACTCCACCCCTTTCTGGGCTTCGTCAGCGGCTGGGCGCTGGTGATCTCGGCGACCATCTTCATGGTGGCCGGCTCGCTGCCCGCCGGTTCGATGACGCTGGCCCTCTTCGACCAGGACCTCGCGGACAACACCGCGCTGTCGACCGTCGTGGGCGCGGCCTGGTTCGTGCTGATGCTGCTCGTGGTGCTCGGCGGTGCCCGGCTGACCGTGCGCGCCCAGCTCGTCATGTCGGGTGTGGAGCTCGCGATACTGGCCCTGTTCGCGGTGCTCGCGTTCTTCCACACGGGCAACGCGCGCGCCTTCGACTGGTCCTGGCTCGGCTTCGGTCACTTCGACGGCATGCAGGGCTTCGCCTCGGGGGCGCTGATCGCCGCGTTCTACTACTGGGGTTGGGACGTCACCAGCAACCTGAGCGAGGAGACCCGCAACAGCCGCCGTACGACGGGACTCGCGGGGCTCATCGGGGTCGGCATCGTCTTCCTGCTGTTCGAGGTCTTCACGATCGCGGTGAACGTCATCCTCACCTCGAAGCAGATCGAGGAGAACGACGCCAACGTGCTCGCCGTGCTCGGTGAGGAGGTCTGGCCGGGCTGGGGCGGGAAGCTGCTGATCGTCGCGGTGATGCTGTCGACCATCGCCACGCTGGAGACCACGCTGATCCAGGTCACGCGCTCGCTGTTCGCGATGGGCCGGGACCGTACGATGCCGTCCGCGCTGGGCCGGGTGCACCGCCGCTGGAACACGCCGTGGGTGGCGATCGTGGTGGTCGGCGCAGTGGCGCTGATGATGTTCATCGCCTCCAACGCCCTGGGCTCGGTGGGCGACATCCTCTCCGACGCGATCTCGGCGATCGGGCTGCAGATCGCCGTCTACTACGGCCTGAGCGGCCTCGCGGTCGTCGTCGCGTACCGCAAGATGCTGCTGAAGTCCACGGCCGACTTCCTGCTCGGCGGGCTGTGGCCGTTGCTGGGCGCGCTGTTCATGTTCTGGATCTTCGTCGAGTCGCTGGGCGAGCTGAGCACGGCCGCGATCACGATCGGCGTCGGCGGGCTCGCGGTGGGCCTGATCCCGATGTTCTGGTACTGGAGGCGGGGCAGCGACTACTACCGGCCCGCGAAGCTTGACGCGAGCCGTACTGTCGAGGCGGACTACGTACCCGACGGCGGGGCATCGGGGCCTTCGCTCGTCCACGACGGTCTCCCCACCGACTTCTGAGGGGTTGTGCGATGGCGAGAGACCGTTTCGCCCCCGAGTTCGACCCCGACTGCGGGGACGTCCCGCTCACCACCGCCCGCCAGGACATCGTCATCGGCCGCTGGCAGGGCCTGCGGGAGCTGTTGCGCGCCACCGGGCCCGAGTGGCTCTCGCGGGGGCACCGGGTGCGCACGCTCGCCCAGGCCTGCGCGGGCAGTTCGACGGTGGAGTCCTGGCTGGCGGCCGAGCCGCACAACGGTGACGCGCTGGTGCTGCGGGCGGCCACGGAGACGGCCAGGGCGTTCAACCTGGCCATCGCCGCGGGCCGGGGTGTGCCGATCGACCAGCGTCGCATCGACGCCGCGGTGATGGCCTGTCTGCAGGCCGCCGAGGCCTTCGTGGACGACCCGACACCGTGGATCTCCCTGATCTCGGTGGCGCGGCTGTACCCGGCCGGGGTGCGGCGGCAGGAACTGGGGCGCTGGTGGGACGAGCTGCACGGGCGTGACCCGTACAGCGTCGAGGGCCACCTCCAGGTGCTGCACTACTACTCGTCCCGCTGGCACGGCTCGCACGGCCTGATGTACGACTTCGCCCGCGACGCGGCCGGGGTGGCGCCACCGGGCTGCGCGCTGCCCGTGCTGGTGCAGTACGCGCGGGTCGAGGAGTACCGGGCCGCGGCGGACGCGGCCGAGGACAGGCGGACGTCCGTGGGGCTGGGGCAGCACTGGAAGAACGACGGGTCCGTCAGCGACGTACGGCGCACCTGGCAGCGCTGGATCGTGGGCCGGGCCGACCACACGGTGGCCCCGGGTGAGCTGCGTGACCTCAACTATCTGACCCACGCGGCCTGCCACGCGGGCCTCCAGGAGATCGCCATCCCCCTCCTGCAGTTGCTGGACCGCCGGGGCACCCGTACGCCGTGGTCGTACACCGGGGACCCGGAGCGCGAGTTCACGAAGTGGCGCAGGGACTTCAAGGTGCGGGTCTGAGCGTGTCCAGCGGGGTCAGCCGCGGGCCCGCTCCCCGGCCGGCTCCGCCAGGCCCGCCGCCCACTTCTCCTCGATCCGTCCGACCTTCCACACCACCAGCGCGACGACCCACGTGGCGACGAACAACCCCACGATGACGAAGCCCAGGAGGTTGAGGTCGAGGCCGCTGATCCAGTCCCAGAACGGGCCGTGCAGCCCGAGTTTCCCGGCGAGCAGGCCCAGGAGTTCGACCGTGCCGATGAGGAGGGCCACCGCGACGGACAGGCCGGTGACGGTGAGGTTGTAGTAGACCTTGCGGACCGGCTTCGAAAACGCCCAGCCATAGGCGAAGTTCATGAAGGAGCCGTCGATCGTGTCGAGGAGGGACATGCCGGCGGCGAAGAGGACCGGCAGGGTGAGGATCGCGTACCAGGGAAGTCCGGAGGCCGCGCCCGAACCGGCCAGGACCAGCAGGGCGATCTCCGTCGCCGTGTCGAAACCCAGGCCGAAGAGGAGGCCGAGGGGGTACATCTGCCAGGGCGTGGTGATCGACCTCATGACACGGCCGAGCAGGCGGTTCATGAAGCCGCGGTTGTTCAGCTGCTCCTCCAGCGCGGCCTCGTCGTAGCGGCCGGAGCGCATCCGTCGGAACACCTTCCAGATGCCCACCAGGACGACCAGGTTGACCGCCGCGATGAGATAGAGGAACACGCCCGAGACGGTCGTACCGATCAGCGCGGTCACGTCGTGCAGGCGGGAGTCGTCGTCGCGCACGGGTCCCGCGAGGGCCTTCACACCGAGCGAGAGCAGCAGCGCCAGGACGAAGACGACGCTGGAGTGGCCGAGCGAGAACCAGTAGCCGACCGACAGCGGCCGCTGTCCCTCCCCCATCAGCTTGCGGGTGGTGTTGTCGATCGCCGCGATGTGGTCGGCGTCGAAGGCGTGCCGCATCCCGAGTGTGTAGGCGGTCACGCCGATGCCGATGCCGAAGGACTTCTCGCCGACGCCGTAGTGGTGCGGGGCGACGATCGCGACGAGGGTGAACCAGCCGATCACGTGCAGCGCCACCACGACCCCGGCCATCCCGCCCGCCCTGACCCACTCCTGCCGCGTCATGGAGCCACGGACGCGGTGCCATACCGAGCCCCTCGCGGGTCCGGTGGCGGGGAGGAGGGGCGGAGCGGAGTCAGGGGCGGCCGTCATCGGGCGGAGGATCCTTCTTTCGGGGCACGGCCGCACTCAGCAGCCTTGTGCCATCCTCCGGTACCTGCAAGTCATGTGCAGTAAAGCCCGTGACAGGTCTTCCCCACGGCTGGGGAAAGTGCCCTGTCAGGGCGTCGCGTTCGGCCCGTCCGGCCGGTCGCGGCGCTGCTCGACCATCTCGCGGGTGAGGGCCTCGGTCTCCGGCTCGGACAGTCGCTCGAAGCCGTCCTCGGTGATGACGGAGACGATGGGGAAGATCCGGCGGCTGATGTCGGGGCCGCCGGTCGCGGAGTCGTCGTCGGCCGCGTCCCACAGCGCCTGGAGTGCCGCGAGGGCGGCCTCGCGGCGGTCGAGGCCCTTGCGGAACAGTTTCTTCAGGGCGCCTCTGGCGTACGGCGATCCGGAGCCCTCCGCGTGGAAGTCGGTCTTCTCGTAGAGTCCGCCGACGATGTCGAAGCTGAAGATGCGGCCGCGTTCGCCCTCGGGCGCGGAGGGGTCGTAGCCGGTGAGGAGGGGGACCACGGCGAGGCCCTGCATGGCCTGGCCGAGGTTCTGCCGGATCATGCCGGCCAACCGCCTCGCCTTGCCGTCGAGGGTCATGGCGACGCCCTCGATCTTCTCGAAGTGCGTCAGTTCGACCTGGTACAGCTTGACCATGTCGAGGGCGAGTCCGACGGTGCCGGCGAAGGCGACCGCCGTGTGGTCGTCGGCGGGATGCACCTTCTCCAGGTCGCGCTGGGCGATGAGGTTGCCCATGGTGGCCCTGCGGTCACCGGCGATGAGGACGCCGTCGCGGTAGGAGAGGGCCAGCACGGTGGTGCCGTGCGGCACTTGGTCCGGTGCGGCCCGCACACCGTCGGGCAGGACGCGGCGGGTGCTAAGCAGCTCGGGGCGGTGGCCCGCCAGGAACTCGGTGAAGGACGAGGAGCCCGGGGTGAAGAACTCCTCCCCCAACCGTCCGCCGTTCTCGTTCCACGTCATGGCACTCCCCCTCGCCTCGGGCCGACACCCGAAGTCCTACCAGAGGCACGGGGGCCGGAAACTCGTGAGAGCGAGGTGAGGGCGACGCCGATCTGTCCGGACGTCATGTCGGCCCGGGCCCCTTCACGTTGGGCGCGACGTGGATGTCCAGCCCGGCGGCGGGCAGGGTGCGCCAGTCGTGGGCGTAGGCGGGTGGGCTACCGCCGGGCCGGGTGAGGACGGCGACCGGCATACGGCGGGACGCCCCGACGATCCCGGACTCGGTGCTGTTGGTGTTGTGGCCGAACGCCGCCGCCGAGGTGCACCCGGCGTAGTACGCGACGGGCACCGACAGCCGGCCGGTGAGCAGACAGGGCGGGCGCACCCCGAAGCGGTTCAGCTCGGCCGCGGTACGAGCCCAGTCGCGGTGGTCGCGCGTGGTGCGGTGCACCGCACGCTCCAGCACGGCGTACTGCACGGCCAGATGTCCCGCCAGTCCGATCCCGAGCAGTACCGCCACGGCCGGACGCCACCGGCCCGACGGGGTGGTCGCCAGGTGGAACAGCGCGTCGGCGACCGGGATCGCGAGCAGGGCGTAGGCGGGCAGCAGGAAGCGGGGAGCCGCGTATCCGATCAGGAAGAGGTAGGGCACGGCGGCCGTCGCGGCACAGGCCAGCGGGATGAGGGTGACTCGCGTGCGCCGGGCCCGGACCGCGACCACCAGTCCGACGACGGCCAGCAGCGGGAGGACGGCCCACCAGGCCATGACGGCGGGGTCGGGCAGCGGTCCGGTGCAGGGGCGGCACAGGGCCCGGCCGCCCAGGCTGCGCAGCTGGTCGTCGACGGCGAACTGCGGGCCGAGGCCGCCCTGGATGCGGGAACCCTCGTGCAGACGCTCGGCCAGGCCGCCGTAGCTGACGTACGCCTCGATCACCCACTGCGCACCGCCCGCCACCAGTCCGGCCACGAGGGCGAGGGAGGACCGCGGACGGCGGCCGACAACTGCGGCGACGAGCAGCGGGAGGGCGACCCACACGGCGTCGGTGGGCCGCATCCACGCCATGAGCGCGGTACCCGCCACGACACCCCACAGTGCCCTCGGGCTCTCGCGGGCCCGCAGGAAGCAGCCGACCGCGCCCAGCCCGCCGACGGCGACCCAGTAGTTGGGCATGGCCTGGGGGCCGTAGAACAGAGTGATCCACAGGGAGGCGAACAGGGCGCCGCCGACGGCGAGGACACGGACCGGGAAGAGGCCGCGCCAGGCGCGCAGGGCCAGGTAGAGGCCGAGGCCGGAGAGCACGGCGAGGTAGACGCGCAGGAGTTCGGTCGAGGTCGACCAGCTCGCGATCGGCGCGACCAGCAGCGAGACGCCGCGGGCGCGCGGGGCACTGAAGAAGGCGGCCGGGGCCTGCACGCCGACCTGGCTGACGTAGACGGTCTCGTCCCAGCCGAGGCCCATGCCGGGGCGGACCAGGACGAGTTGGGCCAGGGTGAAGGCGGCGGCCACCGCGGCAAGCGGCCGGGCGCCTCCGTCCGGCCGGGACGCGCCGAAGGCGAGCAATGCCGTACGTCTTCGCTCGCCGACCAGCAGGGCGCTGTCGCCGTGAGCCATCGTCAACCCCTCACCCCCGTGTGCCGCGGGGACTTGATCCACTTCACAAAACATGGCCAAGGTAACCCGCGGCAGCAGCGGGTGCAGGGTGGGGATCGGCCAAGCGGTGCCTGTCCGGATCGCGCCCTCGGGGTCAGCGGGCGTGGGGGCTGCGATGCGCCGGCTGGCTCGGGGCCGGACGGTCCCGCGGAGGTGGGACGGGGCGGACGACCGGGCCGTCGCCGTTGACGGTCAGGGCGGCGCCGTGGTGGCGGATCGTCAAGGGTGCGCCGGACATCAGGGTGTACGTCGCCTTGTCCGGGCCGATCTCCACCCGCAGACAGCGCCCGAGGAGTTGGAGGTTGAAGGCGAGGCGGCTGAACCGCTCGGGCAGCCGGGGCGCGAAGCGGAGGGAGTCGCCGTCACGGCGCAGACCGCCGAATCCGGCGACGAGGGCCGTCCAGGTGCCGGCGAGGGAGGCGATATGGAGTCCGTCGCGGGTGTTGTTCTCCAGGTCGGCGAGATCCATCAGCGCCGCCTCGGCCGTGTAGGCGTACGCCAGGGACAGGTGTCCGGCGCGGGCGGCGACGACCGCCTGGACGCAGGCCGACAGCGAGGAGTCCCGTACGGTCAGGGGCTCGTAGTAGGCGAAGTTGCGGGCGATCTGCTCGTCGTCGTGGAACTCCTCGAACCAGCCACTGCACAGGTACATCGCCAGCACCAGGTCCGCCTGCTTGACGACCTGTTTGCGGTAGATGTCGAAGTAGGGGAAGTGCAGCATCAGCGGGTACTGGTCGGCGCGGGTGCCGGCGAAGTCCCACTGCTGGTACCGGGTGAAGCCCGCGTGCTGTTCGTGCACGCCCAGCTCGTCGTTGTACGGGATGTGCACGGCCTCGGCCGCGTCCCGCCAGGCGGCGCTCTCCTCGTCGTCCACGCCGAGTGCGGCGGCCTGTTCGGGATGGCGGGCGCAGGCGTCGGCGGCCGCGAGGAGGTTCGCGCGGGCCATGAGGTTGGTGTACGTGTTGTCGTCGGCGATCGCGCTGTACTCGTCGGGGCCCGTGACGCCGTCGATGTGGAAGACGCCGTGGTGGTCGTGGTGGCCGAGCGAGCGCCACAGCCGGGCCGTCTCCACGAGGAGTTCGACGCCGGTGTCGCGTTCGAAGTCCGTGTCCCCGGTGGCCTCGGTGTAGCGCACCACGGCGTCCGCGACGGCGGCGTTGACGTGGAAGGCGGCGGTGCCGGCGGGCCAGTAGGCCGAGCCCTCCGAGCCCTCGATGGTCCGCCAGGGGAACGCGGCCCCGTTCAGCCCGAGTTGGGCGGCGCGGTCGCGGGCGGCGGGCAGGGTGTGCTGCCGCCAGCGCAGGGCCTCGGAGACGGCGCCGGGCTCGGTGTAGGTGAGAAGGGGCAGGACGAAGGTCTCGGTGTCCCAGAAGGCGTGCCCGTCGTAGCCCGACCCGGTCAGTCCCTTGGCGGGAATGGCCCGTTGCTCCGCGCGGGCGCCTGCCTGGAGCACATGGAAGAGCGCGAAGCGGACGGCCTGCTGGATCTCCTCGTCGCCGTCGACCTCGACGTCGGCGCGGGCCCAGAAGTCGTCGAGGTAGCCGCGCTGTTCGTCCAGGAGTCCGTCCCAGCCGCTGTGACCCGCGGCCGCGAGAGCCGCGTCGACCTGGTCGCTCATCGCGGGCCGGGAGCGGACCCCGGACCAGCCGTGCGCGACGAGCTTCTCCATCCGCAGCCGCTGTCCCGGCTCCAGGACGGAGGTGACGGTCAGCCGGGCCAGGTCCACCGTCTCCTCGCTGCTCGTGGTGGTGCGTTCGGGTCCTTCGACGACGTGGTCGGCGGCCACCGCGACCCTCAGTCCGCTGTGCCGGGTGCGGTGCACCAGCCGCAGACGGGTGCCGTCGGCGAAGCCTTCCTCGTGTTCCAGCGGCGACTTCAGGGCCTTGGAGGCGCGCGGGTCGCCGTTCGCCCCGGGCAGGCTCTCGTTGCTGACGAGTTCGGACTGGATGACCACGCGGGTGCGGCTGTCGACGGGTTCCACCTCGTAGGCGACGGCGGCGACCGCCCGCTGGGTGAGCGAGACGAGCCGGGTCGAGCGCAGCCGTATCCGCGATCCCGCCGGTGAGATCCACTCGCAGGACCGCTCCAGGACGCCCCGGCGCAGGTCGAGGGTGCGTTCGTGGGCGACGAGACGGCCGTAGCGCAGGTCGAAGGGCTCGTCGTCGACGAGGAGCCGCACGATCTTGCCGTTGGTGACGTCGATGACGGTCTGGCCGGACTCCGGATAGCCGTAGCCGGCCTCGGCGTACGGCAGCGGATGCAGTTCGTGGACGCCGTTGAGGTAGGAGCCGGGCAGGCCGTGCGGTTCACCCTCGTCGAGGTTGCCGCGCCAGCCGACATGGCCGTTGGACAGGGCGAACACGGACTCGCTCTGGGCCAGGACCTCGAGGTTGAGGGAGGTCTCGCGGACGGCCCAGGGCTCGACGGTGTAGGAGCGGTGGGTGATCACGCGTGTCCTCCCAGTTCGGCGAGGCCCTTCACGACGATGTCGGCGCCGTGCTCGTAGAGGGCGTCGGTCTGTCCGACGCGGTCGAGGCCGACGACGTATCCGAAGCCGCCCGCGCGGCCCGCGTCCATGCCGGCGAGGGCGTCCTCGAAGACGGCGGACCGGGGTGCGTCCAGGCCCAGGTCGTGGGCGGCGGCGAGGAAGGTGTCGGGGTGCGGCTTGCCGGGCAGGTGCCGCTCGGCCGCGACCACGCCGTCGACGCGTACGTCGAAGAGGTCCTCGGCGTCGATCGCGCGCAGCACGTCACGGCAGTTGGCGCTGGAGGAGACGATCGCGGTGCGCAGACCCTGTGCGCGGGCCGCCCGGATGTAGGTCAGGGTGTCGTCGTAGGCCTCGACTCCCTCGGTGCGGATCTTCTCGAGGACGAGGGCGTTCTTGCGGTTGCCGAGGCCGTGGACCGTCTCCGCGCCCGGCGGATCGTCCGGATCGCCGTCCGGCAGTTCGATGCCGCGGGAGGCGAGGAAGGTACGCACGCCGTCGGCCCGCGGCAGACCGTCGACGTACTCGTCGTAGTCGTGGTCGTCGAAGGGCCGGAAGTCCTCGCCCTCGCGTTCCCGCAGGAACGCGTCGAACATCTCCTTCCAGGCGGCCGCGTGCACGACGGCCGTCCTGGTGACGACCCCGTCGAGGTCGAACAGGCAGGCCTTGATCTCTTCTGGCAGACCGAGCTCCGTCATACAGGACACGGTTCCCTGCGAAGCGCCGTGCCAACAGGCGGATTCAGTCGTGCGGGAAGGAGTGGTGCTCGTGGGCCACCAGCCAGCGGCCGCGCTCCTTGCGCAGACCGAAGGTGAGTCGGAGCCGGAAGTCGGGGTGTTCGGCGAGTTCCTCGGGGGTGGCGCAGCGCACCAGGGCGTGGGCGTAGGCGACGTCGGAGCCGGCGGTGATGTCGAGGGACTCGATGTCGAAGCAGGCGCCCTGGGCCTGCCACGCGAAGAAGGGCGGCCAGGCCGCGCGGTAGGCGGCGAGGCCCCGGATGCCGTGGTGGGGCGGCGGCACGTCGAACATCACGAGGTCCTGGGCGTGGTCGGCGATCACGCCGGCGAGGTCGCCGCGGTGGACGGCCGCGGCCCACCCGGTGATGAGGGCACGGATCTGCGCCTCGTCGTCGGAGGAGTCGGAGGCATGGGAGGCCTGGGAGGCCTGGGAGGCGTGGGAAGCCTGGGAGGCGTGGGAAGCCTCGAAGTCGTCGAAGTCCTGGGGCACGGCTGGGCCTCCTTTCTCCCCTTCCGCTCTCCAGGGTGCCTGGCCGACCTGTGGTCGACGAATGACACACTCGGCGTGTGCCGCTGACCTTCGACGACCTCCTGACCCGCGCCCGTTCCCTCGCCGGACCCGAGGGGCGGGCCGTCCTCGGTATCGCCGGTCCCCCCGGCTCGGGGAAGACGACCCTCGCCGAGCATCTGGTGCGGGCGCTGAACGGCCCCGGGGAGCCCTGGGTGGCGCACGTCCCCATGGACGGCTTCCACCTCGCCGACGTGGAACTGGACCGCCTCGGTCTGCGTGACCGCAAGGGCGCGCCCGAGACCTTCGATGCGGGCGGATACGCGGCCCTGCTGCGGCGGCTCCGCGAGGAGACGGACGGCGACGTGGTGTACGCGCCGGGTTTCGAGCGGGTCCTGGAGCAGCCGATCGCCGGGGCGATCCCGGTGCCGGCGACCGCCCGGCTGATCGTGACCGAGGGGAACTACCTGCTGCTCGGCACCGGCGCGTGGGCGCGGGTCCGGCCCGCTCTGGACGAGGTGTGGTTCTGCGCGCTCGACGAGGACGAGCGGGTGCGCCGACTGGTCGCCCGGCACGAGGAGTTCGGCAAGACCCACGAGGAGGCGTTGGCGTGGGTGCTGCGCTCGGACCAGCGCAACGCGGAGCTCGTGACGGCGACCCGGGACCGGGCCGACCTCGTGGTGCCGGTGGCGACACTGCCGCGCGTCGACACCCGGGCGTAAGCCCTTCAGCAGGCGGACAGCGTCAGTTCCGGCTCACCGTGGGCGTCGCCCGCCGGGTCGCCGACGCGTGCGGTGAACGCCCCGGTGTGCACCGTGAGACCGTCGCCCTCGCGCTCGAAGGTGGCCGTGAAGCTGCCCCCTGGCCCGTAGCGCACGGCGAAGACGTGCAGGTCGTCCGGGGCGTCCGGCACGGGGCCGGCCTCCAGCGCGGTGGAGCTGACCAGGTGGCGCCAGCCCTCGTCGGGGTTGCCGTACCCGCGGGGGTCGGCGGCCAGCGCGAACGCCGCCTGCTCCTGGGTCGCATCCGAGCGCGCGTCGAAGTGGTCCACGCCCTGCGCCTGCGGGTGCGTCAGCCGCAGGGTGCCCGCGGAGGCCACCTGTGCCTCGGCCGTCCGGCGCACCCGGTCGCCGTCGTCCTCGGCGTACGGCAGACCGGCCAGCAGGTAGGGCGTGCCGGGGAGCCGTTCCACCGAGACCGTGGTCCACAGGCTCGTGCCGTCGGTGACGTACAGGGACTGGATGTGGCGCAGGACGTGGTCGCGGTCGACGACCGGCTTGGTGACCAGCTTCGCCGCGAGGCCGTCGACACGCACGTCACGCACCCGGACCCGACCCATGGGGCGGCACAGCAGGAAGCCGTCGACGACCGGGCCGAAGCCGTGCCGGCGGTCGACGGCGGCGGGCAGGTAGTAGGTGCCGGCCGCCTCGACCACAGCCGGAGTCATCGTGCTGTCGAAGGCCACCGAGACCGTACCCGCGCGCAGTTGGTGACGGGCGATCGGCGTGGACGGCTCCCGGTGCCAGCGCGTGGTGTCCTGGATCTGCCAGACCAGCATCCAGGCGAAGTGACCGTCCACCCCGCCGTCCGCCTTGACCGCGTGCCGGGCCCAGCGGGAGTCGCCCCGGTAGCGGCCCAGGTCGGCGCCGATACGGGCACCGAAGTACCGAAGGCCCAGCACCGACTCGAAGGCGGAGTGCTGCTCGCTGTAGCGCGGGCCGCCGTTGTCGAAGCCACCGTTCGTCAGACGGGCGTCGAGGTAGCGGGCCAGGGCGTCGCCGTCCTCGGCGAAGATCTCCTCGCCGCTGATCCGGTGGGCCTGGGCGAGGAAGGACAGGGAGATCGGGCCGTAGTTGTTGTCGTAGGCGCCGCCGTGCTCGGGCGGCAGGGCCGCACCTCGGTCCTCGACCCGGTGGGCGCGGATCTCGTCCCGGTACAGCCGCAGTGCCCGCGCACGGACCGACTCCGCTTCCGGGCCCGGCAGATGGGCCGCCAGCATCAGACCGCCGACCACACAGCCGATCGCCTGGTTGCCGGCCTCCTGCGGGTTGAAGAAGGTCGCCTCGGTGAGCCAGTGCCAGTATCCGCTGGCCGTGTCGAGGAGTTCGGCGCGCTGTCCGTCGGCGACCAGACCATCCGCCGCGTCGAGGAGGTTCACCGCCTGGAGCAGCGCCCACACCGTGCTCGGCCAGTCACCGATGGGGTGTGCGCCCGGCGACAGGGTGTAACGGGCGTACGGCAGACCGGAGTTGCGCACCTTCAGGTTCGGGTAGCCCGGGTTGTCGTCGATGTAGACCCGCTCGCGCAGGTGGAAGGCGAGGCTGCGGCCGACCGCCTCCGGCAGCCTCGGGTCCTTGCCGCGCTGCCAGGCGAAGGCGAGCAGGGAGGTGATGCCGAGCGAGGTGTCGCCGATGTCGTCGACACAGTCGGGGTGTTCGAGGTTGCCCTCGGGCGTCAGCCGGGCGAGGGCCTGCTCGACGACATCGGCGAGGACGGCGTCGTACGCCTCCGGGGTGTCCGGGAGGTCGTGCAGCGGGCCGCGCTGGTGCGTGAGGTGCACGGGGATCAGTCCTTCATGCCTGAGCGGTGGCGCGCAGTGCGAGGGTCAGTGTCTGCGGTCCGTGCCCACCGATGTAGACACGGTTCCCGGTCGTCGCGTCGGTGCCGCCCACCACGGTGTAGTCCTGCCCCGGGTCGTACCGCAGTACGTCGCTCTCGTCCGGCCCGGCGAGTGGTTCGCCCGCCTCGACGCCGGCCTCGACCCGGATCTCGTCGTCGCCGACCCGGTACGTCATCGGCCCGGTCGTCAGGCACCAGCGTCCGTCGCCGATCGGTACGGCGCCCTCGGTCACGCCGCCCGGCCGGAAGGTCAGTTCGAGGGCCCAGGGCACCGGTGGGCCGCTGATGTCGATCCGCAGGTCGGCCCCGTCCTCCCGCAGGTCGACCTCGACCCGGGTCGTGTGGGAGACCTCGTCCTGAGGACGGTCGGGGAAGGCCATCGCCGCGGAGAAGCGGCCCTCGTCCCCCAGACGGTAGGCGCCGTCGTCGCGCCTCCGGTCCTTCGGGAGCGGCTGGTAGTAGGCGGCCGTGAGGGTTTGGGTGAGCCGGTACCGGTTGTCGGCGAACTGTTCCATGTCGGCGGCACGGAACGGGCCCAGGTCGAAGAACCCTCGCGAGAGGCGGACCGCGTCGAGGACGGCGGCACCGGCGAACAGGCGCAGGAAGGTGGGGTTGCAGGCGAGGCCCGAGCGGATGCGCCGGTGCTCGGGCACGTCGGAGCCGCCGTACACCACCGTGTGCGCGATGGCCGAGGCGCGAGCGGCGAGGCGTGCGGTGGTGAGGTACCGGTCGCGGGGCAGTGTCTCCTCGGTCGGTACGGGCAGTGGGCGGCACAGGTCCGGGGTGAGGAGGGTCTCGGCGAGCAGGTCGGGGTCGTCGATACCCCCGGCGGCCGCCAGCCGGGCCACCCGGGCGAAGTCGCCCCGGCCGGTGCGGATCGCGAGCAGCCGGTAGTGCGGCAGGTAGGGCGCCAGCGGAAACGGGCCGTTCTGGTCCTGCCGTCGCGAGTGGACGGTCTCCACCGTGCCGTCCGGCCTGATCAGGTCCAGGGTCGCGGCGAGATTGCGTTCGACGGCGTAGAGCAGGTCGGCGCGGCCGAGCACTTCGGCCAGCAGCAGCAGCGACGGGTTGGACACGTGGGCCGCGTAGTTGGCGCTCCGTTCCGAGTACAGGCCCTCCGCGTCGATGTCGACGCCCTCGGCGAGCCACTCCTCGATGCGCTCGAGCAGCCGGTCGTCGGGGAACGACCGGTGCAGCCGGGCGAGCGCGGCGCTCAGCTCCCAGCGGTGGTTGGGGGTGTGCACGCCGCCGGTCAGGAGACTGGCGGTGGCGGCGCCGGCGATCTCGGCGAGCGCGGCCGTGGCCTCGCCCAGTTCCGGCCCCGCGTCGGCGGCGAGGACGTACGCGTCGCACACGTCGTTGACGGTGAAGGCGGAGTCGGGCGGTGACTGCACGTTGTCGCCGCCGGCGAAGAGGCCGGTGGGTGTCTGTACGGCCCGCAGGGCGCGCAGGTGGGTCATCGCGGCGGCGACGGCCTGTCCGCTGCCGTGCAGTGCCGAGTCCGGCGAACGGTAGGCCGCGACCAGGGTCTTCACCCGCCGCGCCAGACCACGGTGCGGCACACCGGCGGGTTCCTCGTCGGGGGCGGCCGCCGGCGGGACGGCCGACCGGTCGGCGGCGGCGGCCGCCGCGCGGACGAACTCGTGGTCGAGCGGGGTGGGCAAGGTCAGTCCTTCAGTCCGGCGTTGATGTCGGCGCTCATGACGTACCGCTGGAAGACCAGGAAGATGGCGATCAGCGGAATCATGGAGATGACCGAGGCGCCGAGCAGTACCGACCAGTTGATGTTCTGGGCGCCGACGATGGACTGGATGCCGATCTGCACGGTGAACTTGTTGGGGTCGTTGAGCATCAGGAGCGGCCAGATGTAGTCGTTCCAGCGCCACTGGAAGGACAGGATGGCGAGGGTCAGCATGATGGGCCGGGAGAGCGGCACCATGATCCGCAGGAAGATCGACAGCTCCTTGGCGCCGTCGATGCGGGCGGCTTCCACGAGCTCGTCGGGCACCGTCAGGAAGAACTGGCGGAACATGAAGCAGCCGGTCGCCGTGAGCACGGCCGGGAGGATGATGCCGGCGAACGAGTTGTAGAGGCCGAGGTTGCGGACCACCAGGAACTCCGGGGCGAGCATGACCTCGCCCGGCAGCATGGTGGTGGCCAGGATGCAGAGGAAGAACGCCTTGAGCCATCTGTTGTCGTACTTGGCCAGCGCGTAGCCGGTGCAGCAGCTGACACCCACCGTGAGGATCGTCGTGATCACGCACACGATGGCCGTGTTGATGAAGTACTGGGAGAAGTTGGCGCTGTCCCACGCTGCCCTGAATCCCGACAGGGTGGGGTTGTGCGGGACCAGCGTCAGCGGATAGGAGAACAGGTCGCTGGCCGGCTTGAAGGAGCTGAGGACGAACCACAGCACCGGAAACCCGTACAGGCACGCCATGATCCACAGCAGTGTCGTCGCGGACACCGCCTGCCGGAGCCCACCGGTGGCCGTCTTGCGGGGCCGCTTCCTGGAGACCCGCCGTCCGGAGTCGACATCGGCCGGGCGCGGGATGTCTGTGGTTGTCATCGGTTCTCCACCCGCCGGTTGACCATCAGCTGGACGACCGCGACGGCCATCAGGATGAGCATGAGCACGAACGACGCGGCGCTCGCGTAGCCGATCTGGCCCCGTTTGAAGCCGGTCTCGTAGATGTACTGGACGAGCAGGTTGTTCGACGATCCGGGTCCGCCGTTGTTGAGGGCGACGAACACCGGGTACTCCTTCATCGCGTTGATCGTGTTGAGCAGGATGACGATGAACGAGGTGGGCGCGATGCTCGGCAGGGTGATGCTGAAGAACTGGCGCCAGGGGCCGGCGCCGTCGAGCGAGGCGGCCTCGTAGTACGACACCGGTACGTTCTTGATCGCCGCGATGAACAGCAGCATCGTGAAACCCGTCCAGGCCCAGGCCGCCGCCATCACCACCACGAGCAACGAGAGGTCGGCGTTCGACTGCCACGGAACGGCGTCTCCGCCGAACTTCTCGATGACGTAGTTGACCAGTCCGAAGTTCTCGCCGAACATCCACCGCCACAGGACACCCACGACGATGGGCGACAGCAGCCACGGGATGAAGAAGACGACGCGGGCGACCGACCCGCCCTTGGCGTGCTTGCTCACCACCAGGTTGGCGGCGATCAGCGAGACCACGAAGTTCAGCGGGACGAAGAGGACGGTGTACAGCAGCGTCCGGCTCAGCGCGTCGTAGAAGGTGGAGTCCCCGAACAGGTTGTGGTAGTTGTCCAGGCCGATGAACTGGAACGCTCCCACACCCGTGTAGTTCGTGAAGGAGTAGACGAGCCCAATCACCGCCGGCCAGACGAAGAACAGCGCGAAGAGCACCACATTGGCCGCGATGAGGACGAGCGGCGCAAGGGTGTACTTACTGCGTCTCCTGGGCGGGCTCACGGACACGTCCGAGGCGCGTTTTGTCATCTTCCTGACTCCGTGCTGGTGGAATGGGTTGCTGTGGGCTCGGCCATGAGCCCGGCGTCACGCGGGGCCTGAGGCCGGGCGGCGGTGTCTTGGTCCCGCCGCCCGGGCCTACGGGCCTACGCTCAGCCGCCGACCTGCTGGTTGTAGCCGTCCACGATGTTCTGCAGGGCCTTGTCGGCCGACTGCTGGCCGTTGATCGCCTTGCCGAGCTCCGTCTTGGTCGGGTCCTCGGTGAGGCTCTTGCCCTTCAGCACCCAGTTCGTCTGCGCGCTGTTGAAGTAGCCGGAGATCGGGGCGTAGAGCGGGATCTCCTCGTTGTAGAGCTTGAACGCCGCCTGCGCCGCCTCGGACTTGAAGGGGTACTTCGGGCTCAGACCGCTCTCGACCGGCAGGAACCCGGACGCCTCGCACAGCGCCTGGTAGTGGGCCGGCTCGTACAGCCAGGACAGGAACTTCGTCGCGGCGGCGGACGCGTCGCCGTTGTTGTTGAAGCCCACCGTCATGCCGCCGCTGTTGACGTCGCTGGCCTGCACCGGCTCGGCGGGGGTCGGGACGCTCGCCCACTCGAACTTCTTGATGCTGTCGGCGAAGGCGGGAACCTGCCACACACCGGACCAGTAGGCGACGACGTCACCGCTCTGGAACATGGCCGACGGGTCGGCGCCGCTGGTCCACACCGACTTCGGCATGGTCTTGTCGTCGTTCCAGCCGACGAAGGTGTTCACGGCCTTCTTGGTCGCCGCGTCCACCGAGAACTTGCCGGAGGAGTCCGCGTGGACGTACTGGCCGCCCATCTCGTACACCATGGCGCGCAGCCGAGACGGCGACTGGTCGAAGGTCAGGGAGTACTTGGCGCCGGTCTTCTCTCGGACCTTGTTCGCCGCGGCGATGAAGTCGGTCCAGGTCCAGGTCTTGGACGGCGAGGCCGGGAAGGAGACGCCCGCCTTCTCGAACAGCGACTTGTTGATGAACAGGCCGGACGCGGTGACGTCCGAGGGGATGGACAGCACCTTCCCGGACGAGTCCTTCGCGAGGAAGTTGGGGTTGATGTTGTTGCTCTTCTTGTTGGCGATGGAGCTCAGGTCGATCAGCTTGCTCGACCAGATCGGGTCCAGCGCCGGCACGGCGGCCACGTCGGGCAGGGAGTTCGCCTGCGCGGCGTTGTGCAGCTTCGTCGTGTAGCCGTCGTAGGGGATGTTGACGAGCTTGAGGTTGACGCCGGTTTCCTTCTTGTACTGCGCCACCATCTTCTTCCAGCCCGCGTCCTGCCCCGGAACCGTGGAGATCCAGAACGTCAGGGACTTGGAGGTGCCGCCCGAGTCGGAACCCCCGCCGCAGGCGGAGAGCAGCATGACACCTGCCGTGGCTACGGCGGCGAGGGGAGCCACGCGGCGCATGCCGCCGCGGCCGAGTCGGCGGGAGCGCCGCACACCTACAGTGGTCATCTTCGATCCCTTTTTCGTCGTACGGGACGGAGCACGGCGCCGACGGAGGCGGCACGGGTGCATTGTGCAGGAGGGTTCTGCTTTCCGAGGGCGCGGCCTCGCCCGGCCGCGTCATCCTGAAGAGCAAGGGTCCCCGGCCGTCGTGGCCGCTGCCGCACCAGCACGCCCTGGTGCGGTTGCCGTACGTCGAGTACGGGCGGGACGCTCGCTCCAAGCCGGCGTCCCGGCCGACTTAGAAAGCGCTTGTCCGGACATTGGCAGACCGAGTCCGAAACCGTCAATCCTTCGTCCGCGCCGCCTGGGTCACGGTTTGGACTCCTCGGGCGACCGCGAGCCGGGCGGCTCCCACGACGGTGCCGAGATCACCGACCTGGCTGCTGACCACCTCGGTGGGCCAGCTGAGCCGCTCGAGCTCGGCCCGCACACCGGGCAGGAGCTGCGGATACGCGCCGGTGCTGCCGCCCAGCACGAGCAGTCCCGGGTCCAGTACGGCGGTCACGGCGGCGGCCAGTCGGCCCACGTCGACGGCGTGTCTGTCGACGACCGCGCGGGCCGCGGCACTGCCCTCTCCGGCCAGGGCGAAGAGCCGCTCGGCGGTGCGGGGGCACGCGCCGTCGGACGCGGGCCAGGCCTCGGCGGCCCGGCGCAGCAGGGACCGGGAGCCGATGTACTCCTCCAGGGCCTCGTGGCGGGGCTCCAGGCCGTCGGTCCAGGGGTAGGGCAGCCGGGCGACCTCTCCGGCCGCGCCGTTGGCCCCGGCCAGCACGTGTCCTCCCACGACGATGCCCAGACCGATACCGACGCCGATCCGCAGGTAGCCGAAGGTGTGACGGCCGCGGGCCGCGCCCTCGTGCAGTTCGGCGAGCGCGGCGCAGTTGACGTTGTTCTCGAGGTGGACGGGCACTCCTGGCGGCAGCGCGACGGCCACCGCGTCGAAGACGGGGCCGGCCTTGGCGGTCGCCGGGCGCACGGTGCCTTCTTCGGCCCGTGCGGTGACGTCACCGACGGCCACGACGATGGCGCGCAGCGGAGCGTCGGCGCGCAGCGCGGACAGGGCGTCGCGCACCACGTCGGCGGCCTCCTCTCGGGGGCCGGTTGCCTCGGCGAGGAGGGTGCCGTCCAGCGCGCAGGCGCGGACCCGGGTGACGGCGGGGCCGAGGTCGACGGCGAGCACGGCACCCGCGGCCGGGCCGAGGCGGTAGACGGCGGCGCTGCGGCCCGTACCGCCGGAGGAGGTGCCGGAGTGGGCGGCGAGGTGGACGCCCTCCAGTTCGGCGACGGCGGAGGAGACCGTCGGCTTGGACAGCCGGGCGAGGCTCGCGAGCTGCGGCCGGGTCGCGGTGCCGGCCTGGGCCAGCACGGCGAATACGGCGCCGGCGCTTTCGGTCAGACGGGGGGCTCCAGCCACGTCGTGTTCCACACTTCCCCCAGGTCACAGGCCACTCTCCCGGGCCGAGCGGCTCGGCGGGAGGCGGCGATGGGTTGCTCCGGCGTCTTGCGTTCCCGCCCGGTCCGGGAGGCCCGGGAAGCCGAGTGCGTGACGCCTATTGACACGCACTGTACTTCGTTAGTTAACTTCCTAACGAACGTCACGGTACTCGCCTGCCGTGGTCCGTCAGAGGCCCGTCCCGGGGCTTCCCTAGCTCTCGAATGCTCTCCAACTTCCTTGCCTTCCGGCACGGTTCGCCCACCGTCGCAGCACACAGCGCAACGACGAAAGAGGTTCCGTGCAGGACACCGCACCCCTGGTTGTCGGCATCGACGTGGGCGGCACCAAGACACAGCTCCGCGCGTTCGCGGGCGACGCCCTCGTCGCCGATCACGTCCGGTCCAGCAGCGGCTGGCGGCCCCACGACCCGGTGGCCGCCGCCGGGTGGCTGGCCGCACTGGCCGCGGACGCGCTTCCCGCAGGCGCACGCCCGTCCGCCCTCGCCGTCGGCGGGCACGCCTGCGAGACTCCGCGCCAGTGCGCACAGATCCGCACCGCTCTCCAACTCCACTTCGACGCGCCCGCGCTGGTCGTGGGCGACGCCGAACTGCTCGTTCCCGCGGCGGGACTGGACAAGGGCGTCGGCCTGGTGGCCGGCACCGGATCGGTCGCGGTGGGCCGGTTCGCCGACGGCACACCGGTCCAGGTCGGCGGCTGGGGCGCCCTCCTGGGCGACGAGGGCGGAGCCGCCGGCCTCGTCCGCGAGGCCGTACGGGCCGTATGGGCGGCCCACGACCGCGGGGAGGATCCCGACCCGCTGGCGCTCGGTCTGCTGTCCGGGTTCGGTGTCCCCGAAGTACCCGCGCTCGGCGCCGCGCTGGAGCACGCCACGGCCGCCTCCGCCGACTGGGGCCGGCACGCCCCGGCCGTCTTCGCCGCCGCCGATGCCGGATCCCCGCTCGCCCGCACCGTGATCGCCGAGGCGGGCCGCGCCCTGGCCGGGCTCGTCGAACGGCTCGCCGCCCGCGGAGTGGTGGTCGACGATGTCGTGGTCGCGGGCAGCACCGTCCTCGCCCAGCCGTCGCTGTACGACGCCTTCCAGTCGACGCTGGCCGACGGCGTGCCGTCGGCACGGCCGCGTCCCCTGCGGGCGCCGCCGGTGGAGGGCGCGGTGGCGATGGCCCGTTCACTTCTGTGACATCCGCCGGACGCCGAGTCTCCTCCGGTCCGACATGACTCGCCCGTAGATCTTCGCTCGTACGAAGCTCGTACGACTTCAGAAAGCGCATTCGACGCACCCGCCGACTGCCGCATCATGAGTCGCATCCGCACCACACCCCCCGGCCGCACGGCCGCAGAACTCCAAAGAGAGGCAGACCCATGCCGTCACCCGCCGGGCAGCACTCCCCCGCGCCGCTCACCGAACGCGCCATGAAGCGAAGGGGATTCCTCAAGACGTCCCTGGGCGCCTCGGCCGGGGTCCTGGCCGCGCCCACCTTCGCCTCCTGGCTGGGCGCCGCGGACGCCAAGGCCGCCACCGCGCCCGCCGCATTCGTGGACGACTACAAGTCCAACGTCATGGCGAACCTGACGCCCGAGACCAACGCGGTGGTGCGGATCCTCGGCGGCTTCACCCAGGTGTGGAAGACCGGTGGCGCCTGGAACACCGGCACACCACTGCGGCCCGAGGTGCTGCGCGCCAACATGCGCTACTGCGCCCGCATCACCCAGGCGCGCACCGAGGCGCAGGCGAAGGAGGCCTTCCTCTACGACCGCCAGCACCAGAGCTACGCCATGATCGGCGGCCTCGGCCCGCTCGCCGGCCTCTACCGGTCCGGTGCCAAGGCGGTCACCTCGATCACCAGCGCACCCGACACCACCCCGCCGACCACGATCAGCGACGCGGTGCCGGCCGACGCCCCCGCGGGCTCCGCGATCGGCGCGGGCTCCTACGACTCCTCGCTCGGCCAGGTGGCCAAGCTGGTCGACACCGTGCGCGGCCCGTACGCCTCGGGCAACCCCGGCAAGTACGCCTTCCAGTACCCGCGCCCGTGGCGCATGAACGAGGACAGCGAGGTCGTCGACACGGGCGCGAAGGACGCGCTCGGCTACCCGGTCTACGACTCCGAGGTGGTCGTCGCCACCCAGCTGCTGCGACAGCGCAGCACCTCGCCGGTGGACGACGGCGGCTTCCCCAGCGGCCACACCAACGCCTTCCACCTGGCGGGCCTGGCCTTCGCGTACGCCGTACCGGAGCGCTTCCAGGAACTGGTCACCCGCGCCTTCGAGCTGAGCCACACCCGGATCATGTCCGGCATGCACTCGACGGTCGACGTCATGGGCGGTCGCATCATGGCCACCGCACTGGCCGCCGCCACCCTGGCCGACACCGCGAACGCCGACCTCAAGGCCGCGGCGCGGGCGCAGGCGCTGACGTACTTCACGGAGCAGACCGGCACCACGGCCGACTCCCTGTTGTCCTACGCCCACTCGGACGCCGCCGACGCGTACGCGGACCGGGACGCCAACGCCCGCTCGGTCAGGCCCCGGCTGACCTATGTGCTGAACCGGGACGGCGGCAACGAGCCGTTCACCGTGCCCAAGGGCGCGGAGGTACTGCTGGAGACGCGGCTGCCGTACCTGGACGCCGCGCAGCGGCGTGAGGTGCTGCGGACCACCGGGCTGCCCTCGGGCTATGTCCTCCTTGACGGCTTCGAGCAGTGGGGCCGGCTCAACCTGTTCGCCGCGGCGGACGGTTACGGCTCCTTCGACTCGGACGTGACCGTCACGCTGGACGCGGCCTCGGGCGGCTTCCACGCGGCGGACGCCTGGCGCAACGACATCGACGGCTGTGGCTCTCTGACCAAGCGGGGCAGCGGCACGCTCACGCTGACGGGCCACAACCGGTACACCGGCGGAACCGTGCTGAAGGAGGGCGCGCTGGTCGCCGGCTCGGCGCATGCGCTGGGCCACGGCGACGTACGGGTGCAGGGCGGGAGGCTGACGCTGAGCGGCAAGTCGCTGCAGGTCCACGGGACGTACAGCCAGGAGGGCGGCGCGCTGGAGGTGACCCTGCGCTCGGGCCAGGAGCCGGTCCTGGAGGTGACACGGCGCGCGGTGCTCGGCGCGGGCAGCGTCCTGTCGCTGAAGCTGGACGCGGACAAGCCGCCGACGGCCGGGCGCACGGTCCGTGTCCTCGGCTGTCAGGGACTGCGCGGCCAGTTCGACCGCGTCGAACTGAACTCCGACACCCTGCGGGCCGTACCCGTCTACACGACGGAAGGTCTGTCGGTACGACTCCTGAAGCGGTGACGCCCGCGCGGTGCGGGAGCTGATGCGAGAGTGGCCCTCATGAGGTGCCCCCGGATCGCTCCCGCCACCGCCCGGCCCCTCTCACCGCGGGGCGGATGATGGCGAGCGAGCAGCAGACGGTCCTGGACCCGGCCCCCGGGTCCGGGGCCCGCGACGACGAGGTGCGGCAGCCGCGACCGGCCCGGCGGTGGCTGGTGCCGCTCCTCGTCGTCGTGCTGCTCGCCCAGATGGCCGCCGCCATGGTGACGACCGCCGTGCAGCAGACCCCGACGATCGACGAACCCGTCTACGTGGCCACGGCCGCCGAGTACCTCCACGGTCAGGGCATCCGCTACAACCCCGAGCACCCGCCGCTCGGCAAGCTCGTCGTCGCCGTCGGGGTGGCGATCGCCGACCCGCACGTGGACACGGCGTTCGACGGGCCCCAGATCGACCTGGGCCCCCACCTGCTGTACGAGTCGGGCAACGACCCCTGGCGGCTGATGTTCTGGGCCAGGCTCCCGGTGATCGTGCTGACGCTGCTGTTCGGGCTGGTCGTGTTCGCCTTCGCCCGGGAACTCGCCGGAAGGGCGGCGGGCCTCACGGCGCTCGCCCTGTACGCCTTCTCCCCCGACGTCATCGCCCACGGTTCCCTGGCCACGCTCGACGTGCCGACGGCCGGGTTCCTGCTCACCGCGGTGTGGCTGCTGTGGCGGGCCCGCCTGCGGCCACGGCGGTACGCGCCGCTCGCCGGTCTGGCGCTCGGCGCGGCACTGGCGACCAAGATGAGCGCGCTGCCGGCCGTGCCGGTCCTGCTGGCACTGGCCGCCCTCTCGGTGTGGAGCGCGCGTCGCGGTGACGAGACGCGCCGACGGCTGCTGCGCGTCCTCGCGGGGGCCGCCGTTGTGGCTCTGGCCGCCGTCGCCGTCGTATGGGCCTCGTATCTGGTGGTCGATCCGCGGCTGCGGTGGACGTCCCAGGACCCGGTGCCGGTGGTGCACGGGCTGCGGGGGACCCTCGTCGATCTGCTGCCGTTCCCCCAGGCCTACGCGGACGGGATGCGCCTCCAGTTCCGTTTCGAGAACCACCCCTGGGAAGGCTTCCTGTTCGGGCGGATGTACACCGGACACCTCTGGTACTACCTGCCGGTGGCGCTCCTGGTGAAGACCCCGCTGGGCCTGCTCGCGCTGTGGGCCGCCGGTGCAGTGGTGCTGGTCGCGGTACGGCGGCTGCGGCCCGCCGCGCCGTATCTGCTCGTGCCCGCCGGGGTGCTGCTCGCCTCGACCATGACGGGGTCACGCGACTTCGGCACCCGGTACACGCTCTTCCTGCCCATGTTCCTGGCGGTGGCCGCCGGGTGTGTCGTAGCGGTGCGCCGACGCCTGGCGACGGCCGCGACCGGGGCGCTGGTGCTGTTCGTCGCGGTCAGCTCGCTGCTGACCTTTCCCTTCTATCTGCCGTACGCCAACGAGGCGTTCGGCGGACCGGCCCGCACCCATCTGCGGCTGCACGACTCCAACGTCGACTGGGGACAGGACCTCGGCCGGCTCGCCGACCGGCTGCGCGAGCGCTATCCGAACGAACGGATCTGGCTGGTCTACAAGGGCAGCGGGCTGCCGTCCGCCTACGGCATCGAGGCGTCCGATCCGCGCGAGGTGCCGGTGGGCGACGTGCGCGGACTGCTGGTCGTGTCGGACTCCTCGGTCGCCAAGGCGAAGGGGCGGCTGGCCGAGCTGATCGACAGCAGCCGTCCGGTCGATGAGGTCGGTCACTCGATCACGATCTATCGCCGATGATCAGCACCTCAGCGGATCGCGTGCTGGAACCCCTCCGCGCTCACATGCGGCATCGCCCCGCTCGTCACGCGGTAACGGCCGTTGGGCACCCGGCCGGACCTGGTGATGTGCACGGTGAGCGGACCCGCCCATTCATAACCCTGCCGCTCGCCGTGCCGGGCCAGGCGGTCGGTGAGCTCCTGGCCCACGTCACTGCCCCGGCGCACGAGTTCGTCGTAGGCGAAGTCCGCGAGCTCGACGTCGTAGGCGTTCGGGACCACCACCCGGTGCTCACTGCACACGACCACGTTGGCGTCGCACTCGCGCCGCAACGCGTCGAGGAGTTCGACGGGCTCCCGGTCGACGACCCGCGCCCACAGCGCCTCCCAGCCGTGCTCCATTGCCTGTTCCAGCGCGCTCAGCGCACCCATTGCGTCTCACCTGCCGAAAGATCTGGTTTCGCGTGCGGCGTCATTCCTGGGCGAAGTCGTCGGGCTCCACCCGCGCTTCCTCGAACGCCTCGCGCAGGGTGCGTCCGCTGCCACCGGGGGCGGACGCCTCGCCCTCCTCGGGGGAGTTCTCCAGGACTTCGTCGGTGGTGTCGGTCTTGCGCCGGTTCTCCTCGGGGACCGTCATGCGGAGCTGCTCCTCGGGTGTCGTCGAACGTCTTGTCCCGCGGCGGGTTCCCGCTCGGGGACGGCGTATCCGTCCCGATCGGCGGTCGCCGGATGCTGTCGCACAAGCGCTGGTCAACGAGGGGTGTGAGCTATGTTGACTCCCCGTGGCAGACAAAGGAGGCGCCTCGGTGTCATCGCCGCAGCAGGCACGCGCACAGGCATCCGCGATCACCTCGGGCAAGACCGCACCAGAGGCGGAGGCCGCCCCTGCCTCCCAGCTCAGGACCCTCTTCGACAGGCCCCGGCTCTCCCCGGGGCAGCGGCGCATCGCGCAGTACCTGATCGAGCACATCACCGAAGCGGCGTTCCTCTCCATCACCGATCTCGCCGAGCGCGTCGGCGTGAGCCAGCCCTCGGTGACGCGGTTCGCCGCGGCCGTGGGCTTCAGCGGCTACCCGGCCCTGCGGGAGAAACTCCAGTCGATCGCGCTCAGCACCCTCGCCGGCGGCCCGGTCGCGGACGACGAGTCGCGCGGCAACGAACTCCAGGCCGCGGTCGACGCGGAGATCGAGAACCTGGAGAACCTGCGCCGCGACTTCGCCGACCCCGACCAGATGATCGAGCTCGGCCGCAAGCTGTCCGAGTCGACCCCGCTGACCGTCCTGGGTCTGCGCATCTCGGCGTCCCTGGCCGAGTACTTCGCCTACGCGGCCCGCCGTATCCATCCCGACGTACGGGTGGTCACCCGCGGCGGCAGCGTCGCCTACGACGCTCTCCTGCAGTCACGTGAGGCGGGCGGCACCTGGGTGCTCGCGTTCTCGATGCCGCGGCACGCCCAGGAGACCCTCACCGCCTTGCGGGTCGCCCGCAGCGCCGGCCTGAAGGTCGCCCTCGTCACGGATCTGGCGCTCGGACACCTGGCCGACGAGGCGGACGTCGTCTTCAGCACCGGGACGGGGTCCCGGCTGGTCTTCGACTCCTACGCGGCGCCCGGTGTGATCGCCGCCGCCCTGCTCCAGGCCATGACCGACGCCGACCCCGAGCGCACCCAGGCACGGCTCGAGGAGTACGAACAGATCTCCGACCAGCACCAGTTCTTCCTCAGGGACTGACCCCTCCACCCCCGGTCATACGGCCTCACAAGGGGACCATCCGCAATAAATCGAGCATGAATGTTTTCATACGCCTTGCCAAGCGGACGGCATATATAAATACTTCTCACGGATCACCCCCGGGACCACTCCGGGACCCGTCCGCACCCCTGTCCCCGTCCCCACCCCCACATCCGCCCGAGAGGGCTCCTGTACGGACCTCCCGAGCCGTCGTCACCTACCCGCGTCGGCGCCCGGGATGTCCGATGGGCCTCGCCTGCACGCGAGCCCCTGGCGGCCCCGGTCATCCCCTAGACCGGGGCCGCACAACCCTCGGACCACCCGCACGACGCCGTACACCCGGAAGCGATCACCATGCCCCTGACGACCACGCGGACCACCACCCGTACCGGCCCGGACTGGCCCTGCCAGGTCAAGACGCCCGGCAGCTACGACTGGGAGCGCTCCGCGGCCAAGTGGCTGCGCGAACTGGTGCCGGCACGGTACGCGAGCTACCCGGCCCTGATGCGGCACACCGTGCTCCTCGCCCGGCACGCGCAGATCCAGGTCCAGCACGAGATCCGGGTCGCCCGCACCGCGCTGCAGACCGCCCGCGCGGACCTGCCGTCGCTCGGACTGCCGGAGTCGGTCATCGAACACACGATCAAGCTGTACGCCGCCGAGGTCCTGCAGCTCCAGCACATCGCCCGCAGCATCCGCGCGGTCACCCAGGCCCTGGTCGACCACCACCTCGGGCGCTGACCCTGCCCGAGGGCATGACCCGCGGCGTACGTGGGACCCGTGGTGACCATGAGCACCACCGAAGTACGGCGCGGGGATCCGGTCACGACGGTCCTCACCTGGGAGGTGCGCCCCGGCCGGGAGCAGGAGTTCGAGCGCTGGACGCGCGGGATCACCCGCTGCGCCAGACGGTTCCCGGGCAACGAGGGTGTCTCCTGGCTGCGTCCCGAGGACGGTCACCGCTTCCACGCCGTGCTGCGCTGGTCCGACGCGCACCGGCTCACCGCCTGGCTGGAGTCGGACGAGCGGGCGGCCTGGCACGCGCGGATCGACGACATCGCCATCGAACTCGGCAGCGAACGGCAGTCGACCACCGGGCTCGAGACCTGGTTCAGCCTGCCCGGCACCACGGTGCGGCCCCCGGTCCGCTGGAAGATGGTGCTGACCACGTTCCTCGGCGCCTTCCCCTGCACGCTGCTGATCCAGTGGCTGGTGACGCCCCGCACGGCCGCCTGGCCCCTGCCGCTGCGGGCCGCGGTGTTCCCGGTGGTGCTGCTGCCGCTCCTCACGTACCTGGTGATGCCCCTGCTGAGCAGGCTGCTGCGAAGGTGGCTGTACCCGCCGCCCGACCACTGATCCCGCAGCGAACCGGGGCGCGCGGCCGGTTCCGTCAACCGGCGGGCTCACCGGTGTGTGGGACGTCTGTCGGCAGGAGCGCGAACGGCAGGTGGCGCATGTGCGATGCTCAACGCGTGACGAGCGAGTCCACCGACCCTTCACACACCGGGACCGCGCCCGACATTGCCGCGCTGGCCAAGGTCGTGGCCAGACAACGTGCGGAAATGGACCGGTTGCGGGACCAGGTCGCCACCTCGGCGGTGCTGGAGCGGACCAAGGGCGCTCTCATGGCGCTGACCGGGTGCACTCCGGACGCGGCCGGCGAGGAGCTGCTCGAGCGCGCCAGGGCCGGCAACCGCACCCTGCTGGCGGAGTGCTGGATCACCCTCGGCGCCCTGGTGTCCGCGCTGCCCGGCGCCGCTCAGGATCCCCGCCCCGGCCACGGCTTTCCCGGCATACCCCTGGCCGCGGTTCCCGGGCCGGCCGGTCCGCGGGCCGTTCGGCCGGGCGCCGCCGTCCCCACCGGGCGGGACACCTGCGAACTGGACGACGGCTTCTCCGCCCTCGGCCGTCTCGGCAAGGCCCTCGCCCATGTCGCCACCCCCCAGGACCTGGCCGGCTGTCTCCTGGAGGAACTCGCGGCGGACGTCGACGCCGACGCTCTCCTGCTCTTCCGGTCACTGCCGACCGGAGGGCTGGAGATGATCGGCCATGCCGGCATCGAAGCCACCCTGGCCACCCAGTGGGCCCGGGTTCCCCCGCTCAGCGGCATCCCCGCCCTCGACGCGCTCCGGGCCCGGGAGCCCCGCTGGCTGGAGGACTTCGCGAGGGACCGGGAGCAGCACCTGCTCATAGGGGACCCGCCCGAGCGCTGGCTCTCCCGCGCCTGGCTGCCGGTGCCGACCGGCGACGGGGCCGAGGTCTGCATCGGGGTCCTGCGCGCGCGAGGCGGGCCGTTCTCACCGCAGGCCCGGCAGCTGCTGCGGGCAGTCTCCCGGCTGTGTGCCGGATGGCTGCGCTCCTTCGGCTCCCGGTCGGAGCCCAGTGCCGCCGCCTCGGCCGCCGCCGCCCAGCCGGTGTTCGACTCGCTGCCGGGCCCGGCGATGCTGCTCACGCCGCTGCGCGGCCCCTCCGGAGAGGTCGAGGACTACCGTATCGACGCGGCCACGGCGGAGGCGGTCGGCGTCGCGGGCCGCACCGGCAGGCAACTGCTCGGCCGACGGATCCTGGAGTGCTTCCCGAGCATGGCGGAGGAAGCCGTGTGGCACGGCTGCCTGCGCACACTGACGACGGGCGAGCCGTTCGAGGGCGAGCCGTTCGCCTACCAGGAGGTCGTGGACGGCGCCGCCGCACTGTCCACGTACGCGGTGCACTCGGCCCGCCTCGGCGGCGCCCTGGTCGTCACCTGGGTCCGGCACGACTCCTCCGACCGGCAGGAACAGCGGCTGGCGGACGTGCAGCGGCTGGGGAACCTGGGCTGGGCCAACTGGAACCTGGTCACCGACGAGGGCAGCTGGTCCTCCCAGGCCTTCCTTGTCCTGAACCGGGATCCGGCGCTCGGACCGGTCCGGCTCGCCGACCTGCCGGAGCTCGCCCTGCCCGAGGACGCCCCCGTGCTGGCCCGGGCCGTGCGTGACCTCGTGCGCCGGGTGCCGTCCGGGCCGGAGTGAGCCCCCGCGACACGCGCGGTGCTTCGGTCCCGGCTCAGTCCGCCGGGTGGCCGGGCGAGATGGAGCTCGTGTCGGAGAGCCGCAGCGGCTTGGCTCCCTCGGTGTCCTCGCGCTCGCCCCACGCCTGTGGCTCCAGGACGAACCCGACGTGGTCACCGCCGTCGGCGCGCAGCACGACCGTGCCGACGAACCAGGCCGCCGCGTCCTCCAGTACGACGGCCCCGCCGGCCTCCTCCCGCCAGCGGACCCGGGCGAACTTGTCCGTCCGGTCCCCCGTCTCCCCGCCGAACAGCTCGGCGAGGCCACGCTGTTCGCGGGTGAGGAGATGGACGGCGAGGCGGCTCGCGGTGCGGGCCACCCGATAGGTGCGGTTGGCCTTCGACAGCCACACCACGTACCGCACGGGCTCGATCGAGCACTGGGAGGCGAATCCGACGAGACATCCCGCGCGGTCGCCGTCCGTCGCGGCGGTCACGACGCACATGTCGGGGTCGAGCCGGTCGATGAAGGCGTCCATGACCGCCATCCTCTTCGATCAGCCGCCGCCCGTGCGGGACTCCAGGTCGCGTCGTGTGTCGTCGCCGTACACCCCGTCCTCGTCGCCGCGAATGCCGTACCAGAGTTGGAAGCGGGCGACTGCGGCGGTCAGGGTCGGGTCGTAGGTGCCGTCGGTGGAGCCATTGGCGTAGACATCCGGGATCCGCAGCAGGCGTTCCTGCAGCTCGGTGACTTCGGGCCCGTTGTCTCCCTCACGGAGGGTGCCGGGCCCGTCGGGATCGGTGGCTCCGGAGGCCGTCGGGGTGGGTGTGGGGGTCGCGGAGGCGGTCGCGGCGGGCTGCGGGGCCGCCTCGGCGGTGGTCCCCCCGCGATCGGCCAGCAGGAGGGCACCGCCGAAGCCGATCACCGCGGCCGCGGTGACAGCCGCCGCGATCGCCGTGCGGCGCAGTCCGGGCACCCGCCCGCGCGGGATGTCACGGGAGCGGCGGGTGCGGTCGTGGTCCCTGACGGGCGGCAGTTCCTGGGTCGCGTCCTCGGCTCCCGACGGCGGACCGGGCAGCGCGATGGACTCGTATCCGACGGCCCCTCTGGGCGGCAGGTCCTTGAGCAGTTCCGCGAGCGCGTCGGTGCGGCGCGGGCGCAGCACCCGGATGGGTTCGATGGGCTGCCCGTCCGGCGGCGCCCCTCGGTCGGACGGTATCGGCATCCTGGTCTCCTTCCGTCCCGTGCACACGGGTCTGGGCCGTCCCCCAGGGAGTGATACGGCGCCACGGGGCCGGGAGTTCAGCGCTGCGCTCTGTTCGCCCGGGCCTCCGCTCACCGGGAAACGGAGCCGAGGAACCCATGCAGGGATGCCTTCATCGCCCTGACGAAGGCGTCCCTTCCCTCGTCGTCCAGGGCGTCCAGGGACAAGTACGGATTGAGGTCCTCCAGCTCGACCAGCAGGAGTGCGCCGTCCGGGGCGCGGCAGGCGTCCACGCGCTGGATGCCGTGGCCGAGGGCGTTCCAGCGGATGAAGCGGTGGGCGAACTCCAGGTCCTCGGGGGTGGGCCGGTACGGCTCCAGCGCCCAGCGCCGGTCGGCGTGCGGGGCGTACAGGGCGTACTGGAAGTCGTGGTCGACGAAGTAGAAGGACACCTCGTAGGCGAAGTCGACGCACGGCTGGACGAGGACGTGCCCGTCGATGTGGTCACGCACCTCGTCGGCGGTCAGGATGCGCATCCCTATGGAGTCGGCGCCGAGCCTGGGCTTCACGACGTACCGGTCCGTCGCGGGCAGCCGGTCCAGGTCCTCGGCGCGGTCGACGGTCGGGATGACGGGGTACCCCGCGGCCGTGAGGTCGAGCAGGTACTGCTTGCCGGCCATGTCGGCCTTGCCGGTCAGCGGGTTGTAGACCCGCGTGCCCTCTCGGAGCGCCCGCTCACGGAAGGCGTCGTACGCCTCCTGGTACGCCAGGACCGGCCCGCTGTTGCGGACGACGACGGCGTCGAAGCCGTCCGCCAGCGTGTCGGCGTCCCGGGGATGGCACAGGGCGAGGTCGAAGTCCTCCCTGAGACGCGAGGTGAGGAAGATGTCCTCGTCGCAATAGCGGCGACCGCGGGCCTGGTAGGCCAGATCGGTGACGTACAGGAGGGTGGGGCGGGGCATGCGGGGCTCCTCGGCAGTCGGCTGCCGATCGTATGCGGCAGCTCTCCTACCGGACAACGCGGCCAACAGCACTCAGTTCCCTCGCAACACTGCACCCAGTGCCATATGGCGGCTTCAGGTGCTACGTTCGCGACCATGAGCTCCACCAAGCCCGCCATGCGGGACGCGCTGGTCGCCGCCGCCTTCCAGCTGTTCCTGGAACGGGGTTACGAGCAGACCACCGTCGACGACATCGTCGCGCTCGCCGGAGTCGGCCGGCGCTCGTTCTTCCGGTACTTCCCGTCCAAGGAGGACGTGGTCTTCCCCGACCACGAGCGGTGCCTGACCGACATGACGGCCTTCCTGGCCGCGAGCGACCCCGGGTGTGACCCGCTCGAGCGGGTCTGCGAGGCGGTGCGGCTGGTCCTGCGCATGTACACCGAGAACCCGACCTTCTCCGTGCAGCGGTACCGCCTCACCAAGCAGGTGCCCGGCCTGCGCGCCTACGAGCTGTCCGTGGTGTGGCGCTACGAGCGTGCCTTCGCGGAGTATCTGCGCGGGCGTCTGAAGGGGCTGCACGACGGCACGCTCCGGGCCGACGTGATCGCCGCCGCCGTGGCCGCGGCGCACAACAACGCCCTGCGTTCCTGGCTGCGCTCGGACGGGCACGGCGACGCCGAGCAGGCGGTGGAGCACGCGCTCGGCTATGTGCAGGCCGCGTTCGGGGCGCCCGGCGCGCCGTCCGCCGACGAGCCGCCCGAGGACGTGGTGGTGATCGTCTCCCGCCGCGGCGCCCCTCTGTGGCGGGTGGTCCAGGAGATCGAGTCCACGCTCGAGCGGGACTGAGCCGGGCCGGGCGGGCGGCACGGGGAACCGTGCCGCCCGCTCAGCGGCCGCTCAGGTCTGGCACTGCGCCGTGCCGGCGGTGGACCACCCGCTCCAGACGCCCCCGTCGGCGCGGGCGTGTACACGGATCTCGACCTTCACGGGGCCGCACACCCGGGTCGAGCTCCCCACCTCCGTGGGCTCGACGGTCCCACCTGCCGGGACATAGGTGCGACCGTCGCCCAGCTTCACCCAGTGACCACCGTCGACGACACGGAAGAACGCCTCGTAGGAGACGTTCACCGCACTCGGCCCCGTGTTGCGCGCCTTCACGTACGCCGTGATCTCCCGTGTGTAGATGCGGCCTTCCTTGCCGCGTTGGGCACTGATGCAGCCGTTGACGGCCACCCGGCCGGTCGACACACCACCGCCGCAGGCGACTGCCGCGGCGTGAGCGTTCGCCGGAACGGCCAGCACGGTGAGCGCGACCGCGCTCAGGACCGTTCCGATACGCCGGACATGCACAATCCCGCTCCCTTCAACCCTGAATTGCCTCAGAGGAACCATGACGGGTCGAGGCGTGCCGAACAGCGGATCTGGGAGTTCTTCACTCCAACGGAAGATGAGGGTACCGAGTACCTTTACGGCCGACACTCAGTGCCATACGCTGAGGCCGTGCACGGTGGCACAGGGAGCCGCGCACATCCGTGCACGGTTACCCGAGCACGTGGGATTCCGGCCGAGCGCAGGGAGTTGACCAGCGTGTACCACCACTCAGGAAACATTGCTCGTCAGTCAGCCGGTTCCGCGACGGGCGTACTCGAGCCCCTCGCCCCGGCCACGGACGCGATCCTCTTCCAGCGCTGCACCTGGTGCGGCACGGCGATGTACCACCGCCTGCTGTGTCCGGTCTGTCAGGGCGGCGACCTGCGCACGGAGCGCAGCGCGGGCGTGGGCACCGTCCGCCACGCCACGGTGGTCCACCGCAACACCCCCGTCGCCCGCAATGTGTCGCTGATCGAGCTGACCGAGGGCTTCGTCGTCCGGGGCCGGGTCATGGGTCCGCCCGCCGCGATCCACAGCGGTGACCGGGTACGGATGTCGACGGTCAAGGACCCGGTCCGCGGCGAGCCGGTCTTCCAGCTGCTCGACGAGCCCTACCGCGCCTGGCACTGACGAGACGTCAACCGCGCGCGGGATAACCGGACTTCAAGCCTCACCAGGCCCCCGGAATCAGATCCTGCACCCGCACGGGCCGCCCCGTCTCGAAGCACCGGTTGGCGGCGAGCCCGACCCCCAGCGCCAGGGCGCCGTCCCGTTCGGTGGCCGTCGGGTGGGTCGCGGCACCGGCGTCCTCACGCACCGGACCCGCGCCGGTGTCCACGGGCCCGAAGAGCGCGTCGAGCATGCGAGGGTCTCCCCCGCCGTGCGCCTCGTGGGCGGTGACGAGCGGGACGTCGACCGGGGGCTGCCACAGGGGCCGCAGGGTCAGACGCGCGCCGCCCGCGTGGTCGGCCGCGGTGTCCCCGTGCACCGCGCCGCTCGCCGAGGTGACACCGGTCAGGGGTGCCTGCCAGCGGCTCTCCTCCACCTCCAGTTCCAGGCGGCCTCCGCTGCCGTTGAACATGACCCGGTAGCCCTCCCACGGGGAATAGGCGGTGAGGTGGTACGTCATCGTCGCGCCCCGCGCGTGGCGGACGAGGAGCGCCATGTCGTCCTCGATGGTGACGGACCCGTCGAAGACGTTGCGGTCGCGGACGTATCCGTCGTCCCGCTCGGCGTCCAGGTACAGGGCCCGCAGGGTGTCATCGGCGGCGAGATCGAGGGCGAAGGGGTCGTCGGCGGCCGGGTCCGCCCCGTGGGCCCGGGTGTAGTCGCGGCGCAGGCCGTGGCGTTCGCCCGCCTCACGGCCGTAGAAGCCGAGCCGCCCGTAGCCGAAGACGTCCTGCGGTTCGTCGGCGAGCCACCAGTTGACCAGGTCGAAGTGGTGGCTCGACTTGTGCACCATGAGGCCGCCGCTCAGGTGCTTCTCGCGGTGCCAGCGGCGGAAGTAGTCCGCGCCGTGCCGGGTGTCGAGGAGCCATTCGAAGTGGACGGAGAGGATCTCGCCGATCGCGCCGTCGGCGATCAGGGCGCGTACTTTCTCGTGCACGGGGTTGAAGCGGTAGTTGAAGGCGACGGTGAGGGAGTTGCCGGTGGACCTGACGGTGTCCAGGATGCGGGCGCAGCGGTCCGCGTCGACGGTCATCGGCTTCTCGGTGACCACCCGGCAGCCCGCCTTCAGGGCCGGGACGATGTAGCGGTCGTGTTCGGCGTCGACGGTGGTGACGACGACCTCGTCGATGCCCTCCTTGGCGAGCAGGTCGGCGAAGTGGTCGGGTTCCCACTGGGCGGCGGCGGGTTCGCCGGCCTCGGCGAGCAGCCGGTTGTGGAAGGCCATACGGGTCGGACTGGGATCGCACAGGGCGGCGACGCGGTGACCGGGGCGGGCGGCGAGGGCCCGGGTGAACAGCTGTGCCCGGTGGCCGGTGCCGACGACGGCTGCGCGGAGGTGGGGAGTTCGGCTCATGGAAAGCGCTTCCCCCGTCCGGTGATCCGCTAAGCGCTCCGCTGGAAGTGCGGGGATGAGCCGTCGATCGTCTGCGGCGCCGTCGTGGCTTGTCGCGCCCACGCGGCGGTAGCCGCAAGCAGATACAGCCCCGCGCCCCTGTGGGGCGCTGCCGAACCGTGGCGAACATCGCCCAGTCTGCTTGGTCCCCACGGCCGCACTGGCTTGATCGCATCGCTCGCCCGCGACCGGTGTCTCCTCACAGACAACCCACAGACGCCCCTCCCTCGTCCTAGGTGACGCGAGAGGCGCCCGGGACCGACGGGACGTCTGCGCACGGGGTTTTGAGGAGAGGACCATTGATCCGTGCCCGGCGAATATGTGTGACCGCCGTGGCGGTGCTGGCGGCCCTGGCGGGCTCGCCCGGACTGGCACAGGCTGAACAGCCGCCCGACTCACGGCTGTTGAGCGCGACGGACGACAACTCACTTCCGCCCGGGTGGCGGCTGGACGGGGAGAGCGGGGCGCGTGAGCTGGTCTGGCGTGCGCCGAAGACCGTGCCCATGGGGGATGCGCGCGTCGAGTTCCGGACCGGGGACCGGCTGCTCGGGGTGCCGAAGCCGGCGAAGGACGGGCGGACCTTCCGCCTCGCCCTCGACGAGGCGCGGCCCACACACCTGTCAGATCTTCAAGTGACGGCTGCGGGGCGCCGCTTGGACGCGGCGGCCGATGACACGCACACGTCCCGCCCGCGCGGGACACGCGTGCCCACGAAGGCTTCGGCGAACGGCGTCGATCCGGGCAGACCCGGCTCGTACCGCACCGTCACCGGGGCGTACGACCTCGACCCCGTGCGCCTGCCGGGGTTCGCCACCCCGGTCGAGATGCGTGCCCAGGTGGTGGCGCCGAAGGGCGCCACCGGCAGCCGGCCGCTCGCGCTGTTCCTGCACGGCCGCCACTCCACCTGCTACAAGCCGGGCACCGAGGACGACGTCACCGGCGACTGGCCCTGCGCGGACGGCTACAAGCCGATCCCCAGCGACAAGGGCTACCTGGCCGACCAGCAACTGCTGGCCTCCCAGGGCTATGTGACGGTGTCGATCTCGGCGAACGGCATCAACGCCCAGGACTGGCAGGCCGAGGACGCCGGCGCGCAGGCGCGTTCCTCGCTGGTACGTCAGCACCTCGCCCGCTGGGCCGACTGGACCGCCCACCGCTCCACCGCCCCGGCCGTGGTACGCGAGGCCGCGAAGGCCGACCTCTCCCGGGTCCTGCTGGTGGGCCACTCGCGCGGCGGCGAGGGCGTCAACCGGGCCGCCATGGACAGCCTCTACCCGCCGCCCGCCGCCGAGGACGGCTATAAGGGCCCGGTGCGCTGGAAGGTGCGCGGGACCGTGCTCGTCGGACCGACGATCTTCGGCCAGAATCCGGTCGCCGACGTGCCGAACGTGACGCTCCTGCCGGGCTGTGACGGCGATGTGTCGGACCTCCAGGGCGAGGACTTCGTCGACGGGACCCGCGGCGTCAGCCGGGGCACCGCGCTGCACAGTGCGGTCTACATCGTCGGCGCCAACCACAACTACTTCAACAGCGAGTGGACCCCGGGTGAGGCCGAAGCCCCGGCCTGGGACGACTTCTGGACCGACCCCGAGCAGCCGGACCCGGTGTGCTCCCCCGGTGCCGCGACCCGGCTGACCGCCGCCCAGCAGCACAAGGCGGGCTCCACGTACATCGCCGCCGCGGCCCGGCTCTTCCTCGCCGGGGACGACCGGGTGCGTCCGCTGCTCGACGGTTCCGGCAAGCGGGCCCCGTCCGCGGACCCGGCCCGGGTGCTGACCCACGCGGTCGGCGGCCGCCGCACCGGCGGCTTCCTGCCGGACGCCGGGGCGAAGGTGACCGGTGCCCGGGTGTGTTCGGCGATCGATCCGGACCCCGCCGTGGCGTGTCTGGACCCGGAGACCCCCGGCTCGTCACCGCACTTCGCGTGGTGGGAGACGGAACAGGAGACCGGCCGCAGCGCGGTGGACGTGAAGTGGTCCGCGCCGGGCACGGCCGCGCGTATCACCCCGGCCAAGCCGCTCTCCCTCCATGACTCCCAGAAGCTCGCCCTGCGGGTCTTCGTGCCGCCGAACACCACAGGCACCAAGTTCGACGTGTCCGTCACCGACTCCTCCGACCGCCGGGTGACGCTGGGCTCGGTCCAGGTGGACGGACTCCCCGGCTCCGAGAACACCGCGTCCTACTGGGCTCAGGAGCTGCGCGTCCCCCTGACGGCGGCGAGCCGGGCCAAACTCGATCTCCGGCACGTCAAGTCCCTTGAGCTGACGCCCCGTTCGCCGTCCGGGCGGGCCTGGCTGATGGACGCCTGGGGCTGGGCGCCCGGCACTCCGGCGGTCAAGGCGGCCGCACTGCCCCGCGTCGACGTGGGCCGCACGATCGTCAAGGAAGGCGACTCGGGCACCCGCACCTACCGGATCCCGGTCGAGATCTCCGGGCACGGCAGCGGGCAGGTCCGCGTGTACGTCCTCGATCCGGACAGCGGCCGGGCCGAGAACCGCCTCGTGACCGTACGGCCCGGCAGTCACGCGATCGACGTCCCGGTCCAGGTGACGGGCGACACGGTCTACGGCGAGGACGTGGAGCACGACATCGCCGTCAAGGCCGTCCACAACGCCGTCGTCGGCAAGCACCGGGGCGGGGTCACCGTCGAGAACGACGACCCCGAGCCGGTGATCACCCTGTCGCCGGTCGCGGACCGGGTGACCGAGGGAGAGACGCTGACCTGGCGGCTGTCCGTGGACGCGCCCACGGCGGCGGACATCTGGACGCCGGTGCGGGTGCTTCCGGTCACCGAGGGCGCCGAGCTGTCCACCAAGGACGTGGACCCGCAGTGGCTCCAGGACTGGTCCGGTGACGTGCCCGACCCGGAGCGGCCGCTGTCCGACGCGAACCTGTGGGTGTGGATGAACATCCCGCCCGGGAGCACCAGCGTGGACTTCGTCGTGCCGACCGTGCGGGACCAGGCGGCCGAGCCGGCCGAGTCGATGCGCCTCGCGCAGACCGACGACAACGCCAAGCCGCTGCCCGACAAGCCGGTGCTGACGGGGACGGTGCTCGACAAACCGTAAGCACGGTGTACGGGGGTTCGTGAGCGCTCTCTTGTGCGGGGCCCGGTCCGACCGGGCCCCGTTCGTCACAGGGTCACGCGGATCCCGACCGTCCCGTCCGCTCCGCGGCGCAGCCTGCTGCCGAGGAGCGAGAAGCGGCCGACGATGCCGTACTTCCGGGCCAGGAGCTGCCGGTAGCGGGCGGTGGTCGCCGCGTCGCAGATCTCCGCCGTGGCCGGGATCTGGTCGCCGGTCGGGTTGCCGCGCAGGTCGCAGGGGCCGACGAGGACGTCCGCGCGGGCCCGGATCCGCTTCACCTTCCAGGCGTCGGCGGCCGACCAGACGCCGAGCGCGTCTCCGTCGCGGACCACCCACACGGGCGTGGCGACCGGGGTGCCGTTCTTGCGAAAGCTGGTGAGCAGCAGGTACTTGCCCGCGCCGAGCCGCTCCAGCTGCGTGTTGTCCATGACGGAAGTCTAGGCAAACGCGCCCGACCCGCGCGGACGCGGGACGCGCCGCTGGTCGTGGAGCACGAGACAGAGGCCCAGGTGACCCGCAGCCGTGACGACGAAGAGATCGCGTGCCACGAGTCCGGCTCGGACGGCGAGAACCTCCTGGCCGGGAACGCGGACGTGTTCGCACACGGGAGCGTACGGCTGCCGACGGACGTCGCGGCGGAGTGCATCCGGGAGCTGTGACGTCGGATCCGCTCGCCCGAGGAGGAGTACACCGTCACCGCCGCGAGCCTGTCGGAGAACGCTGTCCGAATCCAGCGACGTCGCAGCAGTCAACAGACCGGGAGTTCGCGGCATTCGCGTGTTGGTTGGATCATGCCGAGACTACGAGACCGCGCCCGCCGGCTCCCAGGCCATGATCCACGTCGCCTCGACCGACAACCGGCCAATCCACCTGGATCAAACGCTCTCTCGGACCTTGCCGCGCGCTCAGTGCCCAGTGATCACCTTCACCATCACGACGCCCGAGCCGATCGCCGCGTCCATCAGCCCCGCCAGGAACGAAGGCAATACCCCACCACCCATCCGCCGCCCACCCTCGAAGCCCCAGACCGCCATCGAGGCGACGTCCACGCCGACCGCGATCCACAGCGCGGTGGACAGATCGAAGCCGCCGGCCGCCGACAGGGCTATCAGCAGAAGCGGGCCTGCAGCGCAGCTGAGCAACGGGCTGCTGACGAACAGCAGGTGCCGTACTCTGCGTCGGTCTGCCAGCCGTTGGTGAACGACGCGTTGGGCCTGCATGTCGGCCACCAACGTCGCCAGCCACAAGCCCACGGCGGTGCCCGTGACGTACAGCGCCGCCGTACTGGGCCGGGTATGTACGTTCTGCGCCAGGCCGACCAGCACAGCGAGCATGGTGATCACCGCGTAGATACGTTCCTTGAGCCGCTCGCCCAGGGCTTCGAGCTTCCGGGCGGAAGGTTCTTGGGAGCCGGAAGACAGCGATTGCTCAGCGTCAAGATCGGACATGCCGGAACGGTATAGGAATCGAGAGGGCGTTTGATCCAGATGAACTGCCCTTTTTCAGTGACATCGACGCCCCCAGCTGGGCCCGGATGCCCGGGACTGCGGCCAACAAGGGCCTGTGCGTGGCTGGTTGACACGCCTGCGGAGTATCCCGCGGCACAGGATCACCGGCTGTCGTGAACGCGTCCGGCCCCGGCCACGTATGCAAGGAGGGCGCTCAACGACCGGAGGGCCCTGCGGTGCAGACACCGCATTTTCGGGTTCGGGAGCCATGCATGAGGCACGCACGACGACGGGTCGTCCGGCGAGTGACACGGCTGGCGGCAGTCGGCGGACTCCTCCTGGGAGGTGCGATGGTCACGCGCGCCGTCGCGAGCGAGACTCCCCCCATCAGCGCCGTGCCGCACACCTACGCCATGGAGGCCGGGCAGACGGGGGCGGATCTCGTGTCGCGGCTCGGCTCCTCCCGTACGGCCGGCACCTGGATCGGCACCGACGGCAAGCCCGTCGTCGCGGTCACCGACGAGCAGGCGGCCGAGGAGGTGCGCGCGGCGGGTGCCAGGGCGAAGGTCGTCGGGCACAGCATGAACGAGCTCAAGTCGGCGACGAAGACGCTGCGTTCCGCGCCCCGGGTCGCCGGGACCGCCTGGTCCATGGACTACCGGACCAACGAGGTGGTGGTGCAGGGGGACAGCACGGTCTCGGCGTCCGACTGGTCCGCCATGACCGAGGTCGCGGACGGTATCGGCGGCTTCGTCCGCATGGAGCGCACGGAGGGCACCTTCACTCCCCGCCTGAACGGGGCGCAGCCGATCCTGTCGACCGGCGGGCGCTGTTCGGCGGGGTTCAACGTGACCAACGGGCAGAGCGACTTCATCCTCACGGCCGGACACTGCGGTCCGGCCGGTTCGACCTGGTTCGCGGACACCGGGGGCACCAACCAGCTCGGCAAGACGGTCACCCAGAGCTTCCCGGGCAACGACTTCTCGCTGGTGCAGTACGCCGACGGGAAGGCGGGCGACGGAGCCGGTGTCGTGTTCATCGGCAACGGCAAGGGCGTGCAGATCACCGGTGCGGGCGATCCGTCCATCGGGCAGCGGGTGTTCCGCAGCGGCAGCACGAGCGGGCTGCGCGACGGTCAGGTCACCGCGGTCAACGCGACGGTGAACTACCCGGAGGGCACGGTCAGCGGGCTGATCGAGACGAACGTGTGCGCGGAGCCCGGGGACAGCGGTGGTCCGATGTTCTCCGAGGGGATCGCGCTCGGCATCACCTCGGGAGGCAGCGGTGACTGCACCCAGGGCGGTACGACGTTCTTCCAGCCGGTGACGAAGGCCCTGACGGAGCTCGGCATGCAGTTGATCGTGTCGAACCCGGCCGCCGCCTCCGGCGGGGCGTCTCCCGCTCCGTCGGCCACCTCGACGCAGGCGCAGGGCTCGATCGCTCCCGGTGCCGCATCTCCCGGTTCCTCGGCGGCGGTGGAGGGGGCCCAGGGCACGCCCCTGCTGAGCCGGCTCACGGACACCCGGAACATCGGGCCCGGTCTGCTGGTCGTCGGGGGAAGTCTGATCGCGCTGGTGGCGACGCGGTACATCCGCTCGGAACAGGACCGCAAGGCGTATCAGCGGTACTACTCGGCGACGTGGGGCTGAGTCCCCGCGCCTCCTCATCCCAGGCTGAGAAGGACCGTCGCGGCCCCCGCCCCCGCGAGGCCCGCCACCTGCTTGCGGCTCAGCCGCTCGTGCAGCAGGGCGAGTCCGAGGATCACGGGGAGGGCCGGGTAGAGGGAGGCAAGGACGACGGCGACGGCCAGCATCTGCCGCTGGGCGGCGAGCAGATAGAGGATGAGCCCGAGGGCGGCGCCCGCTCCGACGAGCACCGCCTGAACGGCTCGCACGGGCGGCAGGCGCAGGCGCCGAGGGTGTCGGGCCGCCGCGGGCAGCAGGACGAGTACGGCGGCCACCCGTCCCGCGGCCACCGGCCACAGTCCGCTGGACGCGCCGGCCTGGGCGAGGGCGATGTACTGGAGCGCGACGCCGGCACTGGCCAGCAACCCGTCGGGGACGCCCCCGCCGCCGTCCGCGCCGCCGCCGCAGACCATCCAGAGGGCGGGCACCGCAAGGACGATCCCCAGCCAGGCCACGGCGGTGGGCCGGTCGCCGAGCAGCACTCCGCACACGACGGAGAGGGCGACCCCGGTGACGGCGCTGACGGGCACGACCACGCTCATCGCGCCGTGGCTGAGGCCGCGGTTGAGGAAGTGCATGGCGACGCCGCTTCCGACACCGGAGAGCGCGCCCCACAGGAGGTCGACGGGGCGCACGGCGTCGGCGGGAAAGAGGAGTGCGGCGGTGGTGGCGAGCAGCAGGCCGCCGCCCTGCCCGAGGAAGGTGACGGCGGCGAAGTGGGCGCGGCGGGACAGCAGACCGCCGGTGAAGTCGACGATGCCGTACAAGACCGCTGAGGCCAGTGCGAGGAGAGGGCCCACCCCGTCAGGGGTGCCCAGGGAGGGGGCGGTGATGCCCCGCGTCGATCGTCGGGGTCAGGCCGCCCGGACCGGCTGCGGAGCGGCGGCGGCCCACTCCAGGACGAGGCGCTGGTATTCCTCACGCTGCTCGCCGCTCAGTGTCCCGCCCGCCCGGCGCCACAGGGACCGGATCTCCTCGTTGACCTCGTCGGCCGATCGATCGGTCACGGGTTCAACAGTGGTGGACATGGTGTGAAGCATACGGCCGTCGAAGTGAAGGCGCCGTGAGTAATCACACCAGAAAAGGACATATGGGACCGTGTTGCTGATCACGTCCATCTGTCGAGGGCGCCCAATGTCAAGGGGCGTGACCGGGTTCACACTTCGGCCACACCCAGGACGAGCACCTGGATCGCCAGTACGGCGGCTCCGCGGGCCCAGTCGTGGAAGTCGGACACCCTGGTCTCCAGGCCGACCGGGCTTGCCAGGGGGTGGCGGTGGGCGCGGATCGTGTCCTCCACGGTCTTGCCGGCCACGTCCATCAGACCGACGCCCTCTCCGGCGAGCATGATCTTCTGCGGCATGGCAAAGTTGGCGATCTGGGCGACCAGGACGCCGAGGGCGCGCCCGGCCTCGTCGATGACGCGGGCGGGCATGGGGTCGCCGGCCGCGGCGAGGGCGAGGATCTCCTCGTAGGTGTGGTCGCGGCCGGTGGCGGCCTGCACCTGATAGCGGATGTTGGGAATCGTGAGCAGGGAGACGGCGCTGCCACGGTTGCCGTCGGGCGTGAGGGGCCCGTGGGGGTCGATGATCCAGTGCCGCCCGAAGCCCCGGTCCTCCTCGGCGTAGGGGACGCGCCGGCCGCCCAGGACCAGGCCGTAGCCGATACCGGCGCCGATGGTGAGGACGACGAAGCGGTCGAGGCCGCGGCCGGCGCCGAACCAGGTCTCGGCCTCGACGAGGGCGGCGACGTCGTTCTCGACGACCACCGGCAACCCCGTGCGCTCCTCGACGAGTTCACCGAGGGGCACGTCCCGCCAGTGCAGGAACGGGGACTCGCCGACCACGGCGCGCTCCTGGACGAAGCCGCCGACCCCGATGCCGATGCCGGCGAGCCGCGGGTACCCGCGGGCCAGTTCGACGGTCATCTCCGCGAGCAGGTCGGCGACTTCGGCGGGGTCGTGGCTGGCCAGGGGCCGGTCGTGGCGGGCGACGATCTCGCTCCTGAGGGTGGTGACGACGCCGTAGACCATGTCCTCGGTGATCTTGAAGCCGATGAAGGACCGGGACTCGGCGACCACGTCGAGGGGCTGCGAGGGGCGCCCCTGGCGCACTTCGGACGGGAGGCCCGCCTCGGGGACCTCGATCAGCAGGCCCGACTCGATGAGCGGTTTGGTCAGCCGGGTGAGGCTGCCCGCGGAGAGGTCGAGCCGGCGGGCGAGTTCGGTGCGCGACAGCGGGCCGTGGACGAGCACCTCGATCGCCACCGAGCGCTCGCCGGTGCTCAGGGGTAGCCAGCTGGCGGCAACTGCGGTCATGAAGGTCAGACTCCCACATGATTTCTTTCGCCATAAAAGCAACGTGACCATGTTAGGGCGTCCATGGCGGCCATGAAAAGATGTTGGCAGGCCTCTTGACGCCTGGATTCTTCCGCGACAAAAGTAAG
The DNA here is from genome assembly GCF_044456945.1 of Streptomyces sp. NPDC050759. Taxonomy (NCBI): domain Bacteria; kingdom Bacillati; phylum Actinomycetota; class Actinomycetes; order Kitasatosporales; family Streptomycetaceae; genus Streptomyces; species Streptomyces sp. NPDC050759. The sequence continues at coordinate 213,174 of NZ_JBITGI010000003.1, read as the reverse complement.
TGGCCGAGGACGAGCCACCGAAGACGAGGGAGTCTCCCGATGACCATCGCCTCCAGCAGCCCTCCGTCGCGGCTGCCGCTCAGCGGCGCCGAGGGGGCACGGACCGAACCGGACACGAACCGGGGCTCAAGCGGGTCGAACGGGGGTGACGGGCGCCTGGCCGCGGTGTTCATCGCCCCGGCCCTGGTGGGCTTCGTGGTCTTCCTGCTCTGGCCGACGCTGCGGGGCATCTATCTGAGCTTCACCCGCTTCAACCTGCTCACCCCGGCGGAGTGGGTGGGCCTCGCCAATTACGACCGGATGATCCACGACCCCATCTTCTGGGAGTCGCTGAAGGTCACCGTCGAGTACGTGGTCATCAACATCGGGGTCCAGACGGTCTCCGCCCTCGCCATCGCCGTCCTGCTGCAGCGGCTGACGCAGTCCGCGGCGCTGCGCGGCATCGTGCTCACGCCGTATCTGATGTCGAACGTCGTCGCGGGCCTGGTCTGGCTGTGGATCCTCGACAACCAGCTCGGCATCGGCAACGAGATCATCGCCGGACTCGGCTTCGACCGGATCCCCTTCCTGGCCGACGAGACCTGGGCGATCCCGACGATCGCCCTGATCAATGTCTGGCGGCACGTCGGCTACACCGCGCTGCTGCTGTTCGCGGGGCTGATGGCCATCCCGAACGACATGTACGAGGCGGCGAAGGTGGACGGCGCGAGCGAGTGGCGGATGTTCTGGCGGATCACCATGCCGCTGCTGCGGCCGGTCCTGGCGGTCGTTCTGATCATGACGGTGATCGGTTCGTTCCAGGTGTTCGACACGGTCGCCGTGACGACCGGGGGCGGTCCGGCGAACGCCACCAACGTGCTCCAGTTCTACATCTACCAATCGGCCTTCGGCCGCTTCCAGTTCGGCTACGCGTCCGCGATGTCCGTCGCCCTCCTGGTGGTGCTGAGCGCGATCACCGTCCTGCAGTACCGGCTCACCCGGGCCGGCCAGACCGATCTCGGCTGACCCGGAAGGAGTCGACATGGCTGCCGTGACCACCACCACGACGACACGCGTACGGCCCACCGGGCGCCGCCCCCTCTCCCCCGGCCGCATCCTGGCATGGACGGCGATGGGCGCGATCGTGCTCGTGACCCTGCTGCCCTTCTACTGGATCCTGCGCACCGCGCTGTCCACCAACTCCGGCCTCGCCGCCCACGCGTCCGACCCCCTGCCGGTGAACCCGACCGGCACCGGGTTCGCCCGCGCCCTGGGCCTGGAGTCCACGAAGGACGCCATCGCGCAGGGCGGCGCGGGCGGCGGACTGAAGTTCTGGCGCTATCTGCTCAACTCGGTGATCGTCTCCACCCTGGTGACCGTCTGCCAGATCTTCTTCTCCGCGATGGCCGCGTACGCCTTCGCCCGGCTGCGCTGGCGCGGTCGCGACAAGGTGTTCGCGCTGTTCCTGGCCGGACTGATGGTGCCGACCATCTTCACGCTGCTGCCGAACTTCGTCCTCATCAAGGAACTCGGCCTGATCGACAACCTGTTGGGCATCGCGTTGCCGACGATGTTCATGACGCCGTTCGCGGTGTTCTTCCTGAGGCAGTTCTTCATGAACGTGCCCCGCGAGGTCGAGGAGGCCGCCCTGCTGGACGGCGCCGGGAAGGTGCGGATCTTCTTCCGGGTGCTGCTGCCGATGGCGTCCGCACCGGTCCTGACCCTGGCCGTGCTGACGTACATCACGTCCTGGAACGACTACTTCTGGCCGCTGATGGTGTCCTACAGCGACAACTCACGCGTGCTGACCGTCGCACTGGCCATCTTCCGGGCGCAGACCCCGCAGTCCGGCGTCGACTGGTCGGGCCTCATGGCGGCGACGCTCATCGCCGCGCTGCCGATGCTGCTGCTGTTCGGCTTCTTCGCGCGCCGCATCGTGTCCACCATCAGCTTCACCGGGATCAAGTGAGGGACTCGTGATGCGACTTCGTACGCTGACCGCACTGGCCGGCGCACTGGCCCTCTGTCTGACGGGGTGCGCGGAGAGCGGCTCCGCCGGGTCCTCCTCGAAGACGGTGACGTACTGGCTGTGGGACTCCAACCAGCAGCCCGCCTACCAGGCCTGCGCCAAGGACTTCGAGCAGCAGAACCCCGGACTGCACGTGAAGATCACCCAGTTGGGCTGGGACGACTACTGGACCAAGCTCACCGCGAGCTTCATCGCGGGCACCGAGCCGGACGTGTTCACCGACCACATCCAGAAGTTCGGCCAGTTCGCCGACCTGAAGGTCCTCGAACCCCTCGACGACCTGGGCATCGACGATTCCGCCTACCAGCCCGGTCTCGCGGCCAACTGGATGGGCCAGGACGGCCACCGCTACGGCGCCCCCAAGGACTGGGACACCGTCGCCCTCTTCTACAACAAGAAGATGACCGACGCGGCCGGGCTCACACCGGCCAAGCTGAACGAGCTGGCCTGGAACCCCGAGAACGGCGGCACCTTCGAGAAGGCCGTCGCCCACCTCACCGTCGACAAGAACGGCAAGCGGGGCGACGAGCCGGGCTTCGACAAGAACAACGTCAAGGTGTACGGCCTCGCCACCAACGGCGGCGGGGACGGTGACGGCCAGACCCAGTGGAGCAACTTCACCGCCTCCGCCGGCTGGAGCTACACCGACAAGAAGCGGTGGGGCACGAAGTACCGGTACGACAGCCCCGCCTTCCAGTCCGCCATCAAGTGGTACTTCGGACTGGCGAAGAAGGGCTACATGGCGCCCTTCACCGACTACAACTCCCAGTCCAACCAGGCCAACACCCAGGTCGCGGCCGGCAAGGCGGCAACTGCCTTCGACGGGGCCTGGATGATCTCGACGTACGCCGGCTTCAAGGGCCTCGACATGCGCACGGCCGTCACACCCGAGGGCCCCACCGGCAAGCGCGCGACCATGATGAACGGTCTCGCCGACTCCATCACCAAGAACGCCCGCAACAAGGAAGGCGCCCGCAAGTGGGTGAAGTACCTGTCCTCGAACGAGTGCCAGAAGACGGTGGGCAGTTACGGCATCGTCTTCCCCGCCACCCCTGACGGCACCGCGGCCGCCGTGGCCGCCTACCAGAAGAAGGGGATCGACGTCACGGCCTTCACGAAGCCGGTCGCCGACAAGAAGGACTTCACGACCTTCTCCTACCCCATCACCAACTACGCCGCGGACGTGTTCGCGTTGATGCATCCCGCCATGCAGGACATCTTCGGCAACGGCAAGTCCGTGACCAGCCTCGACCAGACCAACGACCAGATCAACCTGATCCTCTCGCAGTGATCCCGCGACCAGTGAAGGACACACCCCGCATGACCTTCTCCCTCGGCATCGTCGGCGCCGGCCAGTTCTCCGGCCAGTTCGCCACGCTGTTCCAGGCCCACCCCGGTGTCGGCGACGTCTACGTCACCGATCTGCTGCCCGAACGGGCCGAGCAGCTCGCAGCGGCGCAGGGACTGGCCGGCACCTTCCCCACGTACGAGGCCATGCTGGAGTCGAAGGACGTCGACGCGGTCGCGATCTTCACCCAGCGCTGGACACACGGCCCCCTGGTGCTCCAGGGCCTGAACGCCGGCAAGCACGTGTACTCCGCGGTGCCCATGGCCATCACCACCGACGAGATAGCGGCGATCATCGACGCGGTCCGGGCGACCGGGCTGACGTACATGATGGGCGAGACCAGCCAGTACAACCCGGCGACCGTGCACGCCCGCAACCAGATCGCCGAGGGCGCCTTCGGGCGGCTCTTCTACGCCGAGGGCGACTACGTCCACGACATGGACCTCGGGTTCTACGAGGCGTACCAGTACAGCGGCGGCGAGACGTGGAAGGAGACCGCCAGCTATCCCCCGCTGCTCTACCCCACGCACGCGGTGGGCGGGGTGCTCGGTGCCTGGCAGACGCACGCGGTGAGCGTGTCGGCGATCGGTGTCGTCGACGACCGCGGGGACGGCGTGTTCGACAAGGAGGTCAGCCAGTTCGGCAACGACTTCTCCAACGCGACCGCGCTGTTCGAGGTGGCGGGCGGCGGATCGTTCCGTACGAACGAGTTCCGGCGGGTGGGCTACCCCTCCCACATCCGCGAGTCGCGTTTCCGGTTCTTCGGGACCGAGGCGAGCATGGAGCAGCTCGCCACGGTCGCCCTCTGGCAGGACAAGAAGGGCGTGAAGGACATCAGCGAGCTCCTGGAGCCCAAGCCGACCATGGCTCCTGACGACCCGTCACTCCAGCACATCGCGCCGGACCTGCGGGCCGCGTTCACGTCCGGGTCGGCGCCGGTGCACGACCGGGCGCGGCTGCCGCGGGAGTTCGACCACCTGCACAACGGTCACGAGGGCAGCCACCACTTCCTGGTGGACGACTTCGTGACCGCGGTGAACAGCCGCACCCTGCCGTCGGTGAACGCCTGGGTGGCGGCCCGCTACACCCTGCCGGGCATCATCGCGCACGACTCCGCGCGGCAGGGCGGGGCAAGGCTGGAGATCCCGGACTTCGGGGACGCGCCTGACGCGTGACGCTGTCGTCGCGCCGGGCGCCTGGTGTCTCAGGTGCCCGGCTTGCGGCCGTACACGAAGACGTCGTCGCCCTTCTTCAGCAGCGACCAGTACTTCTTGGCGTCCTTGGGCGTCATGTTGGTGCAGCCGTGGGAGCCCGGCGGGTTCCACATGCTGAGGTTCACCGAGTGGAACGCCTGGCCGCCGTCGAAGAACTGGCTGTAGGGCATCGGCACGTTGTAGATGTTCGACACGTGGTCGATGTCGCGCCAGTAGATCTTCTTCAGACCGGTGCGGGTCTCGTAGCCGTCGCGGCCGGTGCGGACCGGGACGGGGCCGTAGACGAGCGTGTCGCCGTCCTGGATCCAGCTCAGCTGGAGGGTGAGGTTCACGCAGGCGATCCGGCCCTTGTTCACCGGGCACTTGCCGTCCTTGTTGGGGTCCGAGCCGACGGCCTTCTGCTTGTTCATCAGGTCCATCACGCCCCAGGTGACGGATCCGGCGTAGCCGATGTTCGGTGTGATGCCGTGCTTGGTCTGGAAGGCCTTGATCGCCTTGCAGTCGGCGGCGGACTGCCTGCCGTCGACCGGGCGGCCCAGGAACTTCTCCACTTTCTTCTGGTACGGCCCCGCCTGCGTGGTGCAGCTCGCCGCCTGCGCGGGCGCGGCGCCCAGCGCGATGGTCAGCGGTGCGACGAGTCCGGTGATCCCGAGTGCGATGGCACCCCGTCTGCGTATGTCCCCCATGGTCCTGTCCCCCTTCGTAAGGTCCTGCGATCTCTACCAGCTAGACGGGTGTGCCTGCCCGTTCGTTGTACCGCCAGGCACGCTGGGACGGAACGGTGACAATGCTCACGACGGAGCGCCCCTGTCCGGATGGACCGCCGCGTGGAATCCGGTGTTGACCGCGGTGAGGCCGCCGTCGACGACCAGCGTGGTGCCGGTGATCCACGCCGCGTCGCGGGAGGCGAGGAAGGCGACGGCTGCCGCGATGTCCTCGGGGTCACCGACCCGGCCGAGGGGATACAGCCGTTGCATCCGGGTGAGCTCGGCCTCGCGCCCTTCCCAGGCGGAGGTGCGGACCGTACCCGGGACGACCATGTTGACGCGTACCCCGCGGCCGGCCGCGTGCCCGGCGAGGGTGCGGGTCAGGGAGCCGAGGCCCGCCTTGGCGGCGCTGTAGGCATGGTTGCCGAAGTCCTGGAGGCCGTTGACGGAGCCGATGTTGACGATCGCACCGCGACCGGAGGCGACCAGGTGCGGCAGCGCGGCGCGCGAGCAGCGGTAGGGACCGCTCAGGGTGATGTCCAGGTCACGCGCCCACTCGTCGTCGGAGTCGTCCTCGAAGAGCGCGGTCTCCGGGGTGCACCGGGCGGCACCGTTGACCAGGACGTCGAGCGAGCCGAACGCGTCGACGGCGTGGGCGACGGCCGCCTCGACGGCCGGGCGGTCCGCCACGTCGCACTCCAGGGCCTGTGCGGCGAACCCGTGTTCACGCAGACGCGCGGCCGTCCGCTCCACGACGGTCCCGTCCCGGTCGGTCAGCAGGACCGCGGCTCCCTCCTCGGCGAGGCGACGGGCCGTCGCCGCACCGATGCCGCGGGCGGCGCCTGTGACGAGAACTCCGTGCCCCTCAAAGCGCTTGGTGTGCGTCATGAGGCCGAAGGTAGTACCTCACTGATCAACAGGGCAGATACCGTGCGTCCATGTCGGAGTTCCTGCAGCAACTGCCCGCACTCATCGGCGTCGTCATCGGCGCGCTCGGCTCGTATGTGGCGATCGTGCGGGGTGACCGGGTGCGGTTCCAGCGGGAGCAGGCGGCCCGCTGGGAGGAGCGCAAGCTCGCCATCTACGGCGAGTACGCGAGGACGTTGAAGAAGTCCGTCACCCTCGCCTACCGGGCAGCCGCCCATTACGGCAACGACCGGCACCCGCACCCCCTGACGCCGGAGGAGGCCCAGCCCCTGCTCACCCAGGCCACCATGGAACGGGACCCGGCGGGCGAGGCCCTGATCCTGCTGGGCAGCCCCGAGGTGGTGGAGCGGGCCCGCGTCTGGGTGGTCGTCCTGCTGGAGATGGAGGCGTTCCTGCGCGCGCAGACGCGAGATCCGGCGGCGTGGCAGGCGATGGTGGAGCGGCAGCGCGCCGGACGCGACGGGTACTACGCCGCCGTACGGGAGGATCTCGCGCTGCCGCCCGGGCACTCGGCGCGCCGGCCTCTGTCGCCGACGCTCCAGGGCGTCCCGGATCAGCGGTAACCCGTCACGTCCGCCGGCTTGCCCGCGTCCTGGACCTCGACCAGGTAGCGCCAGGCGTCGGGACGGCTGCCGTCGAGGTCCGTGAAGCCGTAGGTCCGGGCGAGCGAGCCGCTGTCGAGGGACGCACCGTTCCAGCGGGCGACCTCGGGGTCGGCGGCCAGCGCGGCGACGGCGCGGCCCACATAGTGCGGGGTCTCCGAGATGGCGAAGTGGGGGACGCGGTCGAGGGCGTCGCGCCAGTTGTCCTCCCGCACCCCGTAGTTGTCGAGCATCATCTCCGAGCGCAGCCAGCCCGGAGTGAGCGCGACGGCGGTCGCGCCTCGCGGGCCGAGTTCGTGTCCCAGGGCGAAGGCCATGCGGATGACGGACGTCTTGGCGAGGTCGTAGAAGAAGGAGACGCGGTAGTTCTCGCGGTTGTAGGCGTCGGTGCCGTCGGTCATCTCGACGACCAGGCCGCCGGGCCGGCGCAGCAGCAGGGGCAGGGCGTGGTGGTTGGTGATCGCGTGGGTCTCGATCGCGAGCCTGAGCAGGCGCAGGCCGTTGTCGAGGTCGTGCTCCCACACCGGGCTGTCCCACGCGAAGAGGTGTTCACCGCCCCAGATGTCGTTGACGAGGACGTCGAGGCGGCCGTGCTCGTCGGCGATCCGGTCGACGAGCGAGCGGACCTGCGCCGGGTCCAGGTGGTCGGTGGGTACGGCGATGCCCTGGCCGCCGGCCGCGGTGACGAGGTCGGCGGTGTCCTCGATGGTCTCGGGGCGGTCGTACTCGGAGCGGCGGGCGCGGGTGCTGCGTCCGGTGACGTAGACGGTGGCGCCCGCCGCTCCGAGTTCCACGGCGATCCCGCGTCCCGCTCCCCGGGTCGCTCCGGCGACCAGCGCGACCTTGCCCTGCAGCGGCTGTGACATGTCCGACCTCCCGTTGTGCCCGATGTCTCTTCGAGCATGACCGGGAAGCCGGACAACCTCTGTCGTGATTTACGGGCGGGTCACCCGGTCGGCGTCAGTGGCCGCGGTCGATCCACTCCTGGAGGTGCGGGGCTTCGGCACCGATCGTCGTCGGGTCGCCGTGGCCGGTGAGGACCTTCGTCTCGGCCGGCAGGGCCAGCAGGCGGTCGCGGATCGAGTCGATGATCGTCGGGAAGTGGGAGTAGGAGCGGCCGGTGGCGCCGGGGCCGCCCTGGAAGAGGGTGTCGCCGGTGAAGACGGTGGCGAGGCCCGGGTCGTAGAGGCAGACCGCGCCCGGTGCGTGCCCGGGGGTGTGCAGCACCCGGAGGTCGGCGCCCGCGGCCTCGATGACCTGGCCGTCGCGCAGGTGGGCGTCGGGGTCGCGGTCGGGGTGGGTCTGCTTCCACAGCGGCAGGTCGTCGGGATGCAGCCAGATCGTGGCGCCGGTGCGGTCGGCGAGGGCGGGCGCGGCGTCGATGTGGTCGTTGTGGGCGTGGGTGCAGACGATCGCGGTCAGCCGGCGATCCCCTACCGCCTCGACGATGGCGTCGGCGTCGTGGGCGGCGTCGATGACGATCGCCTCGTGGTCGTCGCCGACGATCCAGACGTTGTTGTCGACATCCCAGGTGCCACCGTCGAGGCTGAACTGCCCGGAGGTGACGAGGCGTTCGATGCGGACGGACATCAGAGCACCACCACCGAGCGCAGGACGTCGCCGTGGTGCATGCGCTCGAACGCCTTCTCCACCTCGTCGAGTTGGATGGTCTCGGTCACGAACGCCTCCAGGTCCAGGCGGCCCTGCAGATGCAGGTCGATCAGCATGGGGAAGTCCCGGGAGGGCAGGCAGTCGCCGTACCAGGACGACTTGAGCGAGCCGCCGCGGCCGAAGACGTCGAGGAGCGGCAGCTCCAGCTTCATCTCGGGGGTCGGCACACCGACGAGCACGACCGTGCCGGCGAGGTCACGGGCGTAGAACGCCTGCTTGTACGTCTCGGGGCGGCCGACCGCCTCGATGACGACGTCGGCACCGAAGCCGCCGGTCAGCTCGCGGATCGCCTCGACCGGATCCGTGTCCTTGGAGTTCACGGTGTGGGTCGCGCCCATCGTGCGGGCCTTCTCGAGCTTCCGGTCGTCGATGTCGACGGCGATGATCTTCGCCGCGCCCGCGAGGTTCGATCCGGCGATCGCCGCGTCGCCAACGCCGCCGCAGCCGATGACGGCGACGGTGTCACCCCGGCCGACCTGTCCGGTGTTGATCGCGGCGCCGATGCCGGCCATCACGCCACAGCCCAGCAGCCCCGCGACCGCCGCCGAGACGGAGGGGTCGACCTTGGTGCACTGTCCGGCGGCGACCAGCGTCTTCTCGGCGAAGGCGCCGATGCCGAGGGCGGGCGAGAGTTCGGTGCCGTCGGTGAGGGTCATCCTCTGAGTGGCGTTGTGGGTGTTGAAGCAGTACCAGGGCCGCCCGCGCAGACAGGCGCGGCAGTTCCCGCACACGGCACGCCAGTTGAGGATCACGAAGTCGCCGGGCGCGACATCGGTCACCCCCTCGCCGACCGACTCCACCACACCGGCGGCCTCGTGGCCCAGCAGGAAGGGGAAGTCGTCGTTGATCCCGCCCTGCTTGTAGTGCAGGTCGGTGTGACAGACCCCGCAGGCCTGCACCTGGACGACGGCCTCGCCCGGCCCCGGGTCCGGCACCACGATCGTCTCCACCCGCACCGGCTCGTCCTTGCCGGGTGCGATCACTCCGCGTACCTCCTGCGCCATGGCCCTGACCCCTTCTGTCGCCCCGTGTACGTCCCTCCGACCCTACGCGCGACTGATCAGTAACGGCACCGACTCCGGGAGGCAAAAATACCCCCCAGGGTACCTCTGCTACGGTGGAACGCATACCCCCGGGGGTAACTGACCCCGGGGTTGTCGCGAGGAGAGGAGCGCTGTCGTGTACTTCGTCGACACCATCGAGGTGCCCGGCCTGGGCAACCGCGGCTACCTGGCGGGCGGCGCCCGCGGGGCCGTGGTGGTGGATCCGCCGCGGGACGTGGACCGGGTGATCGGGGCGGCCGCCGGGCGCGGGGTGCGGATCACCCAGGTCGTCGAGACGCACGTCCACAACGACTACGTGACCGGCGGCCTGGAGCTGGCCCGGATCACGGGGGCCGCCTATCTGGTGCCGGCCGGGGCACGGGTCGCGTTCGATCGGACGCCGGTCGCCGACGGGGACGTGGCGGAGATCGAGGACGGGCTGGCGCTGCGGGCGCTGGCCACGCCCGGGCACACCCCGCACCACATGGCGTACGTCCTGGAAGCGGCCGGGCGGGCGGTGGCCGTCTTCACCGGCGGCTCACTGCTGATCGGCACGGTGGGGCGGCCCGACCTCGTGGAGCCGGCGCTGACCGGGCGGCTGGCCCGGGCGCAGTACGACTCGGCTCACCGGCTGGCGGCGGAGCTGCCGGACGAGACGGCGGTGCTGCCCACACACGGGTTCGGCAGCTTCTGTTCGGCCACGCAGGCGGCCGGCGGGGCGGCGACGACCATCGGGCGGGAGCGCGGCTCCAACGAGGCTCTGGTCAAGGACGTCGACACCTTCGTCGCCGAGCTGCTCGCGGGGCTGGACGACGTGCCCGCGTACTACGCGCACATGGGTCCGGTGAACGCGCGGGGGCCCGGCCCCGTGGATCTGACCCCGCCCCGTCCGGCGGACGCCGAGGAGATCGCGGCGCGGCTGGCGGCCGGGGAGTGGGTGGTGGATCTGCGGGACAGGCGCGCGTTCGCCGAGGGACATGTCGCGGGGGCGTTCAACTTCGAGGCCGAGGGGCAGCTCGCCACGTATCTGGCCTGGCTGGTTCCGTGGGGCAGGCCGGTGACGCTGCTGGCCGCCTCGCCCGCTCAACTGGCCCACGCCCAGCGGGAACTGGTCCGCGTCGGCATCGACCGGCCCGCCGCCGCGGCGACCGGTTCCCCGGCCGAGTGGGTACGGGACGGGGAGTCGCCGCGCTCGTTCCCGCGCGGCACGTTCGCCGAGCTGGCCGCCCAGGGTTCCGACGCAGTCGTGGTGCTGGACGTGCGGCGGGACTCGGAGCGGTCCGGCGGTCACATCCGGGGCTCGCTGCACATTCCGTTGCACCGGCTGCGGGACCGGCTGTCGGAGATACCGGACGGCACGGTGTGGGTGCACTGCGCGGGCGGGATGCGGGCGGCCATGGGCGCCTCGATCCTCGACGCGGCAGGACGTGACGTGGTCGCCGTCGACGACGGGTTCGCCTCCGCGGCCGCGGCCGGCCTCCCGATGGCGAGGATCACGGCCGAGGAGGCTCACGAGCGGACGGGGGCGGAGGCGGAGGCCGTACTCCTGGACGTGCGTGAGCACGCGGAGTGGGCGGCGGGTCACGCGCCTGGGGCTGTCCACGCTCCGCTGTCCGAGCTGGCGTCCGGTGGCCGGCTGCCCAGGGCCGCGGAGGACCGCCCGGTGGTCACGATCTGCCGCTCGGGCAAGCGGTCCCGGGAGGCGGCCGGGCTGCTCGCGGCGCGGGGAGTGGACGCGGTGGACGTCCTGGGCGGGATGCGGGCCTGGGTGGAGGCGGGGCTCGGGGTGGTGGGGGGTTCACCGGGCGGCCGGCCCGCGTCGGAGACCTCACCCGGCGCCAACGGCGACCCCGAGGCGGACGGTTCGCGTCCCGCTGACGGCGACGCCGCCACGCTCACGGCGACGGACGGTTCACCTGCTCCCGACGGCGGCTCTGAGGCGGTTTCCGGGGCGGACGGTTCGCATGCCGCTGACGGCGACGCCGCCACGCTCACGGCGACGGACGGTTCACCTGGTCCCGACAGGCCCACCGGGGCCGACGGTCCGCCCGCCCCCGACAGCGACCCCGACACGCCCACCCGGGCGGACAGTCCCCCCGCCCCCGACAGCCACCCCACCACACTCACCACGACGGACGGCTCACCCGCCCCCGACAGCGACCCCGACACGCCCACCCGGGCGGACGGTCCCCCCGCCCCCGACGGCGGCACCGACGGGCCCACCAGGGCGGACGGCTCGCCGGGTATGTCTCACGCGCACACCTCGGCGGACGGCTCCTCGGCTCCCGCCGGCCCCTCCCCCGCGCCGCGCCCCGTGGCACCCGGCACCCCGGCCGACCGAGCCACGGTCGACGCCGCCGCCCGCCTCGCGTGAGCGCCCTCGTCCTCGCCCTGCTCGCCGGTGGCCTCACCGGTCTGGCGCTCGGCGCGCTCGGCGGTGGTGGCAGCATGCTCGCCGTGCCCGCGTTGATCTATCTGCTCGGCTTCAGTCCGGCCGCGGCCACCACCGCCGGGCTCGTCGTCGTCACCCTCACGTCCGTGACCGCGATGGTCACCCACGCCCGCGGGGGCGCGGTGCGCTGGCGTGAGGGCGCCCTGTTCGCGACGGCGGGACTCGTGCCGGCGGCGATCGGCGGGGCGGTGTCCGGGCGGCTCCCGGCAGGCGTGCTCACGGGCGCGTTCGCCGTGGTCGCCGCGCTCGCCGCCGTCCGTATGCTCCGGCCATCGGCATCCGTACGGCCGGACGGTGTGCCGGTGCGCACGAGTCGCGTCGCCCGGGCCGGGGCGGGGCTCGGTGCGGTGACCGGTGTCCTGGGCGTGGGCGGCGGGTTTCTCGCCGTACCGGCCCTGGTGAATGTCGTCGGACTGCGCATGAGAGCCGCCGTCGGGACCAGCCTCCTGGTCATCACCGTCAACTCCCTGGCCGCACTGGCTGCCCGCAGCGGCACGAGCGTGGACGTCGACTGGGGTGCGGTCGCCCCGTTCGCGGCGACCGCGATGCTCGGCGCCTGGGACGGCAGGCGCCTGGCCGCCAAGGTGTCGGCAGGCGCACTGCAGCGGACGTTCGCCGTGGCACTGCTGGCCGTGGCCGCGTTCATGCTGGCGGACGCCGTCCGGTGAACGTCAGGCCAGTGACAGGAACAGCTTCTCCAGCCGGGCCTTCATCTGCTCCGTCGTCTCGCCGTCGACGCGGTTGCCCTCCGGGTCGGTCAGGCACTGCTGCAACCCGGTCGCGATGATCGCGAAGCCGGCCCGGTCGAGGGCGCGGGACGCCGCGGCGAGCTGGGTGACCACGTCCTCGCAGTCCCGGCCCTCCTCGATCATCTTGATCACTCCGGAGATCTGACCCTGCGCCCGGCGCAGTCGGTTCAGCACGGACTTGAGCTCATCACCCTCGAACTGAAGCTCCACCATCACTCCTCTACATACCCTTGGGGGTATTTTACCTCCTCGGGTCGCCCCCTCGTCACACCAGCCTCTCAGGAAGGAACACGCACGACATGCCCCCCACCGCTCTCGACGCCTCGCAGGCGGCCGCCCGACTGGACGAACTGACCGTCCTCGACGTCCGTACCCCGGGCGAGTACGCCTCCGGACATCTGCCCGGCGCACTCAACATCCCTCTGGACCAGATCAGGCGGGCCCTGCCCGCGCTCCGGGAGGTACGCGGCGAACTGCTCGTCGTCTGCGCCTCCGGCGCGCGTGCGCTGAGCGCGTGCGAGGTCCTCTCCGAGCACGGCATCCGGGCCGTCACCCTGACCGGCGGCACCCAGGGCTGGGCCGCGGCCGGGCAGCGGCTCGACCGGCCGGCCGCGGGCACCCGTGCCGTCTGGGCCATGGAACGCCAGGTCCGCTTCACCGCGGGCACCGTCGTCATGGCCGGGCTGGGGCTCGGACTCCTGCACCCCGCCTGGCAGTTGCTCTGCGCGGTGATCGCGGGCGGCCTGGTCTTCTCGGCACTCACCAACACCTGCGGCATGGCGGCCCTGTTGGCGAAACTGCCGCACAACCGGCCACGGGCCACCGACCTCGACACGACCCTGGCCGCGCTCACCCACCGCTGACCCCGTCAACGCGCCAAGTCCGGACGTAGCCTGAAGTCTCCGCACACCGTCGGGCCCCAAGGAGCACCGTGAGCATCACCGAGACGGAGACCGGCCCGCCGACCTGGCGGCTGCTCCTCGGATACGTACGGCCGCACCGGTGGACCCTGCTGGCGGGTGCCGTCCTCTCGCTGCTGACGGGGGCCACCGGTCTGCTGCTGCCGCTGGTGGCCCGGGAGTTGATCGACGACCTGTCCCACGACCGCACGATCACCGGCGCGTTGTTCGTCATGTCGGGGCTTGTGGTCACCAACGCGGCGATGGGCGGACTGGGTTCCTACGTGCTGCGGCGCACCGCGGAGTCCGTGGTGCTCGGCGCACGGCGCGCGCTGTCGTCGTATCTGCTGCGCCTGCGCATCGCGGCCGTGGACCGCACCGAACCCGGCGACCTGATGGCCCGGATCACCTCGGACACCACCCTGCTGCGCGAGGTCACCACCGACTCGCTCGTGGGCCTGGGCACCGGCGGGCTCACACTGGTCGCGACCGTCGTGATGATGGGCCTCGTCGATCCTGTGCTGCTGGGCGTCACGCTGGCGGTGATCCTGGCCGCGGGCACGGTCCTCGGGGTGATCGTGCCCCGCATCAACCGGGCGAGCCGGCAGGCGCAGGACGCGGTCGGTGTGATGGGCGCCTCGCTGGAGCGCATCCTCGGCGCGCTGCGCACGGTCAAGGCGTCCGGCGCCGAGCACCGCGAGGAACGGACCCTGCACGCGGCGGCCGAGGAGTCGTGGCGGCAGAGCGTGCGGGCCGCCAAGTGGTCGGCGGCGGCGGGCAATACGGCCGGGCTCGCGATGCAGATCGCGTTCATCACGGTGCTCGCGGTGGGCGGGGCGCGGGTCGCGACCGGGGCGATCGACGTCGGCACACTGGTCGCGTTCCTGCTGTACGTCTTCTATCTGATGTCGCCGATCCAGCAGGTCGTCGGGGCGATCACGCAGTATCAGACGGGGGCCGCGGCTCTCGCCCGGATCCAGGAGGCGCTACGGCTGCCCGCCGAACCGGCCGCTCAGCCCGCGCCGTTGCCCACCGACGGGGCGGAACCGGCGTCTGTCGCCTTCTCGGACGTCCGGTTCCGGTACGCCGACGATCTGCCGTACGTCCACCACGGGGTGACCTTCGAGGTGCCCGCGCGGGGGATGACGGCGTTCGTCGGGCCGTCGGGGGCGGGAAAGACGACGGTGTTCTCGTTGATCGAGCGGTTCTACGATCCCGAGGCCGGGGTCGTCACGCTGGACGGCCGGGAGCTCTCGGAGTGGGATCTTCCGCAACTGCGGTCCGCGATCGGCTATGTGGAGCAGGACGCGCCCGTGCTGTCGGGGTCGCTGCGGGAGAATCTGCTGCTCGGCAATCCGGACGCGGACGAGGACGCGGTCACGCGCGTGCTGAAGACGACCCGGCTCGACGGTCTGGTGGCCCGGCTGCCCAAGGGGCTGGAGACGCTGGTCGGGCATCGGGGGACCAAGTTGTCGGGTGGGGAGCGGCAACGGGTGGCGATCGCCCGGGCGTTGCTGCGGCGGCCCCGGCTGTTGCTGCTCGACGAGGCCACGTCCCAGTTGGACGCGGTGAACGAGGCGGCGTTGCGGGACACCGTGGCGGATGTGGCGCGTACGACCACGGTGCTGGTGGTCGCGCATCGGCTGTCCACGGTGACGATGGCGGACCGGATCGTGGTCATGGACGCGGGCCGCGTCCGCGCGGTGGGGACGCATCGGGAACTGGTCGCCGGAGATCCGTTGTACGCGGAGCTGGCCGCTACGCAGTTCCTCGCGACCGCTGGTTGAGATCTCTGCGGCGCCGCAGACGGGGGCATACGTCGAGGGCCGCCCGGTCGTCCGGGCGGCCCTCGGTGTCCGTGCGGGAGACTCAGCCCCCGACACCCGGCAGCAGCCCGGTGACGGGGGCGACGAGGTCGGTGAGCTCGCTCAGCTTCTTGACCTGGTTGAGCCCCGCCAACTGCTCGGAGACACGCGGGACCTCGCCCTGGTGCTCCGCGGGGATGTCACTCACCGCGAGCGAGTCGATCACGGCGATCGGGTTGAGCCGCCCGGCGTCCGGGACGCCCGCGTCGGCCGCGTGCGCGAGGGGGGCGGTGAGGCCGGTGACGCCGACGGCGAGACCGACGGCGGCGACGATACGTCGAGTGGAGATCATGTCTGCAGCAACGCGGGCAGGGCCCTCGCCGACACGGGGGCCCGGCGCCGCTCACCCGTCAGGCGGAGCGCCCGCCTGCGCTTGCCGTGGCCGCCGGGGCGGAGGAGTCTCGAAGAAAGAGGCCCTGCGGCCCGCTCCTTGTCGGCCGGGGCCTTCGAAGGAGGTCATCATGGGCACCGCGGCACGACCCGGCTTCGACACCGACATCCTGCGCCAGGGCATCGAAGGACACACCCCGGAGACGCTTCTGTCTCTGTACGCGGACGACGCGGAGATACGCCTCGTCAACCGGAACGCCACACCCAGCAACCCCAAGGTCCTGCACGGCCGTGACGAGATCGGCGCGATGCTGAGCGACGTCTACAGCCGCGACATGACCCACAAGCTGGAAGGGTGCGTGGTCCAGGGCGATCGCGCGGCCTACAGCGAGTCCTGCCAGTACGCGGACGGCATGCGCGTCCTGTCGGAGTCGATGGTCACCCTGCGCGACGGCAAGATCTCCGAGCAGATCATCATCGAGGCGTGGGACGAGTAGGAACCAGCGCCGGGAGGGCCCTGTCACATCACTGCTGACCTGGGCCTTCTCGGCTTTTCCGAAGAGGACTCGGCGGCCACGACCAGCTTCCGCAACAGGTCCGCGAGGGTTCGCCGCTCTGCCGGAGTGAGGGCCGAGAGCAGCGCGAGCTCACCCGCTTCCTCCGAGGCGACCTGCTGTTCGAACGCGGCGTGCCCGGCCTCGGTGAGCCGGACCCGAACCCGTCGCCTGTCGTCGTCCTCGTGCGTGCGGACGATCAGCCCGGCGTCCTCCAGCGGCGTCAGCCGGGCCGACAGGGCTCCCCGGGTCAGTCCGAGGTGGTCGGCGAGAAGCGAGGGGCTCCCGGTGTACGGCGGGCCGAGCCGGCGCAGGGTCAGCAGCACCTTGTACTGCCAGTTCCGCAGTCCGTCGGAGTCGAGGGTGTCGCGGCGGGCCTGGGAGGCATACCGGGCCAGGATGGCCAGCCGCGCGAAGATCGCCTCCTTGACGGGGTCCATCCCGTCGAGTTCCTTCGCCCACACCTCGACGTGCCGGTCGACCGAGTCCCGCATTACCCGCCCCCTGCAATAGTTTTCTTGTGGATGGTTTTTCGTCTGACTACCTTCCCCCGTCATGACGAACACCACGAGCACAACCGTCCAACTCGACGAACTCCTCGCCTCCGCCAACGAGTTGTCGCTGGCGGGACGGTGGGAGCGGGCACTGCGCCTCCTGGACGCGACGACCTGTGACACCGCCGGGGACCGCGCCCGGCTCGCTCTCGCGGCGGCCGAGGTCGCCCTGCAGAGCGACTGGTTCGGCGGTACGGACCTCACGGCCGGCCGTGCCGAGCACGCGGAGAAGGAGTCGACGGGCACCGACTGGGACCTGGCCTTCGTCCGGCTGCGGCACGACTACTTCCGGCTGCTGCGCGGCGAGGGCACCTTCCGGCCCGGCCCCGAGGGCAAGGACCCCGAGGCACTCGCCGGCCTGCGGCGCGACGCGCAGGACCTGCGCGAGGACGCCCCGGACGAGGTGCGGCGCGGCTGGGCCTCGATGTACCTGGGACTGATCGCCGACAACCTCTTCGCCGAACGCACGGCCGCCCCCGCCCACTACGAGGCCGCCCTGGGCGCCGGCGAGTCGGGCGGCGACGATCTGCTGGTCCGGGAGGCGCTGCGGCATCTCGGCGACCACGACCACGACGCCGGCGACCACGACAGTGCCCTGGAGCGCTGGCGGCGGGCCACCGCCCTGAGCGCCCGGGCGGGGATGGTCCCCGGTGTGCTCACCCAGCAGCTGCTCCTCGCGGTCCTGGCCCGCGACACGGGCGACGAGGCCGGGGCGACCGCGCTGGCACGGGAGATAGCCCGCTGGGCGGGGGCGATCGGCGCCGATCACGTCCACGCCCAGGCGGCCGGCTTCCTCGCGGGGGCCGATCCGACGGCTCCGCCGCAGGAGAGCGGGGCGTGACCGCCGTAGCGCGTCGGCTAACCTGAGGGACGGACCGTGACTGGCGCTGAGGTGGAGCACCACCGGGGAGCGGTCCGCACACTCGATGCCGTGCGCCTGGGCGATTCCGTCGATCGGCTCAGGAGTGGATCATGTCCCAGGCACGGCTCATGGACGGCACCGCGCTCGCCGGGCGCATCCTCGAGGAGACCGCCGAGCGGGCGGCCGACCTCACCGAGCGCACCGGACGGGCGCCCTGTCTCGCGACGGTGCTGGTGGGTGAGGATCCCGCCTCCGTCACCTACGTCCGTATGAAGCGCAACCGCTGCCGCAAGGCGGGTATCGCGTCGCGGCACGTGGAGCTGCCCGCGGCCACGACCACCGGGGAACTCGTCGGCACCCTGCGGGAGTTGTCGACCGACCCCACCGTGCACGGCATCCTGCTCCAGCACCCGATGGGCCCGCACATCGACGAGCGGGCGGCGTTCGAGGCGATCGCTCCGGAGAAGGACGTCGACGGCGTCACCTTCGCCTCCTTCGCGACGATGAGCTTCGGACTGCCGGGCTTCGTGTCGTGCACACCCGGCGGGATCATGCGGCTGCTCGACGAGTACGGCGTCGACCCGGCCGGCAAGCGGGCCGTGGTCGTGGGCCGCAGCGCGATCCTCGGCAAGCCGGCCGGCATGCTGCTGCTCGCCAGGGACGCCACGGTGACCTACTGCCACTCCCGTACGGCGGACCTGTCGGCGGCCGTACGGGAGGCGGACATCGTGGTCGCCGCGGTGGGCCGGCCCCGGCTGATCCGGGGCCAGGACATCAAGCCCGGCGCGGTCGTCGTGGACGCCGGGTACAACGCCGGGAACGTCGGTGACGTGGACTTCGACTCCGCGGTGGAGCGGGCCTCGCTGATCACGCCGGTGCCGGGCGGGGTCGGTCCGATGACCATCGCCACGCTGCTGGAGCAGACCGTCCACGCAGCGGAGGCGGCCGCCCGGCAGAGCTAGATCAGGTCAGCGTCCACTTCTGGTTGGCCTGGCCGTTGCACGACCACAGCACCATCTGGGTGCCGTTGGCCGTGCCCGCGTTGGAGGCGTCCAGGCAGAGACCGGCGTTGACGTTGGTGATCGTGCCGTCGCTGTTCACGTTCCACTTCTGGTTGTTCTGGCCGTTGCAGTCCCAGATCACGACCTTGGTGCCGTTGGTCGTGCCGAGGTTGTAGGCGTCCAGGCACTTGTTGCCGTACACCACGAGTTCCTTGCGCGAGGTGTACGTCCACTGCTGGTTCTGGCCGCCGTTGCAGTCCCACAGCTCGGCCTGGGTGCCGTTGCCGATGGTGTTGTCGTAGATGTCCAGGCAGCGGCCGGACTGCGTGCCGACGGCGAGGGTGCCGTTGGTGCCGGGCAGCGGGCGGACCGTGATGTCGGCCAGAGTCGGGGCGCCGGTGAAGGTCAGCGTGTTCGAGGAACCCTTGGACAGGCCGACCTGGACCGAAACGCTGCCCTGGGAGGATCCGGTGGGCGGGAAGGAGACCGTGGTCGTGCCCTGGCCGTTGACCTTGAGGGTCGCGGTGCGGGCCGCCGAGGTGTTGTTGGTGTAGGCGACGTCGACGGTCTTGATCCCGGTGTTTCCGGCGACCACGCCGGTGAAGCTCGAGGTGCCTGTGTAGGTGCTGCTCGCCGCCTCGGTGCCGCCGGTGACCGTGAGCATCACCGAT
Organism: Streptomyces sp. NPDC050759; assembly: GCF_044456945.1. NCBI lineage: Bacteria > Bacillati > Actinomycetota > Actinomycetes > Kitasatosporales > Streptomycetaceae > Streptomyces > Streptomyces sp. NPDC050759. The sequence goes on along the minus strand of NZ_JBITGI010000003.1, from coordinate 193,717 downwards.
CCGCCCGCCGGGACACTGGTGGTGTAACCCGTGCCGTACGAGCCGAGGTTGGAGCGCGCCCACAGGTCACGGACGGTCGCGTTGGCGTTGGTCAGACCGAGGTCGGACCAGCGGACGGTGATGTTCTGTGCGGAGGAGGTGCGGTTGAGGAGGACGACGGCGCGGTTTCCGCTGCCGGACAGGACCTTGCCGTAGACCTGAAGCCCGGAGGTGTCCTCGGCGACCTTGACGCCCTGGAGGCCGCGTCGGTCCTGGTCGACACCGATGACCTCGGGGTTCTTGAGGATGTTCGCGGTCTCGGTGGTCATGGTGGCCAGGTTGTTGCCGGCCAGGAGCGGGGCTCCGGAGATGGCCCACAGGTTCATGTGGGTGCGGTTCTGTGCGGCGCTGAAGCCGTCCATGCCGACCATCAGCATGTCCGGGTCGTTGTAGTAGCCGGTGTGCTGGGCCGTGGGGTGCAGGTTCCGGTCGAAGTTGGTCAGCAGGTTCGTCATCGACGGCTTGTTGCCGTAGAGGATGATGTCGTCGTTGGTGCGCCACATCGCGCCCTGCCCCGGAGCCCAGTTCCACGGGTTCTGCCGGCCCCAGTTGCACAGCGACAGGGTCATCGGACGGCCCGTGGTGGCGGTGGCCCTGCCGATCGCGTCGCTGATCGACTGGTACGTCGTCTTCGCGTCGAGTCCCTCCGCGTCACCGCCGCACCAGTCGACCTTCACGAAGTCGAAGCCCCACTGGGAGAACTGCAGCATGTCCTGGTCGTAGTGGCCCTCGCTGCCCGAGCCGGGGGCGGCGGGGCGGCCCGTCGGGTAGTAGTAGCCGCAGCCGTCCTTGCCGGCGTCGGTGTAGATGCCGGCCTTGAGGCCTTTGCTGTGGATGTAGTCGGCGATGGTCTTCATACCGCCGGGCCACTCGGACTCGTCGACCGTGATGTTCCCGGAGCTGTCGCGGGTGCCCTGCCACCAGCCCTCGTCGATGTTGACGTACTTGTATCCCGCCGCGGGGAGACCGGACGCGACGAACGCGTCGACCTGGGCCTTGATCACGGTGTAGTCGATCTTCGCGGCGAAGCTGTTCCAGGACGCCCAGCCCATCGGTGCAGAGGGCACCGGAATCTGCCGGGTCGTCGCGGCCAGCGCCGGGGTCGGCTGGGCGAAGAGCAGCGCGGCGGTGGCGGTCAGGGCGAGGACGAGAACGCGGACGGCGGCGGCTCTGAAGCGTCCTGCGAGACCTCTGCGGGCGGTGCGCGGCGGGGGGTACATGCGGCTCCTTCTAGCGGGGGGAACATCGAGCCGATCGAAATATCGAACAGGGATCGGTGATGCGAACACCATGCGCGCCGAAGCTAGAGTCCCGAGAGGGTGAAGTCAACGGCTGTGACAGGAGTGAACTGGCCGGTGTTCACGGGTCGTTCGCGCGGGACGACGGCCCCCGGCCGCATACTGTCGGTCGTGCGGCTAGCGATCATGACAGCGGGCTCCCGGGGCGATGTGGCTCCGTTCACCGGTCTGGGGCACTGCCTGGCGCGGGCCGGGCACGAGGTCACCCTGGTGACCCACGGCCGCTTCGCACCGCTGGCCGCGCGGGCCAGCATCGGCTTCCACGCACTGCCGGTCGATCCCCGGGCGGAGCTGGAGTCCTCGCGCGGGCGGGCCCTGCACCGCAGTACGACCGGCGTGGGCAAGCTGGCGCGGGTGGTCGCGATGGCGCGGGCGCTGGCGGTGGAGATGGCCGACGACCTGGTGGCCGCCGCCGGGGCGAGCGACGCGCTCCTGCTCTCCGGATCGGTGGCCCCGCTGGGCCACGCCATCGCCGAGGGCCTGAGACTGCCCAGTCTGGGTCTCAACCTTCAACCGCTCGCGCCCACCAGGGAGTTCGCACCGCCCATGCTGGGCATCGGCTCCTGGGGCGCCCTCGGCAACCGGATCGCCGGGGCGGGCCTGAACCTGGCGGTGGAACAGGTCTTCGCTGCGGCCCTCCCACCGGTCCGGGCCCGGCTGGGCCTGCCCCCGACGGGCTCGGCCGCGGCACTCCGCGCCCGCGAACGGCAGGGCTGGCCGGTGCTGCACGGATTCAGCCCGCGTGTGGTCGCCCGGCCTCGCGACTGGCGGTCCGGGCTCGACGTGGCGGGCTACTGGTGGCCGTACGACGGCGACGCACCGCTCCCCGACGATCTACGGGACTTCATCGATGCCGGCCCGCCCCCGGTCTTCGTGGGCCTGGGCAGCGCGACCGTGCCGGACCCCGCCAAGGTCAGCACCGAGATCGTGCGCGCCCTGCGCCGGGCCGGGCTGCGCGGTGTGATCCAGCGCGGCTGGGCGGGCCTGACCGCGACCGGCGACGACATGCTGACCATCGACGAGGTGCCGCACTCCGCGCTGTTCCCGCGGATGGCGGCCGTGGTCCACCACGCCGGGGCGGGCACCACGGCGGCCGGCCTGCGCGCGGGGGTACCGGCGATCCCGGTGCCTATCCAGTTCGACGAGAGTTTCTGGGCGGCCAGACTGGTCGCGCTGGGCGTGGCCCCGCGGGCCCTGCCGTTGCGGCGCCTGACCGCCGACGCGCTGGCGGCGGCACTCATCGGGGCGACGCGGGACCCCGGATGTCGGGAGCGGGCACGGACGGTGGGCGCGCACATCCGGGCGGAGGACGGCGCCGCCCCCGTGGTGGCAGCGGTGAACCGACTGGGAGGCTGACGACGGCGCGCCTGCGGAGGCGCAGGGTCGCGGCGACATGCGCCCCCCTTTCTCACCCTCGAGCGGACTCCCACCCAGGCGGCTGGTGAACCGGCTGAGGAGCTGACGACGGCGCGCCTGCGGAGGCGCCGGGTATTGGCGACATGCGCCCCCGTTCTCACCCCCGAGCGGACTCCCACCCAGGCGGCTGCAGAATCCCCAGCAGCTGCCGCACCAACTCCTCCACGACCTCGTCCAGGGTCGCGTCAACCCACCCCGCACTCCAGTCGTGCAGCAGCCCGTTCACACTGCCGATGAACCCGGTCGCCGCGAGCCGATAGTCCCGCAGCGCCGCCTCTCCCCTGGCCACGGCCCGGTTCGCCTCGGCGCACACCAGATCGACCCAGAGCGCCCGACGGGCCAGCCGCTGCTCCTCCAACCGCGCGCTTACGCCGATGATCTCCACGAACGTGATCCGCACGCGCCGCGGGTCGGAGGTGACGTTCGCCGCGTAGGCGCGGAAGATCGCGGCCGCGCGCTCCGCGAGCGGCAGATGGTCCGCGTCGGCCACCGCGGCCAGCACGGCGGCCGTCGCCCAGTCGTTGACCTCGAGGTGCAGCTCGGCCAGGACGTCCTCGAGGGTGCGGAACTCTTCGTAGAACTGGCGGGTGGAAAGGCCGGCGGCCTCGCTGAGGGCCGCGACGGTCGTGGCGCGGTAGCCGGGGGTGTCCCCGAAGAGCTGGAGTGCCGCGTCCAGGAAACGGCGGCGCCGCTCGGCCTGCCGCTCGGCGGCCGTCTTGCCGCCGTAGCGACCGGTCGGGGCCCTGAGCCTGCCCGTCACCGCACCTCCCACCCGGGCCGGAGCGTCCGGCCTTCCGTATGAGCGCCAAGTTTGTCGTGTACGCAGTCTTGTGGAGAAGGGCCCCCCTTCCTTACTTTGCAGTAAGTTCAATCTGAAAGCACGCATCTTCAGTTTTGCCACCTTGGCATGCCCCCGTCACGAGCCGCCCGAGGGAGACCCGTCATGCCTGTTCCGAGAACCCGACACCTGTGGGCCATGGCCGCAGCAGTCGTCCTGACCGTCACCGCCCCCGCGACCACCGCCTCCGCCGCGGACGCCGCCGCCCTGCGCGAGGTGCTGTTCGTGGCCAACAACTGGGACGGCACGGCCGACGTCATCAAGTCCTCCGGCGATCTGGCGAAGGTCGGCCGGATCAACGTCATCCCCGACAAGGACGCCCGGATGGCGGCGATCAACGCCGATCCGATCAAGTGGATCTACTTCATGGCGATCCGCAACAGCGTCGGCGAAGGCCACGACCAGTTCGCCGACGACATGTACTCCACACCGGACGGCAAGTCGGTGGTCGTCTCGCGGCCGAGCTTCGCGGACGTGGTGTCGATCGATCTGGCCACCGGGAAGGTCAACTGGCGCTTCCCGGTGTCGGGTTACCGCGCGGACCACATGGCGGTCTCCCCCGACGGCACCCGGGTCGCGGTGTCCGCCTCCACCGCGAACACCGTGCACGTGCTGAACATCGACACGGGCAAGCAACTCGGCTCGTTCGCCACCGGCGACAAGCCGCACGAGAACATCTTCACCAAGGACGGCAAGTACATCTGGAACATGGCGATCGGTGACGTGAACACCGACTCCGACGCGCCCTGGCTGGACTGGACGAAGGGCGACCGGCACATCACGGTGGTGGACGCGACCACCTACAAGCAGGTCAAGACGATCGACATGCGGGACAAGCTGAACGCGATCGGCCTCACGGACTACTCCGACGCCGTCCGGCCCGCCGTGTTCTCGCCCGACGAGTCCAAGCTGTACTTCCAGGTGTCGTTCTTCAACGGCTTCTTCGAGTACGACGTCGCCACCGACAAGATCACCCGGACGAAGACCCTGCCGAAGAACCCCGCGACCAGCGACGACCGCACCACCATGGTCAACGACTCGCGCCACCACGGCATCTCGATGAGCCCGGACGGCAGCAAGCTGTGCGTGGCGGGCACGATGGACGACTACGCGACCGTCGTCAACCGCACCACCCTCCAGGAGGGCCCGCTCGTCCCCGCCTCGAAGCCCTACTGGGCCACCGTCAGCGGTGACGGCAAGAGCTGTGTCGTCTCGGAGAGCGGTGCCGACCAGGTCACCGCGATCGACTTCGCGACCGGGCAGAAGACGGTGTCGGTGCCGGTGGGTGACCATCCGCAGCGGGTGCGCCTCGGGCACGTGGCCGCCGACTGGACGAGTCCCTCCTCGTAAGGGCTCACGCACCTGCCCGGGTGTCGGGGCCCGCTTCGGCCCCGACACCCGGGACGGTCAACCGATCTTCTGGCTCGCCCAGTTGGCCAGCTCGGACCGGGCCGCGCTCAGCACGGACGCCGACGGGGAGCTCGCCCCGTTGGTCACCAGCGCGTAGTGCAGGACACCGGAGTCCGCGTCGGTGAGCAGCAGCCGTCGGCTCCCCGTGCCGCCGGGTTCGAGGGCCGCCCCGACCGGCGTCGACGAGCTGTACGCGGGCGGGCCGTGGACCGTGCCCAGGTCGGAGACCACCGTGGTCGTCGAGTTGGGGAAGGACGCGGGCAGGTGGAGTTCGGTGGGCGCCGAGCCGCTGCCCGAGCGCCACACCAGCACCGCGTACTGGCCGGACCCGACCAGGGACGACACGTTCGGCGGGCTGCTCGGCACCGGGTTCCAGGTCAGGGTCGTGGAGCCGTCGCGTGAGCGGTCCTCGTAGGTGAAGGCGAGGGTCGTCCCCGAGGTGGCGCTCGGGTAGATCCGGTCGAGGAGCCGGGCGTCCTGGCGGAGCACCGGCGTGCCCGAGTCGTCGAGCTTCACGGCCGACAGGTCCTCGTCGTTCCAGGCGTCGCCGGAGGTGAGGACCTTGTCGGGGTTGTCGTTCATCAACTCGTGGTGGCGGCCGTTGTAGAGGTCCCACTGCCACTGCGTGCCGGAGAGGACCGGCCCCGAACCGGCGGGCGCGGACCACCAGTTGGCGCCCTTCACCCGGGAGTCCAGGGCCTGGTACATGGCCTTGAGGACAGTCGGCGCCTTGCCGGCGGTCGAGCCGTTCAGCGGATGCCCGAACTCGCTGACCACGGCCGTCGTCCCGGCGGCCGCCGCGCGGTCGCGTACCGTGCCGAAGTCGGCGACATACTGGCCGTCGGAGGCGTTGCCCCACATCAGGATGCCGGAGATGGCCTTCTGGTCGTAGAAGTGGGTGTTGAAGACGTACCGGGAGCCGAGCGTGCCCGCGTCGAGAAGGCCGCCCTCCTCCTTGCTGACGTTGCCGTTCCAGAAGAGGTTCGGCTCGACCATGGCGGGCTTGTCCGTCCAGCCGGCCGCGTCCATCCGGGCCCGGAACTTCACGTAGAAGGGCCAGAGCAGGTCGCGTTCCCAGGTGCGGCTGTTCTGGCCGGAGTCGTAGGTGCCGGCATAGGGCTCGTTGTAGGGGTCGAAGCCGACCACGCCGGCGAACTCCTCGGGGGCGAGGTTCGCCTTGAGGTACGCCATGGTCTTCTGGGCGGTGGCCAGGAAGGAGTCCTGGAGACCGTACTTGTTGTGCCAGAAGTCGTACTGGGCGGCCTTGACCGCGCCGTTCTGGGTGATGTTCTGGCCCCACAGCAAGCAGATGCCGCAGGACTCGGCGGGGTAGTTGCCGAGCGCCACGGCCCACGCGGGGGCGCCGTCGCCGGTGTACCAGCTGCCCGAGTTGAACAGCCAACGGGAGTACAGGTCCTGGTGGAAGTCGGGGTAGACCCGGATGCCCGCGTCGAGGAACGCGCGCATCTGCGCGGTGGCGTTCGCCAGGTACGTGGTGTCGACCTGGCCCTTCACCGGTTCCGCGTAGGCCCAGGACAGCAGGAAGCGCACGGAGTTGCCGCCGCCGAGGGCTCTCAGCGCGGTCGCCGACTTCTTGGCGTCGGCGACCGAGGCGAAGGGCAGGCCCTTGTTCTCGGCGAGCTTGGTCTCGCCGGAGACGTTGTAGCCGCGCAGCACGACCTCGCGGCCGTTGCCGTCGACGAACCGTCCGTTCTGGACGGTCAGGCGGGTGTCGTCGAAGGACAGGGAGTCGGCGATGGGGGCGGCGGAGGCGGACGGGGTACCCGCGACCGTCAGGAATCCGCAGAGGACAACCAGAACAACGAGCAGACGCGCGCGTATATTCGGCATGTCCATAACAGTCCGACTCATCCGGCACACCGTCAACACTTATGACTGATGAGTAAGTTTCAGCTTTTCCGGGTAGGGGTCGTCCGATAAGGGACCGGGTCACGGGTGACCGCCGCGTAGTGCCCGAAGGCGCTCTCCATCTCGCCCTCGCCGCGGGTCAACCCCGGAAGTCGCTGCTCCAGTTCATGCAGCCGGGCCGCCGGAACCACTCCCTCCACCCGGCAGGCCTCCCCATGGATCCCGGTGTCCTCCGGTACGGCCCGGAGCGCGGCCAGCACCGGCAGCAGCGCCCGGAGGGTGTCCGCCGGAGCCTCGATGCGGAACCGGTGCATCGGCTCGTACACCTGGGTGCCCGCCCGCCGCAGCGCCTCGGTGAGGACCAGCGGGGTCAGGCCCCGGAAATCGGCGCCGGTGCTGGACATGCTCTTGTTGAAGCCCTGGTGGGCGTGGCTCTGCCGGGGCGAGTAACCGGAATGGGTCATGGTGACCGTGCAGTCGGGGATCTGCCAGCCGTACAGCCCCCGACCGAGGGTCTCCCGCACGGTGTCCTCGACAGCCTTGAAGAAGGCGTACGGCATCGCGCCCAGCTCCACTTCCCGCCGGAACTCCACCCCGGAGCCGACCGGCGCCGGCTCGACTCGCAGGCCGACGGTCGCGAGGAACGGATTGCCGTCCTGCTTGTTGAACGCGACCGCCGAGCCGGTACCCACCAGCCGCTCGACGCACAGCGGAGTCGTCTCCCGGAAGGTGACCCGAAGCCCGAACTCCTCGGCGAGCGTGGCCTGGACGACCTCCTTCTGGACCTCGCCGTAGAGGGAGACGGAGGTCTCCTGGCGGACCTCGTCGTGGCGCAGGCCGATCAGCGGGTCCTGCTCGGCGAGCTGGGTGAGGGCGAGGTGGAGGGACCGGGCGTCCGTGTCCGGGCCCGGGACGACGACCGTCTCGAGGGAGGGCGGGGCGAAGAAGTGGCCGTGGGCCTTGCGGGGTTCGCCGAGGGCGTCGCCGATGCGGATGTCGGCCAGGCCCCAGAGCTTGGCGATCCGGTTCGCCGGGACCGCCTCCCTACGGGCCTCGGTGCCGCCGTCGAAAACACTGATCGCGGTGATACGGCCCTCGGTGCGCGTCTCGCCGAACGGCACCCGGTCGCGGATGCCGAGCGTGCCGGAGAACAGGCGCGCGTACGCGACCTTCTCCCCCGCCGGGCCCCGGTCGACCTTGAACACCGTGCCGGAGACGGGCCCCGCCGGGTCGCCGTCGGCGGCGGGCAGCAACTCCTTGATGCCGGTGATCAGTTCGGGCACTCCCGCGCCGGTGACCGCCGACCCGAAGTACACCGGGTGCACCAGGGCCTGCCGGGTCTGCGCGACCAGTGCCCGGTGCAGGAGATCCGCGCCGACCCGCCCCTCGACACAGGCCGACAGCAGGTCGTCGTCATGGTCGGCGAGAACGTCGTAGGCACCGATCTCAGGGATGAAGCGGGCCTCCCGAGCGCCGAGTCCGCTCACTGTTCCCATCGGCACGACCGCCGGGGTGAGCCGCTCGGAGACGGCCCGCAGGACACCGTCGTAGCGGGCACCCCTCCGGTCGATCTTGTTGACGAAGACGAGGGTCGGGATGCGCAGCCGCTGAAGGGTCCGCATCAGGACGCGGGTCTGCGCCTGGACGCCCTCGACGGCCGAGACGACGAGCACGGCGCCGTCGAGCACGCCGAGGACCCGCTCCACCTCGGCGATGAAGTCGGGGTGGCCGGGGGTGTCGATGAGGTTGACGGTCACGTCGTCGACCGCGAAGGAGACGACGGCGGACTTGATGGTGATGCCGCGCCGGCGCTCGAGGGCGAGGGTGTCGGTCTGGGTGCTGCCGGCGTCGACGCTGCCGATCTCGTCGATGACTCCGACCGAGTGGAGGAGCCGCTCGGTCAGGCTGGTCTTACCGGCGTCGACATGGGCGAGGATCCCGAGATTGAGCACGTGCACGAAGCGTCATGTCCTTTGGGGAGAGGGAGATTCCTTCCGGGGTGGACATGGACGCAGTGCGCATGACGGCTCCTGGATCGTGCGACGGCAAAGACACGAGAAGTGCAGCAGGCGTGAGCCCTCGGCGGCAACGGATTAACGCTCAACCAGTCCCGTCCCGACCCTCGCCCCCTCCCCGGAGCGGTCCTAGAGTGACGCACATCACGTCCGTGGTCCTGGGAGGGCACATGACCCGTATCTCGGTGAAGGTGGACGGCACGGTGTATCAGGACGAGGTGGAGCCTCGTCTTCTGCTGATCCACTACCTGCGTGACCGGCTGGGCCTGACCGGCACCCCGATCGGCTGCGACACCTCCAACTGCGGGGCCTGCACCGTCGACCTCGACGGTGCGAGCGTCAAGAGCTGCTCGGTGCTCGCCGTCCAGGCGGACGGGAGCGAAGTGACCACGGTGGAGGGACTGGCCCGGAACGGGGAGTGGACCGGCCTCCAGCGTGCCTTCCACGAGCGGCACGCGCTCCAGTGCGGCTACTGCACCCCCGGCATGCTCATGGCGGCGCGCGACCTGCTGCGCGAGAACCCGCACCCGACCTCGGACGAAGTGCGTCACGCCCTGGAGGGCAACCTCTGCCGCTGCACGGGCTACCAGAACATCGTGCGGGCCGTGCTGGCCGCCGCCGAACCCGCCGAGCAGGGGGTGACGACATGACCGAGGTCGGTACGGCCCGGCTCCGCAAGGAGGACGCCCGGCTGCTCACCGGACAGACCCGTTGGACCGACAACATCGACGCCACGGGGATGCTGCACCTGGCGATCCTGCGCAGCCCCATGGCGCACGCCCGGATCGACCGGGTCGACGTCTCCCCCGCGCTCGAACGCCCGGGCGTGGTCGCCGCGTTCAGCGGCGCCGATCTCGCGCAGGGCATGGGTTCCCTCCCGTGCGCCTGGCCCGTGACCGAGGACATCGTGCTGCCCGACCACCCGCCGATCGCGACCACCGAGGTGCGCTACGCCGGGGACCCGGTGGCAGTGGTGGTGGCCCGCGACCGGTACACGGCCGCCGACGCACTGGAAGCGATCGACGTCGACTACACGCCGCTGCCCCCGGTCCTCGACCTCGAGGCCGCGCTGTTGCCGGAAGCTCCCCTCGTCCACTCCGACAAGGGCACCAACCGCTGCTACGACTGGCCGCTGCGCACCGGCGAGGACTTCGCCGCCGTACGGCAGCGCGCCGAGGTGACCCTCAAGCGCCGCTACATCCAGCAGCGGCTGATCCCCAACGCCATGGAACCGCGCGCGGTCGTCGTCACCCCGATCGCCGCAGCCGACGAGTACACCGTCTACTCCTCCACCCAGATCCCTCACATCCTCCGGGTCATGCTCGCCGTGGTCACCGGCGTCCCCGAGCACAAGCTGCGGGTGGTCGCCCCGGACGTGGGCGGCGGCTTCGGCTCCAAACTCCAGGTCTACGGCGAGGAGGCCCTCACCCTCGCGATCGCGCGCCGCCTCGGACGGCCCGTGAAGTGGACCGAGTCCCGCTCGGAGGGATACCTCGCCACCCATCACGGCCGCGGCATGATCCAGGACGTCGAGATCGCCGCCGACCGCGACGGCACCCTGCTCGGCCTCAAGGCGGACCTGCTGGTCGACATGGGCGCCTATCTGATGCTGGTCACCCCGGGCATCCCGATCCTGGGCGCGTTCATGTACCCGGGCATCTACAAGATGGGCTCCTACGAACTCAACGTCACCGGCGTCTTCACGACCAGGACGCCGACGGACGCCTACCGCGGCGCCGGGCGGCCGGAGGCGACGTACGCCATCGAACGGATCATGGACGACCTGGCGGACGAACTCGGCCTGGATCCGGTGGAGTTGCGGCGCCGGAACTGGATCCGGCACGAGGAGTTCCCCTACACGACGATCGCGGGCCTCACGTACGACAGCGGCAACTACGAGGCCGCGACCGACAAGGCGCTCGCGCTGTTCGACTACGACAAGCTGCGCGCCGAGCAGGCGGACCGCAATCAGCGGGGCGACACCGTGCGTCTCGGGATCGGGGTGTCGACGTACACCGAGATGTGCGGGCTCGCGCCGAGCCGGGTGCTGAGGGATCTGCGGTACGCGGCCGGCGGCTGGGAGGCGGCGAGCGTGCGCATGCTGCCGACCGGCAAGGTCGAGGTCGTCACGGGGACCAGCCCGCACGGACAGGGGCATGTGACCAGTTGGAGCCAGATCGCCGCCGATGTGCTCGGGGTGCCGTTCGACGACGTCCAGGTGGTGCACGGGGACACCAAGGCGGCTCCGCAGGGCATGGACACCTACGGCTCGCGGTCGCTGGTGGTCGGCGGCACGGCCGTGCATCACGCCGCGACCAAGGTGGTGGACAAGGCCCGGAAGGTCGCCGCGCACCTGCTCGAAGCGAGCGAGCAGGACCTGGAGTTCACCGAGGGCGTCTTCTCCGTGAAGGGCTCGCCGGACGCCCGCAGGACCATCCAGGAGATCGCCTTCGAGACGTTCACCTCGCACGACCTGCCCGACGGCGTGGAGCCCACCATCAACGCCGGGCACCTGACCGACCCGGACACCTTCTCCTATCCGCACGGCACGCACCTGTGCGCGGTGGAGGTCGACACCGAGACCGGGCAGACGCGGATCAGGTCGTACGTCGGCGTCGACGACGTCGGCCGGGTGATCAACCCGATGATCGTCGAGGGCCAGGTGCACGGCGGGCTCGCGCAGGGCATCGCGCAGGCCCTGTACGAGGAGGCGGTCTACGACGACGAGGGCAACCTGGTCTCCGGCACGATGGCCGACTATCTGGTGCCCTCGGCGCCGGACCTGCCCGAGTTCGTGACGGACCGGACGGAGACGCCCGCGACGACGAATCCGCTGGGCGTCAAGGGAGTCGGCGAGGCGGGCACCATCGCCTCCACACCGGCCGTGGTGGGAGCGGTCGTGGACGCGCTGCGGCCGCTCGGCGTGCGCGACCTGCGGATGCCCTGTACGCCCGAACGGGTCTGGCAGGCACTGAAGGAGGCCTCGGCATGATTCCTCCCAGCTTCGACTACACCCGTCCGAGCAGCGTCGCGGAGGCGGTGCGCGCGCTCTCCGAGGGCGGTGAGGACGCCAAGGTGCTGGCCGGCGGGCAGAGTCTGCTGCCGCTGCTGAGGCTTCGCCTGGCCTTTCCCGAACTGGTGGTGGACGTCGGGCGCGTCCCCGGGCTGACCGGGGTGCGCGAGGAGGGCGAGACCCTCGTCGTCGGCGCGATGACCACCCACCACGACGTGATCCGCGACCCGCTGGTCCGCCGGTACGCGGGTCTCCTGGCCGCCGCCACGGCCGGGGTCGGCGATCCCGCCGTACGGCACCGGGGCACCGTCGGCGGCTCGCTCGCGCACGCCGACCCGGCCGGTGACCTGCCCGCCGTGGTGCTCGCCCTGGACGCGGAGCTGATCGCCACCGGGCCGGGCGGCAGGCGCGCGATCCCCGCACGGGAGTTCTTCGTCGACTACCTCCAGACCGCGCTGGAGCCCGACGAACTCCTGGTGGAGATCCGGATACCGAAGGCCGACGGCTGGGGTTTCCACTACGAGAAGTTCCACCGGGTGGCCCAGTCCTGGGCGATCGTCGGCGTGGCCGCGCTGGTGCGGCGGGACGGCGGGCACATCGCCGAGGCCAGGGTCGGGCTGACCAACATGGGGTCCACTCCGCTGCGCGCCACGGCGACCGAGGAGGCGCTGACCGGCAGCGCGGACGGGCAGGACGTGGCGCGGGCCGCGGAGTCGGCGGCGGAGGGGACCCAGCCCTCCCGGGACCTGTACGGGTCACCCGAGTACCGGGCGCATCTGGCGCGGGTGCTGACCAGGCGGGCGGTGCTGGCCGCCGCCGGGATGGGGTGAACGGGAGCGTGAACGGCCCGGAAGAGGTGCGGGCCCGCCTGGAGGAGACGGGGTATCTCGTCGACGACGGGCTGGCCGTCGCCTGCTTCCTGGCCCTTCGGCTGCACCGGCCGCTGTTCTGCGAGGGCGACGCGGGCGTCGGCAAGACCGCGCTCGCGGCGGCCCTCGCCGAGGCGCTCGGCGCCCCGCTGATCCGGCTCCAGTGCCACGAGGGCATCGACGCCTCGCAGGCCCTGTACGACTGGGACTTCCCCCGTCAGCTGCTGCATCTGCGGGCCGCCGAGGCGGCCGGGGCCGTGGACGCCGACCGGCTGGAGGGCGAGCTGTACGACCGCCGGTTCCTGATCGCCCGGCCGTTGCTGCGGGCCCTGGAGACCTGTCCGTCGGTGCTGCTGATCGACGAGATCGACCGCGCCGACGACGAGTTCGAGGCGTTCCTGCTGGAACTGCTGTCCGAGTTCTCGGTGACGATCCCGGAGCTGGGCACGGTGCGGGCGCAGGTGCCGCCGGTGGTCGTCCTCACCTCCAACCGGACCCGCGAGGTGCACGACGCCCTGAAGCGGCGCTGCCTCTACCACTGGTTCGACCATCCCGACTTCGCCCGCGAACTCGCCATCGTGCGGCGGCGGTTGCCCGGTGTGTCGGAGCGGCTGGCCGAGCAGGTGACCGCGCTGGTGCAGTCACTGCGCTCCGAGGACCTGCTCAAACCGCCGGGCGTGGCCGAGACGATCGACTGGGCCGAGGCGCTCGACGCGCTGGGGGCGCGCGAGGTGGACGCGGAGCTGGCGGTGGCCACGCTGGGGTCGGTGCTGAAGTACCGGGAGGACGCGGAGCGGGCGCGCGGGTTGCTTCCGGCGGCTCCGCAGGGTGCGTGATCACCATGTCCGGGATGGCCGATGCCGTCTTCCTCGCCTTTGCCCGCGCCCTTCGCACGGCGGGAGTCGACGCGAGCGCCGAGCGGGTGCACGCCTTTCTGCGGGCGGTGGCCGAGCTGGGGCCGGCGCAGGTGTACTGGGCGGGGCGGCTGACCCTGTGCGGGAGCCACGAGGACCTGGAGCTCTACGACCAGGTGTTCGCGGCTCGCTTCGGCGGCGAGTCGGCCGAGGTAGGCCGACGGGCGACCCCTCCCGGGCAGCGGCTCGCCGCACGGGACACGCTGGCCGAGGCCCGCACCCGGACACCCGGCGCACCCACGGTCCCACCCTCACCCGCCCTCGCCGGCTCCGCCGAGGTCCTGCGCCACCGCGACATCGCCGATCTGGACGCCGCCGAACGCGCGGCCCTGCGTCGCCTGCTGGCCGCGTTCGCGCTGCACGGCCAGGCACGCCGTACGGCCCGGCGCCGCCCGGCGGGACGCGGTGCCGTGGATCCGCACCGGACCGTGCGGGAGCTGTTGCGGCAGGGTGGGGAACCGGCCCGCCTCCGGCACCGCGCACGGGCCGAGCGGCCCCGCCGCATCGTGCTGCTCGTGGACGTCAGCGGCTCGATGGCGCCGTACGCCGACGCGCTGCTGCGCTTCGCCCACGCCGCGGCCCATGGCGCCCGCGGTACCCGCACCGACGTGTTCACGATCGCCACCCGGCTGACCCGCGTCACCCGCGAGCTCTCGCACCGCGATCCGGACCTGGCGATGGCCGCCTTGGCCGCCGCCGTGCCGGACTGGCGCGGGGGTACCCGGCTCGGTGAGCTGCTGCGGGAGTTCCTGAACCGCTGGGGGCAGCGGGGCACGGCACGCGGGGCGGTCGTGGTGGTGCTGTCGGACGGCTGGGAGCGTGGCGATCCGGAGCTGCTCGCGGCGCAGATGCGACGCTTGCACCGGCTGGCGCACCGGGTGATCTGGGCCAATCCGCGCAAGGCGCGCCCCGGTTACGCGCCCCTGGCCGCCGGGATGGCGGCCGCGCTGCCGAGCGTGGACGCGTTCGTCGAGGGGCACAGCCTGGCCGCGCTGGAGCGTCTGGCGGCGGTGGTGAAAGGAGCCGACGATGCGTGACATCCTCCCGGTGCTGAGCGGCTGGTACACGGCCGGGTTGCCGTTCGGACTGGCCACGGTGGTCTCGACGAGCCGCAGCGCGCCGCGCGATCCGGGCGCGGCCATGGCCGTGGGCCCGGACGACGAGGTCGTCGGCAGTGTGTCCGGCGGCTGTGTCGAGGGGGCCGTGTTCGAGCTGGCCCAGGAGGTGGTGGCGAGCGGCGAGGCCCGTCTGGAGACCTTCGGGTACAGCGACGAGGACGCGTTCGCGGTGGGGCTCACCTGCGGCGGGGAGATCACGCTTCTCGTACGTCCCGTGACGGCCGCCCTCGATCCCGCGTTCGGCGAGATCGCGGAGTCGGTCGCGGCGGCCCGCCCGGTGACCGTGGCGACGGTGACCGACGGCCCCGCACCCCGCGGAGCCACGCTCGCCGTGTGGCCGGACCGGGTCACGGGCACCCTCGGCACCACCGGCCTCGACGTGGCGGTCACCGCCGACGCGCGCGGCGAACTTGCCCTCGGTGCAACAGGGTTGAGGCACTACGGCCCGCACGGCGAGCGGCGCGAGGACGCGGTCACCGTCTTCCTGCACTCCTTCGCCCCGCCGCCCCGCATGCTGGTCTTCGGCGCGATCGACTACGCCGCTGCGGTCGCCCGGATCGGCGCCTTCCTCGGCTACCGGGTCACGGTCTGCGACGCCCGCCCGGTCTTCGCCACGCCGAAGCGCTTCCCGGAGGGCGTGGAGGTCGTCGTGGACTGGCCGCACCGCTACCTCGGCGGCACCGACACCGACGAACGCACCGTGATCTGCGTCCTGACCCACGACCCGAAGTTCGACGTGCCCCTGCTGGAGGAGGCGCTGCGCCGGCCCGCGGCGTACATCGGGGCGATGGGCAGCCGGCGTACCCACGACGACCGGATGAAGCGTCTGACCGAATCGGGGCTGGCCGAGGCCGCGTTGTCCCGGCTGCGCTCGCCGGTCGGTCTCGACCTCGGGGCCCGTACACCGGAGGAGGTCGCCGTGTCCGTGGCCGCCGAGATCGTCGCGCTGCGCTGGGGCGGCAGCGGTGCCCCGCTGACGGCGACGGCCGGGGCGATCCATCCGTCTTCGTGAAGCCTGCCTGGAGGAAGTCATGGAACTGCACCACGAGTTCACCGTGCCGGTCCCGGTCGACGAGGCCTGGCGGGCGCTTCTCGACATCGAGCGGGTCGCGCCCTGCATGCCCGGGGCGAGTGTCGAGGACTACGACGGCAAGACCGTGACCGGTTCGGTGAAGGTCAAGGTCGGACCGATCACCGTGACGTACCGGGGGACCGCCGTCTTCGAGGAGCAGGACGAGTCCGCGCTCCGCATGGTGCTGATCGCGAGCGGCCGGGAGACCCGTGGCCAGGGCACCGCACGGGCCACGGTGACCGGCACGCTCACCGGTCAGGACGGCGGTACGGCTGTGTCGGTGCGGACGGATCTGGCGGTGACCGGGCGGCCGGCGCAGTTCGGGCGGGGGGTGATGGCGGAGGTCGGCGACCGGCTGGTCGGCCAGTTCGCCCGGTGCCTGGCGGAGCGGCTGGGCGAACAGAAGACCGCTGAGAGTGCTCCGCAGCCGGTCCCACCCGCCCAGGAACCCGACGACGAGCCGCTCGACCTGCTGCGCGCGATCGGCGTACCGGTCGCCAAGCGGGCGGCGGCGGGGCTGGCGGCGGCCGCCGTCGTGGTGATCGTGGCCACCCGGATACGGCGAAGGTGGAATCGACAGGTGTGAGTCGCGCTCGAAGGGGTAGGCGACCAGCAACGGGAGAGGGCGTCCGAAACCCTCGCCCCACCTCCGATCGGGAAGGAGGTCCGTGAGAACGCACACTCGCAGCGTCCGGGCCGCTCCCCTGCATACGGAGCGGCCCGGACCTCATTCTGCGTGCCGGTGTGTCCCTGTCAGGGCTCCGGGCAGCAGCGTCAGCACCAGCGCCGCGGCGGCCGCGTAGAGGCAGGCCGAGCCGAGCGCGACGGCATGAAAGCCCCGCAGGAAACGCGCCTGGTCGCCGGGCTGTCCCGCGACGGCGCCCGCCACCGCGATGCCGATCGCGCCGCCCGTCTGCCGTGCGGTGTTGTTGACCGCGGAGGCGAGGCCCGAGCGCTCGGCGGGGACCGTGGCGATGGCCGCCGCGACGACCGCCGGGGTCAGCAGTCCGCAGCCGATCCCCCACAGCAGGAACGCCGGCAGCAGATCCGCATACCCCGAGTGGGCCCCGGAGCGGGCCAGCAGCGCGAGCCCGGACGCGGCGACCAGCAGCCCCGCCGCAGCGGGCAGCCGCGGGCCGAACCGGCTGGTGATGCGCCCGCCGACGGGCGCCATGACCGCGAGCGGGGCGAACAGGGGGACGACGGTCAGGCCCGCGAGCAGGGCCGAGCGGTGCTGCACCGACTGGAGGAACAGCATCAGCACGAACAGCGTGCCGAGGGTGCACAGGTTCATGATCCCCGCGGTCGTGTTGGCCGCGGCGAAGGCGGGACGCCGCAGCAGCGTGGGCGGCAGCATCGCGTCGTCGCCGCGCCGGAGTTCCGCCGCGGCCAGCACCGCCAGAGCGGCCACGCCGACGGCCGCCGCCGTGAGGACCTGGGGTGAGCCGGCGCCGGAACGCCCGCCCTCGATGAAGGCGTAGGTCGTGGCGAGCAGCAGCACCCCGCCGGACAGCATCCCGGGCAGGTCGGGCGGCCTGGCCCGGTCCTCCCTGCTCTCGCGGACGACCGCCGTGGACCACAGGAGGGCGAGCGCCACGACCGGCACGTTGATCAGGAAGACGGCCCGCCAGCCGAGTCCGTCGACGAGGGCACCGCCCACGAGGGGGCCGGCGGGCAGGGCGAGACTCCCGATGCCCGCCCACACGCCGATCGCCCGGGCCCGGGCCGCGTCGTCGGGGAAGGCCCGGCCGATGATGGCGAGCGTGCCCGGCAACAGCAGGGCGGCGCCGACGCCCTGGACCACCCGGGCGGCCACGAGCACCCCGACGCTCTGGGCCAGACCGCAGGCCAGGGAACCGGCGCCGAAGACGCCGAGGCCGGTCAGCACGACCCGTTTGTGGCCGTACCGGTCCCCGGCCGCGCCGCTGGTCAGCATCAGGGAGGCGAGGGCGAGGGCGTATCCGTCGACGACCCACTGCAGCCCGCCGACGTCGGTGCCGAGCCCCGAGCCGATGGCCGGCAGGGCGACATTGACGACGGTGACGTCGAGCAGCACCAGGAAGTATCCGGCGCACATCACGACGAGGACGGTGCGCGGCGACCCGGAGTTCCCGGGGCGCACCGCGCGTCGGAGCAGTGTTACCGGTGCAGCAGCCATGTCTCCGTCGTATCAGGCGGCACTGACACTCCCGGGTGCCCGTGAGCCCTAGGGCGAAACGATCCGCGGCGGCAGGCGGTGCAGCGTGACGTCCGTGAGGCGGCCGTCGGCCACGGTCGCCGTCATGTACGTGCAGTGGGGCTGGCGGCGGCGGTCGGTCGGCGAGCCGGGGTTGAGCAGCCGCAGCCCGCCGGGGGCGGTGGTGTCCCAGGGGATGTGGCTGTGGCCGAAGACCAGCACGTCGGTGTCGGGGTAGCGGGCGGCGCAGCGGGCCTCGCGGCCCTGGGCGGGGCCGGTCTCGTGGACGACGGCGAAGCGCAGGCCACCGAGTTCGGCGTACGCCACCTCGGGCAGCCGTGCGCGCAGTTCGGGTCCGTCGTTGTTGCCGTAGACCGCGACGAGCCGTGCGCTGCGGCTCTCCAGCAGGTCGAGGGTGGCGGTGTCCACCCAGTCACCGGCGTGGAAGACGACGTCGGCGTGCGGGAGCTCGGCGAGCAGCGGGGCCGGGAGCTGCTTGGCGCGCTTGGGCAGGTGGGTGTCGGACATCAGCAGCAGACGCACGGGATCACCCTAGGACGGCTTGCGGCCCACCCCGCACCACATGGGCAGCGCGCCGGGGTCGGAGTCGGCCTCCGGTCGCCACTCGGGCAACTGGACGACGCCGGGGGCGAGGAGTTCGGTGCCGTCGAAGAAACGGGTGACGTCGGCGTGGGTGCGGGGAGTGGCGCCGGCGTGTTCGGCGGCGCGCTCGTTGTAGACGCGCATGGACGCGGCGACCTCCTCGGCCCCGATGTCGGCGGCCGGGTGGGAGAGCACGAGATGGCTGCCGGGGGCGAGGGCGTCGAGGAGGCGCCGGGTGAGGCCGTGGGGGTCGTCGGCGTCCGGGACGTACTGGAGGACCGCGACCAGCATGAGGCCGACGGGCTGCGACAGGTCGAGGGTCTCCTGGGCGGCCGTGAGGATGCGGTCGACGTCGCGCAGGTCGGCCCGGAGATAGTCGGTGGCGCCCTCGGGGGTGCTGACCAGCAGCGCGCGGGCGTGGGCGAGGACGATCGGGTCGTTGTCGACGTAGACGACCCGGGCGCCCGGATGCACCTGCTGAGCGACCTCGTGGGTGTTGTCGGCGGTCGGGATGCCGGTGCCGATGTCGAGGAACTGGCGGATGCCCGCCTTCCCGGCGAGTTCACGTACGGCCCTCCCCAGGAAGGCCCGGTTGGCGCGGACCGCGGGGACGATCTGGGGGTTGGCCGCGGCCGCCAGCTCCGCGGCCTCCTGGTCGGCGGGGTAGTGGTCACGCCCACCCAGCCAGGCGTTGTAGACACGCGCGGGGTGGGCCACCGATGAGTTGACCGCCGCCATCCCGCCCGTCGGGTGCTCGTGCATCGACAACCGCTCCCCTCACCGTCGTCCGTCCTCCGACGCCCACGCTATGCCCGTGCGGTCACGTCCTGGATCCACTCGCCAAGACGGCCTGCTGACGCGGGACTTACCCGTCGGCGTTAACATCGGCCCACAAAGCGTCGATCCGTGACGCAAGCCACAAGCCACCCAAGGAGTCCGGACACCGATGCCGGTCAAGGTCAGCGTCGTCATCCCCGTCTACAACCCGGGGAACTACATCGAGGACTGCATCGCCTCGCTGCTCAGGCAGTCACTGCCCCCCGACGAGTACGAAGCGATCTTCGTGGACGACGGTTCGACCGACGACACGCCCGCCCGGCTGGACGAGGTGGCCGCCGAGGTCGAGAACATCAAGGTCATCCACCAGGAGGCGTCGGGCTGGTCGGGCAAGCCGCGCAACGTCGGGATCGCCGCCGCCCAGGGCGAGTTCGTCATGTTCGTCGACAACGACGACTACCTCGGCGACGAGGCCCTGGAGCGGATGTACGACTACGGGGTCGCCAACGGCGCCGACGTGGTCGTGGGCAAGATGGCCGGCAAGGGGCGGGGCGTCCCGGTGGAGCTGTTCCGCCGCAACCACCCGCGTGCCACCGTCGACAACGCCCCGCTGATCGACAGCCTGACACCGCACAAGATGTTCCGGCGGGCGTTCCTCGACCGGACCGGCCTGCGCTTCCCCGAGGGCAGACGCCGCCTTGAGGACCACGTCTTCGTCACGGAGGCGTATCTGCGCGCGGACAACGTCTCCGTGCTCAGTGACTACGTCTGCTACTACCACCTCAAGCGGGACGACGCCTCCAACGCGGGCTTCCAGCGCTTCGACCCGGTGGGCTACTTCCAGAACCTGCGTGAGGCGCTCGACGTCGTCGAGAAGTACACCGAGCCGGGGCCTACCCGCGACCGGTTGTTCCGTCGCTGGCTGCGCAACGAGATGGTCGAGCGGATGCGCGGCAGGCGGCTGCTCGCCGCGCCCGAGGACTACCGCAAGGAGCTCTTCACCGCGATCCGCGGGGTGGTCGTCGAGCGCTTCGGCCCCGGTGTCGCGGCCGGCCTCCAGCCCACCCAGCAGGTCGTCGCCGCCCTGATCGCCGACGGCCGGCTCGACGACCTGGTGAAGTTCGCCGAGTGGGAGTCCTCCGTCGCGTCCAAGGTCGAGCCGGACGGCGTCGAGTGGGAGAAGGGTGTGCTGCGGGTCGGCCTGTCCGCCGAGCTCGCGTCCGGCGGTACGCCGATGACGTTCCCCGCCGAGGGCAGTTCCGCCCCGCTCACCGAGCCGCCGGCCTCCGTCGAGCAGGCCGTGGACTGGGTCGGACGCCACAGCGTGGCCGGCTTCAAGCGCGCCACGGTCGAACTGCTGCTGAGCGAACGGGCCAGCTCCGCCCAGTACTTCCAGCCGGTGGAGTTCACCCGGGAGACCGTCCCGGCCGAGGACGGCAGGGTGCGGCTGGTGCTGCGGGGCACCGTGGCCGTGGATCCGGCCACCGCCGCCGACGGCGACCCGCTCGGCGCCGGCCTGTGGGACGTGTTCGTCCGCGTCAAGCTCGGCGGCTGGACCAAGCAGTCCCGGCTGGGCCCGGTCTCCCTCAAGGGGCGTACGGCCGCGGACGCCGGTGTGGCGGGCGGCCGGGTGGTGCTGCCGTACTGGACCGCGAAGCAGGGCACGCTCGCCCTGGACGTCGACACGGCGGGCGAGCGTCTGGCACTCGGGCGGGTCACCCCCGGGGAGGTCGCGGTCTCCGGCGACCGCGTCGAGGTGCCGGTGCCGTTCCACGTACCGGGGGACACACCCGTGCTGCTGAAGCTCACGCGTGGCTCCGGCGCCGCGTCCGCGAAGGTGCCCGGCACCCTGCGTCCCCAGGGCTCCGCGGCCCTCCTGGAGGCGGAGCTGCCGGTCGCCGACCTGACCGGAGGGCCCTGGCGGGTCGCGCTGAGCCCGGCACCCGAGGCGCCGGAGCCCCGCTTCCATCCGCTGCCGTTCGCGCTGCGGGTGAAGGCGGGAAAGGTTCAGGTCGTGGCCGTGCGCCCGCCCCGGGACGCTGCCGGAAAGCGACTGGTCCGCAGGGCGCGGCGGCTGGCCGGGAGGCTGGTCGCCCGGCTCCGGGCACGCGGCAGGTAGCAACAGATCCGGGGAGGACGCCGACGCGTCCTCCCCGGTTCACCGCCGATCGCTCAGCCGGCGTCGCTGAGCTGCTTCAGGCTGGTGCGCAGGTTCTCCCAGCTGCGGTCGCGCTTGCTGCCGCGGTTGCGGGCGTTCACCAGCGGCTTCCAGAAGGCCGCGTCGATCAGCGTCTCCGGCTTGATCGCCACCGTCCGGTCCAGGACCGTCTCGGGCACCTTCTGCGGGTCGGGGACCACGTACTCCGCGATGATCTCGTCGTACTTGTCCTTGAGCACCGTGCTGCTCGGGTCCGCGCCGAAGACCACGAGCTGGCCGGTGGGCTCGGTGTCGACCAGGACCGTCACCAGCTCGGGCCGGTAGCGGTTCAGGACCTCGATCATCTTGTAGACGTCACCGGTCCAGGCGTTGGTGTGCCGGTCCCGGGCCGCCTCGTCCACGTTGCGCGGCAGCATGTCGTCGAAGACGATCACGCTGGCCCAGTCCGAGTACTTCTCGACGTTGATGAAGTCGCGGAGCGCGTACTCGAACAGGTGCATGCCGTCGATGAACGACAGGTCGAGCGTGACGTCCTGCCAGTAGCCGAACGGGCTGCGGTTGCGGACGATGTTGCGCAGCGGGTGACGGCCGCCCTTGAGGTGCTGCAGCGGGTTTTCGCGCGCGAAGAAGTCGTCGCTGGTGGCCTTGGCCAGGTGGACGTCGCAGCGGATCTCCGAGACCACCTTGAACGCCGGGTCGATCGCGATGCTCGGTACCCGGGAGAACGTCAGGCTGCGGCCGTCGTTGACGCCGATCTCCAGGTAGTTGCGGTTCGCGCTGGCTTTGTGGAGCCCCCGCAGGAACTCGTGACGTTTCACTGGGAAATCTCCTTGCGGATGTGTGACAGTGCTTCGTGCAGGGCGGACCGCCGGTCCCGGCGCGAGGCCGGCGCGGCCCCCGACCACGGCTTGTGCCCGGGGGCACCGATGGCGGGGCGTGGTGCGGGCCCGTCCAGGGCCGCGCTGCTGGTGGGGTCGGCCCGGTAGGGGTCGACCGAGGTGCCGGAACGCTCCCCGCACCGGTCCGTACCGGCTCCCCTGGCCAGAACCGGTTCCGTGGAACATACCTGCTGTGAGCTCCCCATGACAGGACTTCGCGCCGACGAGGGTGATCCTGAGGGAAAGGGCTTGCAAAGCGCGGGAAGACGGAAGGGGACCTTCCGGGTGAGGGACGCGGTGCTCGGCTCGCCGTGGCGGGCGTACTCGGCGGCGAGAAGGCTCATGAACGGACCCGCACCTTGCTGTGCTCTTCGAGCGAGTCGGTGACCCGCGCGCCCTCCCCCACGACCAGATGCTGGAAGGCGTGGGTGATCGGCTCCTGCTCCAGGCCGACCACCTGACCGTCCGGGCCGAGTTCGGCGACGCCGAAGGCGCGCGGGTCGGGTTCCTGGGTGAGCAGGATCCGGGCGTCGGGGCGGCTGTCGCCGACCTCGTGGACGAGGTCGGCGATACCGCAAGCGGCGACGTTGTCGCCGAGATGCATCACGAAGTCGTCGTCACCGAGGCGGTCCCGCGCGGCGGTGTCGCCGACGAGCATCCCGACCTGGGTGATCCCCGCGTCGGCGCGGGATTCGCGGCCGTGGAGCGGGACAGCCTTGTCGGCGACGGGCACCAGCTGTTCGGCCGAGGCGTGCGTGGTCGGCCGCAACCGGGTACCGGCCCCGCCGGACAGCACGAGAGCCTTCATCTGCGTCACCTTAGCCCGGCCCCGGAGGAACCGGCCAAGGCAGGGGGGTGACTTCGGAGTGACGCGGCGTGGACGCTCAGTCCTCGCCGCGGAAGATGTTGCCCTCCCCGGTGCTCACCGTGGTGGTCGCGCCCCGGTCCTCGATCGCGGGCAGGCAGGTCCGCAGGTCTCCCTTGCCGCGCAGGCGGCGGGTCCTGGACCAGCCCGTCTCGGGCCGGCGTGCGACGGGTTTCTCAACGGTCTGCGAGGTCACGACGGTTCACCGTCCTTCCATGCCGCCCTCCGGGTCCCCCGGCGGGCTCGGGACAAACGGGTCAGGAGACCCGTCAGCCCCTCGCCGCCGCACACACATTCGCCGGGGATCGGACGCACCGGAACTTGACGGCGGGGCCGAACCGGCCTGCTCGGCTCAGGTGTTGGGCCGTGCGACGCTGATGTCGCCCAGGGCCGATCCCGGATCGCGTTCCATGGCCGCGTCGCCGAGGGAGATGATGCCGACGGGGTGGCCGTGGTCGACGACCGGGATCCGCCGCACGGCGTGTTCGCGCATGAGCTCGATGGCCCGGTCCAGGTCGTCCTCGGGCGTGACGGTCACCAGATCGTCGCTGCACGCGCCGACCACGGTGGTCTGCTCCGGGTCGCCGCCTTCGGCGAGGGAGCGCACCACGAGGTCGCGGTCGGTGACCAGACCGCGCAGTTCGTCGCCCTCGGTGACCAGGACGGCGCCGAGGTCCCGGTCGCGCATGATCCGGGCGACGGCCGTCACGGAGGTCTGCGGTTCCACGGTGACCGGGGCGCTGGTCATGATGTCGCTGACGTGCTGAGTCATGACGTACCTCTTTTCTGCGGGTGGTGCGCTCCGGGTACCCCTCCTCAGGCGTCCAGTGCGATTTCGCTCCACACCTGTTTGCCGCCGCTGACGGGGACACTCCCCCAGGCCGCCGACACGGCCTCCACGAGGAGGATGCCGCGGCCCCCAGTGGCCTCCCAGCCGATGTTGGTGGGCTTGACGGGGGTGCGGGGCGAGGCGTCGGCGACGGAGACGCGCAGCCGGCGGCCGACGAGGGTGAGGGCGAGGCGGACCTGGCCGCCGGTGTGCACGAGGGCGTTGGTGACGAGCTCGGAGACGACGAGCAGGGCGGTGTCCATCGCGTCCTCGGGGACGCCCCAGACGCGCAGCGTGCGCCGGGTGAAGCGGCGGGCGTGCCGGGCGGCCTCGGGGACCCGCCAGACGGTCCAGCTCTCCCGGAGCGGATGGGTGGCCATGCCGTCGTAGCGCAGCAGGAGCAGGGCGACGTCGTCGCTGCGGCGGGCGCCTCCGAGCAGGACGTCGGCGACGAGGCCGAGGTGGGCGGGGTCGGAGACGGCCAGCCCGTGGGCGAGACGGTCCATGCCCTCGTCGATGTCGGCCTCGGTGGACTCGACCAGGCCGTCGGTGGTCAGGGCGACCACGGTGCCGGGCCGCAGCCGCAGCGGGGTCATCGGGAAGTCGGCCTCGGCCACCACGCCGAGCGGGGGGCCGCCGTCCGCCTCGGCGATCTCCGTGGTGCCGTCGGCGTGGCGCAGCACCGGCGGCAGATGTCCGGCGCGCACGCACCAGGCGGTGCCCTCCTCCAGGTCGAGGTCCACATAGACGCAGGTGACGAAGAGGTCGGTCTCCAGGTCCATCAGAAGGCGGTTGGCTCGGGCGACGACGACGTCCGGGGAGTGACCCTCGACGGCGTAGGCGCGCAGGGCGGTGCGCATCTGTCCCATGAGGGTCGCGGCGGCGGCGCTGTGGCCCTGGACATCGCCGATGACCAGGGCGACGTGGTTGTCGGGCAGCGGAATCACGTCGTACCAGTCACCGCCGAGCTCCAGGCCCGCGGTGCTGGGCAGATAGCGGGCGACGGCGACCGCGCCGGGCAGTTTGGGCAGGCGGCGGGGCAGCAGCTGGCGCTGGAGCATGCCGACGAGTTCGTGCTCGGCGTCGAGGGCGTGGGCGCGCATCAGGGCCTGTCCGGCGAGGCCCGCGGAGGCGGTGAGCAGGGCGCGTTCGTCGGGGCCGAAGTGGTGCGGGGTGTCCCAGCCGATGAGGCAGGCGCCGGCCATGCGGCCCGCGGCGGGCAGCGGGAGGACCGCGAGGCCGCCGGGCCCGACGTCGGCCAGGGCGGGTTCGAGGACGGTGCCGGCGGGCCAGATCTGGGCGCGGCCCTCACGCAGAGCCGTGGCCAGGGTGGGCATGGCCCGCACCGGCGCCTCGGGCCACTCGCTGCGCCACTCCAGGCGCCACAGCTCGGGCCAGGACTCCGGTTCGGGCGGGTCGAGGACGGTGACGACGAGCCGGTCGTTCTCGAGCTCGGCGAGGGCGATCCGGTCGGCCCTGAGCGGAGCGCGGAGGGCGGAGACGACGGCCTGGCTGACGTCGCGGACGGTGCCGGCCATGGCGAGGGCGGCGGCCAGGCGCTGTACGCGGGCCACGTCGGTGACGTCGGAGCGCAGGGTGGAGGCGTCGGCGACGGTGCCCACGAGCTGGGAGGGCCGGCCCTCGCCGCCGGGCAGCATGCGGCCGCGCAGCCTGAGCCACTTGGGTGGCCCCGACAGCTGGAGGATGCGGAACTCCAGCTCACGGTCGCCGATGGACATGTGGCCGGCCTCGAACAGCGACATCAGCGAGGGCAGGTCCTCGGGGACGGTCAGGCCGAGCAGGGTCTCGACCTTGCCGTCGAAGGAGGCCCGGCTCATGCCGAACAGCTCCAGGATCCCGTCGCCGACCTCGATGCGGCCGGTGTCCATGGCGAGGCTGAAGGCGTCGGAGCGCAGTTCCGCACCGTCCGGGGCGGCCACGGGGGCGGGGCAGACGATCGCGTCGGCGATCAGTTCGAGGCACTTGCGGTCCTCGTCGTCGAAACCGTGCGGGTCCTCGCTGACGGCGACGAGACAGGCTCGGCCGTCGTCGCCGTGCGCGGGCAGGACGGCCAGGTGGAAGTCCCGCCGGCCCGCCGGGCGGGGCTCCGAGCAGGCGGCGACCTCCTCCGGGCCGAGGTAGAGCGGCCTGCCCGAGCGATGCGCGTCGGCGGGCGGGGAGCCGCCGGAGCTCGGATAGCTGTCGTGCAGCCCGTAGACCGTTCGGGGGACGCCGGCCGACTCGACGAGACCCAGCAGGTCCCCCTCCTCACCTGGCGTGTACACGGCGGCGAGGGAGGCCCCGGCGAAGACGAGCGCCTGTTCGAGGACACGGCGCAGCCTTTCGGGCGATCCGGGACCGTCCGTGATCGATGTCAGGGCATTTTCGGCACGCAACGCTCTCGCTTTGCGTCCCGCAGCGCCCTCGCTCACCACTTCGCCATTACAGCGCTTATACGGCACGTGCGCAGCCCCTGTGAGCGTTCCGTGGAGCCTTGGCGGGCGGACGCGCTCGAAACCCGTCGAACACTTCTTGACGCATGCGTTCCGCACGGTGATCTCGTGACAGCCGTGACTGTCCGTGGCCACCACCCCGCTGGAAGGCTCGGTGACGGGCCACGGAAGGGGACGCATGGACAAGCGCTACGAGGTGTACGCGCTCGCCGACAGACACTTCTACGAGACGCCCGACCGGATCTCGGCCGGCGAGGCGCCCGTCTACGAGACGGCACGCCGCGCGGTGCCGGACGGCTGGGACGCGGCACGCATCGGCGACTGGCTGACGCTCACACCGCTCGGCCCGGACGGGAAGCCGGTGCCGGGCCCGTCCCAGGGCTGGAAGATCCACGCCTCGGCCACCCGGGCGAACGCGGAACGGATCGCCGCGATCGTGTGGGACTACTGCGTGCCCCGGCGCATCCCGTTCAAGTTCGTGCCCGGCCCGCATCTGCTGCACCTGCGCAACACCAAGTACGCGGCCCGCGACACCAGCGGCAAGTTCGTCACGATCTACCCGGCCGGCGAGAAGCAGTTGCACGACGTGCTGCGGGAGCTCGGCGAGCTCCTGGAGGGCTTCGAGGGGCCGTACATCCTCACCGACCTGCGCTGGTACGAGGGTCCGCTCTACGTCCGCTACGGCGCGGTCGCGCGCACCTTCGTCGTCGACGACCGGGGCTCGCTGGTGCCCGCGGTACGGGACGGCGAGGGCAAGTTGGTGCCGGACCGCCGGGCGCCGTCCTTCCAGGTGCCCGAGTGGGTGACGCTGCCCGCCTTCCTGGAACCCCATCTGGAGGCGCGCAACACCACGACGGTCGGTGAGCTGCCGTACCGCATCGAGAAGGCGCTGCACTTCTCCAACGGCGGCGGGGTCTACACGGGCACCGACACCCGCGACGGGCGCAAGGTCGTCCTCAAGGAGGGCCGGCCGCACGCGGGCCTGGCGGCCGACGGGGCGGACGCGATCGCCCGGCTGGAGCGGGAGAAGGCCGCCCTGGAGCAGGTCGCGGGGACCGGCGTGGTGCCCGAGGTCCGGGACTGGTTCACGCTCGGCGACCACCGCTTCCTCGTCATGGACTTCCTGGAGGGGCGACCACTCAACTCGTTCTTCGCCGAGCGGCATCCGCTGCTCACCCCGGACCCCGATCCGCGGGCCGTGGCCGACTACACGGCGTGGGCGGTGCGGATCCACGGGGCGGTGGAACGGGCGGTGGAGGCGGTGCACGCGCGCGGGATCGTCTTCAACGACCTGCACGTCTTCAACATCATGGTCGGCCCCGACGAGGAGTCGGTCTCCCTGCTCGACTTCGAGGCGGCGGCGCCGGTCGAGGAGAACGGCCGCCAAGTCGTCGCCCACCCCGGCTTCTTCGCCCCGCCGGACCGCACGGGCATCGACGTCGACCGCTACGCCCTGGCCTGTCTCAGGCTCGCCCTGTTCCTGCCGGTGACCACGCTGTTCGTGGTCGACCGGGGCAAGGCGGCCCATCTGGCCGAGGTGATCCTGCGTCAGTTCCCGGACGTACCGAAGGAGTTCCTCGACGAGGCGGTCACGGAGATCACCCGGGACACCGCCGGTGGCGAGCGTACGGTCCTGACGGCGGCCCCGTCCTTCGTCGAACCCGGCGACTGGCCCTTCAGCCGTGACTCCATGGTGAAGGCGCTCCTCGCCTCGGCCACTCCGGAGCGCGAGGACCGGCTCTTCCCCGGCGACATCACGCAGTTCAACGACGGCGGCGGCCTCGGGCTCGCACACGGTGCGGCCGGGGTGCTGTACGCGCTGGACGCGGTCGGCGCGCAGCGGTACGAGGAGGGCGAGCGCTGGCTCCTGGCCCGCACCGCACCACCGCCGACGGGCACACCGCTCGGGCTCTACGACGGTCTCGCGGGCATCGCCCACGTCCTGGACCGGCTCGGCCACCGGCAGCGCGCCCTCGACCTGGTCGAGCGCGTCCTCGCGGAACGCTGGCAGAACCTGTCCTCCGACCTGAACGGCGGCCTCGCCGGTCTCGGTCTGGTGCTGGGTGAACTGGCCCGCGCCACGGGCGAGTCGGAGCTGCGGGAGCGGGCCGCCGAGGCCGCCGACATCCTCGTACGACGACTCGCGCAGCCCCTCGCCGACACTCCCGCGCGGCGCCGGGCCGGGCTGCTGCGGGGGTGGACCGGGCCCGCGCTCTTCCTGCTGCGGCAGTACGAACACACCGGGGAGCCGCTGCTGCTGAGGGCGGCGGAGGTGGCGCTGCGGCGGGACCTGGAATGCTGCGTGACGCACCCGAGCGGCTCGCTGGAGGTCGACGAGGGCTGGCGGACCTTGCCCTATCTCGGTGAGGGAAGTGCCGGCATCGGGATGGTCCTGGACGACTACCTCGCCCGAGGCGCCGACACCGAGGGGGAGTTCGAGCGGGCGCGCGCCGGGGTCCTCACCGCCGCCACCAGCCGCTTCTACGTACAGCCCGGACTCTTCCAGGGCCGCGCCGGGATGATCCTGCACCTGGCACGCACGGATACCCCCGGCGCGACCCGCGAACGGCTCGCCGAACAGATCGACGGGCTCGGCTGGTTCTCGATGGACTACCAGGGCCAACTGGCCTTCCCCGGCCACCAGATGATGCGTCTGTCGATGGACCTGGGCACCGGAACGGCAGGGTGCCTGCTCGCGCTCGGCGCGGCCCACGCGGCCCCCGGCGACCCGGTCACCGCGCACCTGCCGTTCCTGCCGCCGCTCGGGCGGCCCCCCATACGCGGTTCCGCGACCTGACGGAGCCGTGACCCAACCCCGTCCCCACGGGTGGACGACACCGAGGAAAGGAAACCGAGATGGCACTTCTCGACCTGCAGACGATGGAGTCCGACGAGCACACCGGCGGCGGCAACAGCACGCTGAGCCTGCTGTCCTGCGTCAGCGCGGCGAGCGTCACGCTCTGTCTCTGACAGGCATCGTGCGCCCATGACTCCGGGCGGTCCACTCCCGCGAGGGAGGGGCCGCCCGGGGTTCCGCACATCTGCGGAAGGCCGCCGTATGACGACTCGCCCCGCGCCGCCCACCACACCCGGCCTCCTGGGTCCGGCCCCCGGGCGCTGTCTGCTCCTGTGCCTGGTGAGCACGGCCGCGACCGGTGCCGGACTGCTGCTGCCGGCCGCCCTCGGCCGCACCCTGGACCAGCTGCTCGCGCAGGCACCGGCGACCCGCTGGGTGCTGTACTGCGCCGCACTGGTCCTGCTCATCGCCCTGCTCGACGCGGCGGAGACCGTTCTCGGCGGCACCGTCGACGCCCGCACCACCGCCTGGCTGCGCCGCCGTCTCACCGGACACGTCCTGGCCGTCGGCCCGCGCGCCACCGCCCGCTTCGGGCCCGGCGACCTCGTCGCCCGCCTCGTCGGCAACGCCGCGCAGGCCGGCACGGCACCGACGGCCCGCGCGGCACTGCTCGCCGCGCTCGCCGGACCGGTCGGCGCCGTGGTGGTCCTCGGCCTCGTCTCCCCCTGGCTCGCGGCCGTGTACCTGGCCGGAGCGCCCCTCCTCGCCCTGTTGCTGCGCGCCTTCGCCCGTGACACCCGGGAATGCGTGGCGCGCTACCAGGAGGTGCAGGGCCGGATCGCGCAGGCGCTCTCGGAGGCCGTCGGCGGCCACCGCACCATCCGGGCCGCGGGCACGGAGGACCGGGAGACGGCCCGCATCCTGCGCCCGCTGCCCGAGCTGTCCGAGGCCGGTCACCGCATGTGGCGGGTGCAGGGCCGGGCCTCCGGCCAGTCCGTCGCCGTGGCCCCGCTGCTCCAGCTCGGTGTCATCGCCGTGGCCGGAGTGCTGCTCGCCCGGCACCGGGTCTCGGTGGGCGAGGTCCTCGCCGCCTCCCGGTACGCGGTCCTCGCCACCGGGGTCGGCGTCCTGGTGGGACAACTCGCCGGCCTGGCCAGGGCCCGGGCGGCGGCCGGACGTCTCGACGAGGTCCTCGCCGAACCCCCCGTCGGACACGGCGAACGCCGACTGCCGCCCGGCCCTGGGCGGCTGGAACTGCGCGGCGTCACCGCCCTGCGCGGCACACGTGCCGTGCTCGACGGGGTCGACCTCGTCGTACCGGGCGGCACGACGCTCGCGGTGGTGGGTCGGTCGGGGGCGGGCAAGTCCCTGCTCGCCGCGGTCGCCGGGCGGCTCGCCGACCCGGACGCCGGGGAGGTCCTGCTCGACGGGGTGCCGCTGCGCGAGCTCACCCATGACGCACTGCGCCGTGCGATCGGGTACGCCTTCGAACGCCCCGCTCTGCTCGGCGGCACCATCGAGGAGGAGATCGGCCTCGCCCTCGGGTCCCCCTCCCCCGCCCGGGTCCGGGAGGCCGCCCGCACGGCCCACGCGGACGACTTCGTGCGCCGGCTGCCCGACGGTTACGACACCCTCGTCGCCGACGCCCCCCGCTCCGGCGGGGAGTCCCAACGGCTCGGTCTCGCCCGGGCGTTCGCGCACGGCGGCCGCCTGCTCATCCTCGACGACGCCCTCTCCAGCCTCGACACGGTGACGGAGGCCCGCATCGCCGAGGCCCTGGTGAACGGCGGGTCCTGCGGCACCCGCCTGCTCGTCGCCCACCGCACCGCCACGGCTGCCCGCGCGGACGCGGTGGCCTGGCTGGACGGGGGGCGGGTGCGGGCGGTGGGGCCGCACGAGGAGCTGTGGCGCCTGGCGGAGTATCGGGCGGTGTTCGGGGGCGGGTCGGAGGGGGCGGGCAGCTGGGACGGGGGGCCGTCATGAGCCAGGGCACCGTGACCGACGGGATATACGCGCGCGGCCTCCGGTTCCTGCGGGCCCGGTGGCGGGTTCTCGTGCGGCTCGGCGGGTGGTCGGTGCTGGAGACCGGGCAGACCTTCCTCACCGGGTACGCGCCCGCCCGTGCCCTGGACGAGGGGTTTCTGGCCGGGCGGCCCGGCGTCGGACTGGCGTGGCTCGGGGTGGCCGGGATCGGGGTGCTCGTGGGCGCCTGGGGGACCGTACGGGTGTACGCCGCCGTCGCCGCGCTGGTCGAGCCGCTCCGGGACGTCCTGGTCGGGCGGGTGGTGGAGCGCGGGGTGCGGGAGGCGGACGCGGGGGCGCTGTCCGGGCTGACCCAGCAGGTGGAGATCGCGCGGGACACGTTCGCCGGGCTGGTGATGGTGTCGCGTTCGTTCGTGTTCACGGCCGTCGGCGCGGTGGTCGGACTGGCTTCGCTCGACCCGCTGCTCCTGCTGGTCGTGGTGCCGCCGCTCGCCGCGGGACTGGGCCTGTTCGCGGCAACGCTGCGTCCGCTGGCCCGCCGCCAGGAGGAGTTCCTCGTCGCCGACGAGGCGCTGGCCGACGGTCTCGGCAGGGTCTGCCCGGGGCTGCGGGACATCACGGCGGCCGGTGCGGAGGACCGGGTCGCCGCCGACATGGACCGAGTTGTCGACACCGAGCAGCGGGCCGCGTACTCCCTCGCCCGCTGGTCCGTCCTGCGCGTGATCTCCCTCGCCCTCGGCGGCCAGCTCCCGATCGTCCTCCTGCTCGCCTGCGCACCCTGGCTCCTGGCCCGGGGCGTCACCACGGGCGCCCTGGTCGGCGCCCTCGCCTACGTCACCCAGTCCCTGCTCCCCGCCCTGCGCAACCTGGTCCACGGGCTGGGAACGAGCGGCTCCCGGCTGGTGGTGGTCCTGCGACGCCTGGTCCGGGAGCCCGCCGCCGAACCGGGCACCGAGGAGTCGGTCGTGCAGACGGCAACACACGACGCGCACCCACTGCCCATCCGCACCTGCGCCACCGGCCCGGGCGACGGGAGGCACCCCCTGGCCCACGACCTCGCCGTCACCGCAGGCGCTACGGCGGAGTCGGACGCGCGCGGCGCCGAGACCGACGACGGCCTCGCCGACGCGAGGCCCGCCGGTCGGGACGCCGAGCCGGGCCGCCGCCTCGCCCCGCACACCCGGGCTCGGGCGGCGGACCACGCGTGCGACACCGGCCCCACCGAGGCCGCCGCCGCACACACCCCCGACTCCGCCACCAGCCCCACCAAAGACCGCGTCCCCACCTGCGCCCCCGCCCTCTCCCTCGCCTCCGTCTCCTTCGCCTACGGCCCCTCCGCCACCCCCGTCGTCGACCGGCTCGACCTCGACCTCCCACCGGGCGCCCACCTGGCCGTCGTAGGCCCCAGCGGGATCGGGAAGTCCACGCTCACGGCCCTGATCGCGGGGCTCCTGCACCCCACCGGCGGCAGGATCCTGCTCTGCGGGCACCCCGTCCCCTCCCCCGACGCGGCCGCGCTGCGCGTGCTCATTCCGCAGGAGGCGTACGTCCACACCGGCACCCTCGCCGAGAACCTCGGGCACCTGCGGCCGGACCCGGTGCCCGAGCCGGAGCTCCTCGCGGCGGCCGAGGCGGTCGGACTCACCCCGGTGCTCGAAGCCCTCGGCGGATCTGGGGCGACCGTCGACCCGGCCGTCCTCTCCGCCGGTGAGCGGCAGCTCGTCGCGCTGACCCGGGCCTATCTGTCGTACGCCCCCCTCGTCCTGCTCGACGAGGCCACCTGCCACCTCGACCCGCAGGCCGAGGAACGCGCCGAGCGGGCCTTCGCGAGCCGGCCGGGCACCACGCTGGTCGTCGTCGCCCACCGGATCAGCTCCGCCCGCCGCGCCGGGCGCGTCCTGCTGATGGACGGCCCGCGCACGGCGTACGGCACCCACGAGGAGTTGGTGCGCGACTCGCCGGCGTACCGCGAACTCGTGGGTGGCTGGGCGGCCGTGGTCCCGAAGCGGTCACAGCCAGCCCTGTCCCTGGGAGATCCGGATCGCGTCGATGCGGTTACGGGCCCCGGTCTTGCGGGTGATCGCGGCCATGTAGTTGCGCACGGTCCCGTGGGACAGGCACAGGCTTCCCGCGATCTCCGCGATGGAGGCCCCCTCGGCCGCGAGGGATAACACGCTCAGCTCCCGTCCGGTCAGCGGCATCTCGGCGGCCTGGAGGAAGCCGAAGCCCAGCGAGTCGTCGACGAAACGTTTCCCTTCGGCGACCCTCCGGATCCCGCGCGCAAGCCGCTCCGGTGCCGCCCCCTCCTTGTCGACGTACCCGAGCGCCCCCGCCTCCACGGCACGCTTCAGCAGCCCCGGCCGATGGCCGCTGGCCATCACGAGAAGGCGCGGCGGACTCCGGTCGGGCTCACGCAGCGACAACTCGCCCAGTGGCGGGATGCCGTACGCGTCGGAGCAGTCGAGGTCGGCCGCGCAGACGTCGGGACGTACGGCCCGCAACCGGCCGGGCGCGGTGTGCCACGGGGTGTCGAACACCCCGAGGTCCGGTTCCCGGCGCAGCCACTCCGCCAGGGCCGATCTCACCAGACACGCGTCGTGCACCAGAAGCACCCGGATCACCGTTCGTCCCCCTCGACTCACTGCACTTGTTTCCGTGGCATGAACGCGTGCCCCATTGTTCGGGTCCTGGACCGCCCTCGGGCGCGAAGAACTGGCCATCAGGGTGCGCGGGGGCGCACAGAGGGCGCCCGTGTGCCGTCGCGCGCTTCCGTTGAGGGGGCATGGCCCGGGGCCGAGGGGGTACGCGGTCGCCCTCGCCGTCGCGCGGGCACCCGTGTGCCCGCGCAGGGGAACGCTCGCCGTGCGGGACCTGCCGTGAGGGAGGAGATTTGATCCCTGGGGGCCCGGCACGCGACAGCGGCCCGCGCCCCTTGCGGGACGCGCCCGTGCGAGGAGGTGGTCGGCGTGTCCGACGGGCACAGGTCCGCCCAGGCGCCGGCGAGCGCACGGACCCGGGTGGGACGTCCACTGCTCTCCCTCGCGCTGGCGTCGATGATGGACGAGGTGCACGCCCACTCCGGCGCGGTGTATCTCCTGGCCGCCGACGAACCCGTGCTGGAGATGGCGGTGATGGCGGGCCTGCCGCGGGCGTTCGCGGCGCCCTGGGAGCGGGTGGGGCTGAGCGCGCCGATCCCGGTCGCGGAGGCGGTACGGGAGCGGCGGCTGGTGTGGGTCGGCGGCGAGCACGAGATGGCGCGCCGCTATCCGCGGATCGCCGTGGTGCTGCCGTATCCCTTCGCCCTGGCCGCGGTGCCGGTGGCAACCTCGTCCAAGGTGTACGGCGCCGTCTTCGTGACCTGGCCCGGTTCGCACCCGCCGGACCTGTCCGACCGGGAACGGGAGCATCTGATCGCGGCCTGCGGGCGGCTCGCGGTGCGGCTGGAGCGGGCGGTGGAGGACAACCTGTCGCCGCACGCCGAACCGGATCTGCTGGGCGCGGCCCAGGTCGGAAGCGCGGCCGGGACGCTGGGCACGGTGGAGGCGGCGCGGATGGTGGCGAGGCTGCCGTACGGACTGTGTTCGCTCGATCTGCACGGGCGGATCTCCTTCGCCAACGCCGCGGCGGCCGAGCTGATCGGTGTCCCGGTCTCCCAGTTGCTGGGCTCGCAGCTGTGGGCGGCGGTGCCCTGGCTCAACGACCCGGTCTACGAGGACCGTTACCGGGCCGCGCTGCTCAGCCAGCACAGCACGTCGTTCGTGGCGCTGCGGCCGCCCGGGGACTGGCTGTCGTTCCGGCTGTACCCGAGCACGACCGGGCTGAGCGTCCGGGTCAGCCGGGCCCGGGCGGTGACGGAGATGAACCGGTCCGGTCCGCAGCCCGGCGATTCGCCGCCCCGACTGGTCACGATCTCGCAGCTGCTGAGCCTGGCCGGGGCGCTGACCGAGGCGGTGGGCGTGCAGGACGTGGTGCAGCTGGTGGCGGACGAGATCGCCCCGGCGGTGGGGAGCCAGGCACTGGTCGTGCTCGGTTCACGGGCGGGGCGGCTGCGCGTGCTGGGGCATCGCGGATATCCGGACGCGCACGTCGTGGAGCGGTTCGACGGGCTGCCGCTGTCGGAACCGACGCCGGGTACGCATGCCCTGACCACCGGGGTGCCGGCGTTCTTCGACTCCCCGGAGCAGTTGGAGCGCCTGTATCCGAGGCGGCACGCCACCCCCGACGGATTCGAGGCCTGGGCCTATCTGCCGCTGATCGCCTCCGGGCGCCCGGTGGGCACCTGTGTGCTCGCCTACACCGAACGGCACCCCTTCCCGGCCGACGAGCGGGCGGTGCTGACGAGTCTCGGCGGGCTGATCGCGCAGGCCCTGGAACGGGCCGTCCTGTACGACGCCAAGCACCAGTTGGCGCACGGCCTGCAAGCGGCCCTGCTGCCGCACAGCCTGCCTTCGCTGCCCGGCATCGACGCCGCGGCCCGCTATCTGCCGGCCACGCAGGGCATGGACATCGGGGGCGACTTCTACGACCTGGTGCCGGTGGACGGCCTGGCGGCGGCGGTGATCGGGGACGTGCAGGGACACAACGTGACGGCGGCCGGGCTGATGGGGCAGATCCGGACGGCGGTACGGGCGTACACGACCGTCGGCCAGACACCGGCGGAGGTCATGCGCTCGACGAACCGGCTGCTGATCGACCTCGGTGCCGAGCTGTTCGCCAGCTGTCTGTATC
Organism: Streptomyces sp. NPDC050759; assembly: GCF_044456945.1. NCBI lineage: Bacteria > Bacillati > Actinomycetota > Actinomycetes > Kitasatosporales > Streptomycetaceae > Streptomyces > Streptomyces sp. NPDC050759. The sequence goes on along the minus strand of NZ_JBITGI010000003.1, from coordinate 157,599 downwards.
TGCGGCTCGATCCGCGGCGGGGACGGGCCGTCATGGCGCGGGCCGGGCATCCGCCCCCGCTGCTCCGGCGGCCGGACGGCCGGGTGCGGGTGCTGGACCTGGCCGGGGGCCCGCTGCTGGGCATCGACGGCTCGGCCGTCTACCCGACGACGGAGGTGGACCTCGCGTCCGGTTCCGTCCTCGCCCTCTACACCGACGGCCTGATCGAGTCCCCCGGTGTCGACATCGAGGACGCGCTCGCCGACCTGCGACGGCAACTCGCCGAGGCCGGTGACCGTCCGCTCGACGAGCTGGCCGACGAACTCGTCCGGCGCAGCGCGGCCGCCCGGGAGCGGATCGACGACGTGGCGTTGCTGTTGCTGCGGGCCCGGGACTGACACGGGCTACGGGCGGAGAGTCGACGGCCCGCCCGGTGGAAACACGCCGGTCCGGCCCTCCCGCCGGAGGGCCGGACCGTTGCACCTCCCGGGCCGGAACCGCGGTGTGGCCGGGAGGTGGTCGTGCGGGCCGGCGTCGGCAGCGGAGGGTGGGGGGGCGGGCCGCTGCCGACGCGGCCGGTTCAAGGTGCGGTGCCGGACAGAGGGGGTCAGTTGTGCGTCTGGCCCGCGGCATCGCCCGCGGCATCGCCCGCGCCGTTGCCGGTCTCCTGGCCGTTTCCGGCCTCTTCGCCGCCGATCACGTCACCGCCGGCCTGCTCGCCGCCGACTTCCTGGCCGGCGCCGGCCTCCTCACCGGGGCTCGCGCTCGCGTCGCCACCGGCTCCGGCCTCCTCGCCCGCACCGGCCCCGGCGTCGCCACCGGCGCCCGCCTCGTCACCGGCACCGGCACCGGCACCGGCCTCCTCGCCGCCGGCCTGGTCGTCGCCCGCGCCCGCGCCGCCGGCCGCGTCACCCGCGCCGAGCGTGGCGCCGACCGCCTGCAGGGCGGTGGTCACCGGCTGGAAGAAGGTCTCGCCGCCGACGGTGCAGTCACCGCTGCCGCCGGAGGTCAGACCGATCGCCGAGCCGTCCTGGGTGAACAGCGAACCGCCGCTGTCGCCGGGTTCGGCGCAGACGTCGGTCTGGATGAGCCCGGTGACGGTGCCCTCCGGGTAGTTGACGGTGGCGTCGAGTCCGAGGACCTGGCCGTCGGCGAGGCCCGTGGTGGAGCCCATCCGGAAGACCTGGGCGCCGACCTCGGCGTCCGCGGCCTGGCTGATCGCGACGGTCTGGCCGCCGCCGACGTTGACCTCGCTGGGCGCCACGGTCGCCGGGTCGTCGTACTTGACCAGGGCGAAGTCGCCGTCCCCGGGGAAGGTGGCCTGGTCGACGGTGGCGATCGGCTGGCCGTCCTGGGTGTCCGACCACTGTTCGGCCGCGACCCCGCAGTGACCCGCTGTCAGGAAGGCGGGACTGCCGTCGCCCGCGGTGACGTTGAAGCCGAGCGAGCAGCGGGCGCCGCCGCCGAAGATCGCGTCACCGCCGGACACGAAGGTCTTGAAGGTGCCGGCCGACTTCTTGATGGTCGCCATGTCGGAGCCGAGGCTCTTCACGGTCGACTCGATGGTGTTCCACTTGTCGCCGGTGACCGTGCTGTCGGCGGTCACGAGAATCTTGTTGGTGCGCGGGTCGACCGCCCAGGACGTGCCCGGGATGGTCGCCTCCTCCTTGAGGGTCTTCGCGCCGGCTGCCAGTTCGGTGAGGCTGTTGTCGACCTCGCGGACCTTCGCACCGGCCTTCTCCGCCTGCACGACGACGTTGTTGTTGTCGCCGGGTATGACGTTCACGACGAGCTGCTGGCTGTCGGAGTCGTAGTAGGACCCGGCGAAGGCGTCGCCCAGCATCTTCTCGAGCTGCGAGGCGAGGTCCGAGGCGTCCGTCGCCTTCAGCGTCTTCGGCGCGATGGCCGCCGCGTCGTTCGACGAGCCGTCCTGGGACGCGTTGGCGTTGGGCAGCAGAATCGCGGCAGCTCCGAGCGCCACCACGGTGCCTGCCGCGAACGCGGCCTTGCGCTTCGGAATTCGCTTGTGACTCAAACTTCTCGACCTCCTGGGGGACCGGAGTCTGTAACCGCCATAGGGCAGTTGGTTGTTCGGGGCGCCTGGATGGCCATGGGTACGCACGGTGCACGCGGGGCGTTCAATGCCGATTCTTTACGCCCCGATTGCCACGCCGATTCGGCCACGGGCCGTGCCGGTCGGGCCGCGGGTGGGAACAATCCCCCATATGACGATGACGCCCGCCGAAGCCGACAAGGTCCTCGCCGACAACTTCGCCCCTTGGGTCCTCGACCTCGGCCTGTCGGTCGAGACGCTCGGCGACGACCATGCGGTCCTGCGACTTCCCTGGTCACAGCGGTTGGCGCGGGAGGGCGGCGGGTTGTCGGGCCAGGCCCTGATGGCCGCCGCGGACACCGCCACCGTGATCGCCGTCTCGGCGGCCAGAGGCGCCTACGGACCGATGACGACGGTGCAGCAGTCCACCAGCTTCCAGCGGGCGGTGTCCGGTTCGGATGTCCTGATCAAGGCGGTCGTCACCAAGCTGGGCCGCCGCATGGCCTTCGCCGACATCACGATGACCGACTCGGCGACGGGTGACCTCGCGGCCCGCGCGACCACGGTCTACGCACTTCTGGGCTGACACGCTCAGCAAACGGTCGGCGACGGTCCGTTGTGAACAGCGCCCCGAATCCTCTCTCCAACGAATCTGCACATCGAATGCGCAACCACGGCACCCGGAGCGGAAGTTCTGCACAAGCGCGGACCGGCACCCATGTCATTGGCGAGGAGTGTCGCATTCGCCATGACGACGGCAAGGGCCCCTTCACGCCGCCGCAACATCACCTGTGAAGAAGTCGGCACCAAGGCGTGCGCAAGCCTGCACGGATGAAGGCTTCTGTGACTCAAGTTCCCTGGTGAGACGGGTGGTTAATTGGAAGGGCGGAGCCGCCGCGTGCTTTGATCCATCGCACTGCAAGGCCGTCGGGGTTTCCGGAAACGGGATCCGGCGCCATGCGATGCGGCCGTCATCTGTCCCCAGAGGGGGCCGCTCCCCCCTTGTGAAATACCCATACGAAGGGAAGTTCCATCATGAACTCCACCCCCCAGGTTGAGACCGTCGAGATCTCGGACGCCGACCTCGACAACGTCTCCGGCGGCCTGCAGCTGAACGCCCTCAGCACCGTCACCGGCCTGGTGGACGGCGTTGCCCCGGTTTCCGGCCTGGTCAACACGGTCGTCGGCACGGTCGAGGGTGTGACCGGCCTGAACACCGCCCCGGTCTCCGGCCTGGTCTCCGGTCTCTGATCACCTTCTTTGTGATCTGATCACTATTTTGTGGTCGACCCGTCCCGGAGCCGCAAACCGGCGGTTCCGGGACTCTTGGGTGCCGTAATGCGGCCGGCTCACGCGAGCCGGTCCTTTCTCATTGGCAGCATTCAGCTTTCGCAGGTGAGGGAAGTCCCGTGCAGTTCCGCCAACAGGCCCTCGCCAAGCTCCAGTCACCGGAGGAGCTCGACCTTCCGGTGCGCTTCGCCCGTCCGCAGGGCTGGCTGGTGATGTCCGTGACGGTGGTCGTGATGGCCGTCGCCTCCGTGTGGGCGGTGACCGGCTCGGTGGCCTCCACGGTGAGCGCGCCCGCCATCCTCACGCACGGGCAGGGCAGTTACATCCTGCAGAGCCCGGTCGCGGGCCAGGTCACCCAGGTGATCGCCAAGGAGGGTACCCAGCTGCCCGCCAACTCCCCCGTACTGAAGGTCCGTACCGCCGACGGCGACTCCGTCGTCCGCACGGTCGCCGCGGGCCGGCTCACCGCACTGGCGGCCACCATCGGGCAGATCATCTCGACCGGCGCGAACGTCGCCGCCGTGGAGAAGGTCGCCCACGCCTCCGATCCGATGTACGCCACGGTCTACGTGCCCGCCGAGAACGCTGCCTCCATTCCCGAGGACGCCGCCGTGGACCTCACCGTCTCCTCGGTGCCCACCCAGGAGTACGGCGTGCTGCGCGGCCATGTGAAGTCGGTGGACCGCTCGGCCCAGTCGGCGCAGCAGATCGCCGCGTTCCTCGGGGACAGCCAGCTCGGCGAGCAGTTCACCAAGGACGGCCGGCCGGTCGCCGTACTCGTGAGGCTGGACAAGTCCAAGGCCACGAAGAGCGGTTACCGGTGGTCCTCCGCCGAGGGGCCGCCGTTCGCCCTCACCTCCATGACCGTGGCCTCGGGTTCGATCCGGCTGGCCGATCAGCGTCCCGTCGATTGGCTGCTGCCGTGAGCACCGCACAGGACACCCGGAGCAGGCGCCGCTCCGCCCCGCCCAGACGCCCGGTCCCCAAGGGGAAGGCGAAGACGGTCCGTACGCCCACCGTCCTCCAGATGGAGGCCGTGGAATGCGGCGCGGCCTCCCTCGCGATGGTGCTCGGCCACTACGGCAAGCACGTCCCGCTGGAGGAGCTGCGGATCGCCTGCGGTGTCTCCCGGGACGGCTCACGCGCCAGCAACCTCCTGAAGGCGGCCCGCAGTTACGGCCTGACGGCCAAGGGCATGCAGATGGACACGGCCGCACTCGCCGAGGTGAAGACGCCGGCGGTGCTGTTCTGGGAGTTCAACCACTACGTCGTCTACGACGGCATGGGCCGCCGCTTCGGCCGCCGTGGTGTCTACATCAACGACCCCGGCAAGGGCCGACGTTTCGTCCCGATGGAGGACTTCGACGGCAGCTTCACCGGCGTCGTGCTGGTGATGGAGCCCGGCGAGGGCTTCACCCGGGGCGGCCGCAAGCCGGGGGTCCTCGGCGCGATGCCGGCCCGGCTGCGCGGCACCGCGGGCACCATGCCGACGGCGGTGCTGGCGAGCCTGCTGCTGGTGCTGGTCGGCGCGGCCACCCCCGCGCTGAGCCGCACCTACATCGACATGTTCCTGATCGGCGGGCAGACCTCGCTGCTCGGCGTGCTGTTCGCGTCGATGGGCGCCTGCGTGGCCCTCACTCTCGCCCTGACCTGGCTCCAGCAGGCGAACCTGCTGCACGGCCGCATCATCTCCTCGACGCTGTCCAGCGCCCGCTTCCTGCGCCATCTGCTGCGCCTTCCGGTGACGTTCTTCTCGCAGCGCAGCCCGGCCGACCTGGTGCAGCGCCTGCAGTCCAACGACCAGGTGGCCGAGACCCTGGCCCGTGACCTCGCGGCGGCGGGCGTCGACGCCGTGGTCGTCGTCCTCTACGCGATCCTGCTCTACACCTACGACCCCCAGCTCACCTACGTCGGCATCGGAGTGGCCCTGCTGAACGTGGTGGCCATGCGGGTCGTCATCCGGCTGCGCGCAACCCGGACGGCGAAGCTGCGCGCCGACAGCGCCCGGCTCACCAACACCGCCTACACCGGGCTGCAGTTGATCGAGACGATGAAGGCGACCGGCGGCGAGGACGGCTACTTCCGCAAGTGGGCCGGGCAGCACGCCACCACCCTCGAGGAGCAGCAGCGGCTCGGGGTGCCCAGCGCCTGGCTGGGCGTGGTCGCCCCGATGCTGGCCACCTTCAACAGCGCGCTCATCCTGTGGATCGGCGGCATGCGGGCCATCGAGGGCGGTATCTCCGTCGGCCTGCTGGTCGCCTTCCAGGCCCTGGTCACCCGCTTCACCGCGCCGATCACCCGCCTGAACGGCGTGGCCGGCCGCATCCAGGACTTCGCGGCCGACGTGGCCCGGCTCAAGGACGTGGAGAACTTCAAGGCCGACCCGCTCTACGGCCGCCCCGGCGCCGGCGACTCGACCCGCAGGCTGCACGGCCATGTCGAGCTGCAGAACATCACCTTCGGCTACAACCCGCTCGACAAGCCCCTGCTGACCGGCTTCGACCTGACCGTCGGCCCGGGCCAGCAGGTGGCGCTGGTCGGCGGCTCCGGCAGCGGCAAGTCGACCGTCTCCCGGCTGATCTCGGGGCTGTACGCGCCCTGGGAGGGCGTGATCCGCATCGACGGACAACGCCTGGACGACATCCCGCGTGGCGCGCTCGCGTCCTCGGTGTCCTTCGTTGACCAGGACGTCTTCCTCTTCGAGGGCTCGGTCCGCGACAACGTGGCGCTGTGGGACCCGTCGATCCCGGACGAGGCCGTGGTGGACGCGCTGCGGGACGCGGCCCTGTACGACGTGGTCATGCGGCGGCCCGGCGGCATCCACAGCAAGGTCGAACAGGACGGCCGCAACTTCTCCGGCGGGCAGCGCCAACGCCTGGAGATCGCGCGGGCGTTGGTACGCAGGCCCAGCATCCTGGTCCTCGACGAGGTGACCAGCGCGCTGGACGCGGAGACCGAGCTGGTCGTCATGGACAACCTGCGCAAGCGCGGCTGCGCCTGTGTGGTCATCGCGCACCGGCTCAGCACCGTGCGCGACAGCGACGAGATCGTCGTACTGCAGCACGGCACGATCGTGGAACGCGGGCGGCACGAGGAGCTGGTGGCGCGCGGTGGCGCGTACGCGGCGCTGGTCAAGGAACGGTGAGATGACTACCGCACACGAAGGCGATGTGGTCCTGGGCGCTCTCGGGCAGATGGGCACGCGGGTCGACTGCGCCGGTTTCAGCCGTATCGACCTCGAAGGGCCGCAGGTGCTCTGGCTGGTCGTGTCGGGCGCGGTGGACCTGTTCGCGGTCGACGCCGGGCAGCAGGGCCACTGGCACCACCTGGGCCGTCTGGAGCCGGGCGCGCTGCTGCTCGGGCCGGTGGCGGGACCGCAGCACACCCTGGTGGCTCGGCCCCTCAGGGACTGCGTGCTGCACCGCATCGGCCTGCGCGAACTGTACGAGCCGGCGAACACCCAGACGTGGTCGTACGACGAGTACGGCAACCCCCAGTACGTGCCCCCGACGACGAGCCCGCTGGAGTACGCCCTCGCCCTCGGGGTGGGCCGGAGCCTGTCCATCCTCTTCCAGGCGCCGATGGCCGACGAGCGGGCCGCCGCCCCGACCGACGACGACGTGTTCTGGATGCAGGTGCCGCCGGGCAGCGTGCAGTACGGCTCGCTCTACGGCGCCGAGGCGGCCGCCGACCTGCTGATGGACCCGGCGGTCTGGCAGTCCATGGTCGACCAGCAGTACCGGCTGCTGACCACGCTTGACCGCTGGATCGAGCAGCTGGAGCGCACCCACGAGACCCGGACGGCCGCCGGTATCAAGGCGGGTGAGGCCGTGCGCGCCCAGGCCGACCGGACCTTGCTGGCGTCCATCGGCAAGTCGAAGCAGCGCACGACGACGGCCGACGCCGACGCGAGTTACGCGGCCTGCAAGCTGGTCGCCGACGCGGCCGGGATCCCGCTCGCCGAGAACGCGCACAGCGGCACCGAGAGCGACCGTCTCGACCCGGTCGAGCGGATCGCCCTCGCCTCCCGCGTCCGGATCAGGTCGGTGCGCCTGGACGGCAGTTGGTGGCGCGACAACGTCGGCCCGCTGGTGGGCCACCGGGCGCTGTCGGGTGCGCCGGTCGCGCTGCTGTGGCGGCGCGGCGGCTATGTGGCCGTGCATCCGGCGACGGGCCGCGAGACGCCGATCGAGAAGGACAACGCGGAGGAGTTCGAGCCGCGCGCGGTGATGTTCTACCGCCCGCTGCCCGACCGGAAGCTCAGCCCGCTCGGGCTGCTGCGGTTCAGCATGCGCGGCACCGGCGGCGATGTCACGAACCTGCTGCTCAGTGGTCTGGTGACGGTGGCGATCGGCGCGCTGGTCCCGATCGCGACCGGCAAGGTGCTCGGCGAGTTCGTGCCGAAGGCGCAGACCGCTCTGATCGTGCAGGTGTGTCTGGCCGTGATGGTCAGCGGGGTGGTGACGGCGGCCTTCATGCTGCTGCAGAACCTCACCATGCTCCGTCTGGAGGGCCGTATCGAGGCGACCCTGCAACCGGCCGTGTGGGACCGGCTGCTGAGGCTGCCGACGAAGTTCTTCACCGAGCGCTCGACCGGCGAACTGGCCAGCCAGGCCATGGGCATCAGCTCAATCCGCCGGATGATGGCGGGCATCGGCCCCACCGTCGCCCAGTCGGTGACCATCGGCGCGATGAACCTGGGCCTGCTGTTCTGGTACAGCGTCCCGATGGCGATGGCGGCGATCGGCATGCTCGTCGTCATCGCCGCCGGCTTCCTCGGCCTCGGGCTGTGGCAGGTGCGCTGGCAGCGGCGACTGGTCGTGCTCGGCAACAAGCTGAACAACCAGGCCTTCCAGACCCTGCGCGGTCTGCCCAAGCTGAGGGTGGCGGCCGCGGAGAACTACGCGTACGCGGCCTGGGCCTCGGAGTTCGCCCGCAGCCGCGAGCTCCAGCAGAAGGTCGGCCGGATCAAGAACCTCACCTCGGTGATGGGCTCGGTCTATCTCCCGCTGTGCACGCTGCTGATGTTCATGCTGCTCGCGGGCCCGGCGCGCGGCTCGATGTCGGCGGCGGAGTTCCTCACCTTCAACACCTCGGTGACGATGCTGCTGACCGCGGTCACCCAGCTCACCGGCGCCTTCGTCTCGGCGGTGGCCGCGCTGCCGCTGTTCGAGGAGATCAAGCCGGTCCTGGAGGCGCAGCCGGAGGTGCGCACGGCGAGCACCAGGCCGGGCCCGCTGACCGGGGCGATGGAGGCCCGCAGGCTCTCCTTCCGGTACTCCGAGGACGGTCCCCTGGTCCTGGACGACGTGTCCTTCGAGATCCGGCCGGGTGAGTTCGTGGCGATCGTCGGCCCGAGCGGCTGCGGCAAGTCGACCCTGCTGCGGCTGCTGATCGGCTTCGACCGCCCGGTCTCCGGAAGTGTCCTCTACGACGGCCAGGACCTGGCCGCCCTCGACCAGTCGGCGGTGCGCCGGCAGTGCGGTGTCGTCCTCCAGCACGCCCAGCCCTTCACCGGCTCCATCCTGGACGTCATCTGCGGCACCGAGCCGTACACGCCCGAGGAGGCGATGGCGGCGGCCGCGATGGCGGGGCTCGCGGAGGACATCCAGCGGATGCCGATGGGGCTGCACACCATCGTCTCGGGCAGCGGGGCGATCTCCGGCGGCCAGCGCCAGCGGCTCATGATCGCCCAGGCGCTGATCCGTCGGCCGCGCATCCTCTTCTTCGACGAGGCGACCAGCGCCCTGGACAACGACACCCAGCGCACGGTCATCGAGTCCACCAAGGCCCTCAACGCCACCCGGATCGTCATCGCCCACCGCCTGTCCACGGTGCTGGACGCCGACCGGGTGATCGTGATGGAGAACGGCAAGGTCGCCCAGGAGGGGCCGCCCGCTCAGCTCCTCGCGGACACGGGCGGTCGGCTGCACGAGCTGGTGCGGCGGCAGATGGCGTAGCGGCGCTCGGGTCGCCGCCCCCCCCCTCAGCGAAACGTTGCCGTTTCGCTCGGCATGGTCTAGCCTCGACGTGTACGAAACGGTTTCGTTTATGAGCCGGTCGGGCACAGCCAACTTTCCCTGGAGTTGTTTCCCATGTCCCAGAAGACTCTGACCGAGAGCGGGCAGGAGGGCGCCGTCGAGGCACCGGCCGCCGCTTCGGCCAAGCGGTGGTGGATTCTCGCCGTCGTCGCCCTCGCCCAGCTGATGGTGGTCCTGGACGCCACCATCGTGAACATCGCCCTCCCCTCGGCCCAGGCCGACCTCGGTTTCTCCGACGGCAACCGGCAGTGGATCGTCACGGCCTACGCGCTGGCGTTCGCCTCCCTGCTCCTGCTCGGCGGGCGGATAGCAGACCTCTTCGGCCGCAAGACGGCCTTCCTCATCGGTGTCGTCGGCTTCGCGGCCGTCTCCGCGCTCGGCGGTGCCGCCACCAACTTCGAGATGCTGGTCACCGCCCGCGCCCTGCAGGGCGCGTTCGGCGCGCTCCTCGCCCCGGCCGCGTTGTCCCTGCTCAACACGACCTTCACCGACGCTCGCGAACGGGCCCGGGCGTTCAGCGTGTACGGCGCCATCGCCGGTGCCGGCGGTGCGGTCGGTCTGCTGCTCGGCGGCGTCCTGACCGACGCGCTCGACTGGCGCTGGACCCTCTACGTCAACGTCGTCATCGCCGTCGTCGCCTTCGCGGGCGGCTGGCTGCTGCTGCACAACCACCGCGACGCCGCGAACTCCAAGCTGGACGTGCCCGGCACGCTGCTCGTCGCCGCCGGCCTCTTCTCCCTGGTGTACGGCTTCTCCAACGCCGAGACGCACGACTGGAGTTCTCCCGAGACCTGGGGCTTCCTGGTCGCGGGCGGTGCGTTGCTGGCCGCCTTCACCTGGTGGCAGACCCGTGCCGCGCACCCGCTGCTGCCCCTGCGCATCCTGACGGACCGCAACCGGGCGGCCTCCTTCCTGGCCGTGCTGATCTCCGGCGGCGGCATGTTCGGTGTCTTCCTCTTCCTCACCTACTACCTCCAGCTGAACCTGGGCTTCAGCCCGACCAAGACCGGTGCGGCGTTCCTGCCGATGGTCGCCGCGCTGATGGTGGCGGCCCAGGTCAGCACCACGATGCTGGTCCCGCGGATCGGACCGAAGCTGGTCATCCCGCTGGGTTTCGCGGTCGCCGCGGTCGGCATGGTCTGGCTGACCGGGATCGACGTCGGCTCCAGCTACGTGTCCGCCGTACTGCCGCAGCTGATCGTGACCGGCTTCGGCCTCGGCCTGGTCATGCCGCCGGCCATGCAACTGGCCACTGGAGGGGTCGCCGCTGAGGACGCGGGGGTCGCCTCCGCCACCGTCAACGCCATGCAGCAGGTGGGCGGTTCGATCGGCACCGCGCTGCTGAACACGCTGGCCGCGAGCGCCGCCGCCGACTACCTGGTCGGCAAGGACCCGACGAACAAGCTGGTCCAGGCCGGGGCGACGATCGAGAGCTACACCACCGCCTTCTGGTGGTCGGCCGGCCTCTTCGCCGCCGGCACGCTGATCACCTTCCTGCTCTTCCGGCGCGGGGTGCCGGAGCAGGACGCGGACGCCGCACCGGTCGTCCACATGTAGTAACCGCGGCAAAGCAGTAGCCGCAGCACGAGCCGCTTGGTCCGAGGGGCCGCCGTCAGCAGGGAGACGGCGGCCCCTCTCGCGGTTCTCAGCAAGGCGACGGCGACGCGGTGTGCCGGGCCGGTGGCCGAGAGCGACGCCCGACCGGACCGCTGACGTTGGAGGCGGTCGTCCGTGGGTACCCACAGGTCCATGCGGATAAGCGTGGTGGATGTGGGATCGAACACGGTCCGGCTGGTGGTGGCGGACGCCGAGGGCGGGGTGCCACTGCCGGTGCACACGGCGAAGTGGCGGCTGAGACTCTCCGATCATGTACGGCCGGGCGGACCGGTGCCCGAGGAGGCCGTGGAGCGGCTGGTGGAGGCGGTGGAAGGGGCGAGCCGGACGGCCGCCAAGTGGGGCGCGGCCGGGCCGCTGGCGTTCGCGACCGCCGTCGTGCGGTCCGCGCCGAACCGTCAGGAGGTGCTGCGCACCGTCCGCACGCGGACCGGCGTCGGGCTGTACACCCTGCCGGGCGAGGTGGAGGCGGAGCTCACGTTCCTCGGTGCGCGGCGCTGGATGGGCTGGCGCGCGGGACCCCTCGCGCTGTTCGACATCGGCGGCGGGTCGCTCGAAGTCGCCTTCGGACGCGGCCGGTTGCCGGACTACGTGGCCTCGCTGCCGCTGGGCGCGGGCCGACTGACCCATGAGTTCTTCGAGGGGCAGGACCCGCCGCCCCCGGAGGCGGTGCGGGCACTGCGCCGCAAGGTCCGCCACCAGCTGAGGGACGTGGCGTCGCGGATCCGCTGGGAGGGACCGCGCACGGCGGTGGCCACCTCGCGCACCTTCGAGCAGCTGGGGCGGCTGTGCGGAACCCCGCCCGGCCGGCGCGGCCCGTTCGTGGAGCGGCGGATGCACCGCGCCGACCTGCGGGAGGCCGTCGAGCGCCTGGCCGTCCTCCCGGCCGCACGGCGGGCCGAACTGCCCGGCATCTCCGCGCCGCGCGCCGCGCAGAGCCTGGCCGGTGCGGTGGTCGGGCACACGGCGATGAAGCTCACCGGCATCAGGACCGTCACCATCTGCCCCTGGGCGATCCGTGAGGGGGTCCTGCTGCGGCACATCGAGGACGGCGCCTCCTGGTGGGCCGAGATCGCCCGCCGCAACGAGGAGCACGCGCCTCCCGTGGAGCCGGTCCCCCTGCGCATCGCGACCGCCACGACCTGAACGAAGAGAAAGAGGAAAGAGGAGACAGCCGTGCCGGAGAAGAAGCAGAAGCCGGACACCGCCCTGGACGAGGTCCTGCAGGAGTTCGAGGACGCCGAGAAGCGCGTCCAGGACCCCGACGGAAAGCGCGGGCACAAGGGTGAGGCCGCAGACGCCATCACCCCCAACACCCGGGCCCAGGAGGAGTCCGAGGGCGAGTGACCCACCGGCGGCGCGCCCCGCGGGCGGGCCGCCGGCGACGACCTCCCCGGCCCACTCCGGGCAGGCGGGTGACCTCCCGCCTCACGGGTACCCGGGGCGCATGGATCACGACCGCCAAGAACCGCCGCTGCCGCCGGCCCGGGGCCCGGTCTCCGCCGCCGTCCAGGAGTATCTGCTCGGCGCCGGACCGCTCCCGCGTCACCAGGCCGTCGCGGGCGCGGACGTGTACGGCGACGACCTCCAGCTCGCCCTGTACATCTGCTACGAACTGCACTACCGCGGCTTCTCGGGCGTCTCCTCCGACCACGAGTGGGACCCCGGGCTGCTGCGCACCAGGGCGGTCCTCGAGCACCGCTTCCTGTCCGCCCTGCGCACGGACACCCCGGTCCACGACAGCGTCGAGGACGCGCTCGCCGGGCTCCTCGTGGAGCCGGTCGACGGCACGGGACTCAGCCATTTCCTGAGCAAGGAGGGCGAACTGTGGCATGTACGCGAATACGCGGCCCAGCGCTCGCTCTACCACCTCAAGGAAGCCGACCCGCACGCGTGGGTGCTGCCGCGCCTGTGGGGCCGGGCCAAGGCGGGCATGGCGGCGGTGGAGTTCGACGAGTTCGGCGGCGGCCGCCCCGACCGCGTCCACGCCCGCCTGTTCGCCGACCTGATGACGGACCTGGGCCTGGACACGACGTACGGGTACTACCTGGAGGCGGCCTGCGCGGAGATGCTCGCGACGGTGAACCTCATGTCCCTGCTGGGCCTGCACCGCAGCCTGCGCGGCGCCCTCGTGGGCCACTTCGCAGCGGTCGAGATCACCTCCTCGCCCGGCTCCCGGCGACTCGCCGAAGCGATGCGCCGCACCGGCGCGGGACCGGCCGCCGAGCACTTCTACGACGAGCACGTCGAGGCCGACGCCGTCCACGAACAGGTCGTACGCCACGAGGTCATCGGCGGTCTGCTGGCCGAGGAACCGCACCTCGCCCACGACGTCGCCTTCGGTATCGACGTCACCGGACTCGTCGAGGACCGGCTCGCCGAGCGTCTGCTGCGCGACTGGACGGACGGACGCTCGTCCCTGCGCGCACCCACGCTCTCCGAAATCCACCATATTTCCTGAATGTCGGGGTACTTGGGCACCGTGAGATCGCTGATTCCCCCTCTGACTCTTCCCGGTGTCTACGTCCCCCAGGAGGACACCGCGCTGCTGGCCGGAGCCCTGTCCGAGGAACCGCTGCCGCCGGGCGCGGACGTTCTGGACGTGGGTACCGGGACCGGTGCTCTCGCTCTTCAAGCGGCGCGCCGGGGCAGCCGGGTGACCGCGGTCGACGTGTCGTGGCGGGCGGTGTGCACGGCCCGGGCGAACGCCTGGCTGACCGGCGCGCGGGTCCGGGTCCGGCGCGGGAACCTCTTCCACCCCGTGCGGGACCAGTCGTTCGACCTCATCCTGACCAATCCGCCGTATGTGCCGGCACCGACGGACGTCCGGCCGCCGCGCGGAAGGGCGCGAGCCTGGGACGCGGGTCACGACGGGCGGTTCGTGCTGGACCGCGTCTGCCGCGAGGCGCCCGCCCTGCTGCGCCCCGGAGGGGTGCTGCTGATCGTGCACTCCGAACTGAGCGACTCCGGACGGACGGTGGGGCATCTGCGCGCGGCAGGCCTCAAGGCCGCCGTGACCCGCCGTCACCGCATCGCGTACGGACCGGTGCTGCGTACCCGGGAGGCATGGCTGCGCGAGCGCGGTCTGCTGCCCGCCGACGCCGCCCACGACGAAAAGGAAGAGCTGGTGGTCGTCCGTGCCGAACTCCCCCTCTGACTCCGGCCGACCGCGCCGCATCCGGGTCCAGCACCGGGGCCCGCTGCTCGTGGAGGGCCCCGTGGAAGTGGAACTCGAGGATGGCAGCACCGTCGTCTCCGACCGCTTCCGGGTGGCCCTGTGCACCTGTCGGCGCAGTCGTCGCTATCCGTGGTGCGACACCAGCCACCGGGAGCGGACTCGGTCCCAGTAAGGAGTCAGTGCCCGGAGTTCCCGGAGAAGGCGTGACCCGAGGGTCCGGCGGACGGCCCCACTCCGTCCGCCGGCCCTCGGTGCGGGATCACGGGGTTCCGTGAGAGGGGCGGCACTCCCCAACTGCGGGCCCCTCGGGCAGGTCACGGGACCACGCGATCCCGGTCTCTCAGAACGCGAAGACGCTCGTCCCGTAGGAGTTCTTCACGCACTCGTTGGCGAAGGTGCGCTCGTAGGAGACCCGCTTGCCCCGCCATACGCCGTCGACCGTGACCACCACAGGGTCGTACTCCCTGGTGCACAGGGCGTCGGGTCTGGCCCCGAGGGCGTCGAAGTCCCCTCCCACGGCGCGCAGTTCGGCGCACGCCAGGGGCGCTGCCGGATGGGTGCCCGAGGAGGTCGGGGCGCAGGTCAGGGTGACGGCACGTTCCGGGGTGACGGTGGCGGCATTGTCGCCGTGGCCGAGGGTCAGCACGAGGGCCGAGGGAGCGTAGAGGCTTGAGGCGGCGGCCGGTTCGGCGAGAGCGGCCCCGGTCAGGGGTCCGCAGACGGCGGTGGCCGTGAGGCCGAGGGTCGCTGCCCAGCGCGCGGTGTTCCGCATTGTGTGCATCCTTCCGCTGGATTCGAGGGTGTGCCCTCCGACTCGGTCGGTGCCGGAGCGGCGAGCGCGAGTCTGCCGAGTCCTGGCCCGAACTTCACATCGACCCCACGGCTTTCAGTAACCTTGCGTGTTGAATCAGTGGCGTGAAGTCACATCATCCGAACAGCCGAGCCCCTCAACCGGGCGGTTCTTGATCGCCCGATCCGGCCGGATGGCCTGAACACCCCGCCTGAGCAATAGGCCTGAAACATTCCGCTTCAGCCGTGAGCGCACACCGTCACAGCCCCTTGCGTTCCCGAAGCAATGGAGTAATCGTCATTACATGATTACTGACGAACAACGAGAGAAGCTGCGCGGCTGGTTCACCGGCCGCTTGCCCGACGACCTCTTCGAGGCCCTGGCCGAGGTGGTCGTCGACCGCGAGGAGATCACCGTGATCGGCCGCATCCCCGGCCCCCGGCTCGCCGAGGACGTCTCGGCCGCCGAGCGGGAGGCGGCCGTACAGGGCAGGATCCAGGAGTTCCGGGAGCGCACCCGGGACGATCGGATCGAGGTCGCCCGCGAGGCCGAGCACAAGTTCCGCCGGAAGGTGTCCTGGGGCGTGGAGTGCGACGACGAGCGCGTCCTGTTCACGCATGTGGCCGCGCCCGTCATGACCCGGCTGCGCCAGCCCGAGCGCCAGGTCCTGGACACCCTGATCGCCGGCGGGGTCGCCCGCAGCCGCAGCGATGCCCTCGCCTGGTGCGTCCGGCTGGTCCAGCGGCACACCGACGACTGGCTCGCCGAGCTGCGGGACTCCCTGGAACACGTCCAGCGGGTGCGGGAGCGGGGTCCGGACAGCGAGGAGGTGGCCGATTCCTCCACCGGGGACCCGGAGGATGGATGACCGTACAGTCGGCAGGGCCTTCCCGAACCCCGGACCGGTGGCGGTGTCGGTGCCCTCGGCTACATTGCGGGCATGACCAACTTCGTACTGGTGGCGGGCGCGAGGCTCGGCGCGTCGGCGTGGGACGAGGTCGCGGACGAGCTGCGCGCGGCCGGGCACGAACCCCGTCCGCTGACGTTGTCGGGCCTCGCCGAGAAGCGGGGCGTGCCGGCCGGCCAGCAGACCCATGTGCGGGACATCGTCGACGAGGTGGAGCGGCTGGACCTGCGCGAGGTGGTGCTGGTCGGACACAGCTACTCCGGCATACCCGTGGGACAGGCCGCCGAGAGGATCGGTGACCGGCTCGCGCGGGTGGTGTTCGTGGACTCCAGTGTGCCCGTGGACGGGGAGTCGTTCCTGTCGGGATGGCCGAGCGACCACGTCCGCAAGGCGATCGAGGAGAACGACGGCTTCTGGCTGCCGGTGGGCCCGGAGCACTTCGCAGGGCAGGGCCTGACGGACGAGCAGATCGCCCGGATCATCGAATGCGCGTCCCCGCACCCGGGCCCGACGCTCACCGAGCCCGCCGTCCTCACCCGTCCCCTGGGCGAGCTTCCGGCGACCTACATCAAGTGCCTCCTCGACGACGAGGAGCCGATGCCCGTCGTGGCCGAGCTGCTCCAGAGCGAGCGCTGGGAACTGGTCGAGATGGACACCGGCCACTGGCCGATGTTCTCCCAGCCGCGCGAACTGGCCCGGATCCTCACCGAGTCCGTTTAGACACGGTCCTCCCCTCCTGGCCGGCGCCCGCCCGCCGATATCGTCGGCGCACCCGACGACGAGAGGCGGTTCGGACGGATGGCCAAGCACTGGGCGGACTTCCAGTACGAGATCTACCTGGGCGGGATGTCGGGTGCGGTGCCCCGGCTGCCCACCGACCTGACCCGGCTGGAGGAGCTCACCGAGCAGCGCCTGGGCCCCGGGCCGGTGGGCTATGTCGCGGGCAGTGCGGGCGACGGCAGTACGGCGCGGGCGAACCGCGCGGCGCTGGAGCGGCGCCGGATCGTCCCGCGCATGCTGCGGGACGTCCACGAACGCGACCTGTCCGTCGAGGTGTTGGGGCGTTCCCTGCCCGCCCCGCTGGCGCTGGCGCCGGTCGGCGTCCTGTCGATCATGCACCCGGACGCGGAGCCGGCGGCGGCCCGGGCAGCGGCGGCACAGGGCGTGCCGTACATCCTGTCGTCCGCCTCCAGCACGCCGATGGAGCAGGTCGCCGAGGCGATGGGGGACGCCGAGCGCTGGTTCCAGCTGTACTGGCCGAAGGACCCGCAGGTGGCGCTGAGCTTTCTGAACCGGGCCAAGGCCGCCGGGTTCACGGCCCTGGTCGTCACCCTGGACACTCCGCTGCTGTCCTGGCGGCCCCGCGATCTCGACCAGGCGTATCTGCCGTTCCTGCACGGCGTGGGCACCGCCAACTACTTCTCCGACCCGGCCTTCCGGGCGGGCTTGGCCAAGCCGGTGCACGAGGATCCCAACGCGGCCGTGCTGCACTTCGTCGGCATGTTCGCGGACCCCGGCAAGACCTGGCCCGATCTCGCGTTCCTGCGGGAGAACTGGGAGGGGCCGATCGTCCTCAAGGGCGTACTGCACCCGGACGACGCCCGCCTCGCCGCCGACGCCGGGATGGACGGGGTCGTGGTGTCCAACCACGGCGGCCGCCAGGTCGCCGGGGCGGTCGCGGCGGCCGACGCGCTGCCGCGGGTGGTGGAGGCGGTCGGTGACCGGCTCACGGTCCTCTTCGACAGCGGGGTCCGCACCGGGGACGACGTCTTCAAGGCCCTCGCGCTCGGCGCCCGCACGGTGCTCCTCGGGCGGCCGTACGTCTACGGCCTCGGCCTGGACGGACAGCCGGGCGTCGAGCACGTGATCCGCTGTCTGCTCGCGGAGCTGGACCTCACGCTCGCCCTCTCGGGCCACGCGAGCCCGGCCACGGTCGGCCCCGACGACCTCGTGGAGGGCCCCGCCTGAGGGGAGGCCTCCGTGAGCGGAGGCCTCCCTGGTCCTAGATCCGGTCCGTGAGCTCCGCGGGCCGGGCCTGCGGGGCCTCGCTCCCGGTGACCGACAGCGAGCCGGGGCTCGCGCTGGAGACCGGGTCGGTCAGCCAGCGCTGCTGGTCCGAGTGGTCGCGGACCTTGACGACGACGTCGGCGCCCGGGTCCTCGGTGGTGGAGGCGAGGGCGAGCCGCTCGTCCCAGCGGGGCAGTAACTCCCCCTGCACGGTGAGGTCGTAGCGCACGTCGTCGGCCCGCTTCGCCCTGTCCCCCGCGCAGGTGCCGAGGATGACCACGCCCGCGTCCCCGCGCGAGTCCAGGCACAGCTCCGGATCCGCCTCGCTGCGCAGCAGACCGTCCTTCTCGTACGACCACTGCTGGGTCCGCTCGGTCGAGCAGGCCGCCAGTTCGGTGCCGGCGCCCTCCTTCACCGTGCCCCGGACGTCCAGGCAGAGGTCGGCGGCGGCGTTGCGCAGCCGGGTCACCGCCGGTGCGGTGGGCAGCTGGGCGGTGCCGGGCGTCGGTGTGTCGGCGCCCGGGGCCGTGTCGCCGCCGGTGGCGCTGGTGGAGGCGGCAGGGTCGGCGCCGCCGTCGTGCGACCACAGCCCGGCGGCGAGCATGGCCGCGAGGAGGCCGGCGGAGGTGAGGCCCACTCCGGTGAGCAGCGTCCGTGAGGACCGCAGGCCCCCGCCCTCACCGGGAGCGCGGCGGCCAGGGGTGGGGATACGCGCGAGGATGCGGCGGCGTTCCGCGCCGTGCCGGCCGGTGCCACGGCCGCGGGCCGCGGTCTGGGGCGTACGCCCGGCGCGCAGTTCGAGATAGCGACGGGCACCCCAGCCGAGCACGGCCTCGGCGATCAGCACGCCCAAGCCGCCCTCGAAATGGCTCAGTTGTTCCGCGGCGGAACGGCAGTAGCGGCACTCCGCGAGATGCTGCTGGACATCCGGCAGCAGGGCTCCGCCGCGGCGAATCGGAACGTCGAGGAGCCGGTTGTAGAAGCGGCAATCCTTGGTCGGCGCGAGTTCCCGATGGGCATGTACACATCCTTCACGGAATTTTTCACGCGCCTGTTCGAGCGCCGCCGACGCGGTGTCGGTGGCCATGCCGAGGAGTGCGGCGGGCACGACAATCGACTCCGCCTCCACCTCGGTGTGCCACAGCAGGCAGCGGGCGAGTCCGGGAAGGGACTGGAATGACCGCTCGGCGAGCTTGCGATTTTCGGGGGTCATGGACTTCGCGGCCCGCATGCCGCGGCCACCGTTCGGTTTCACCAGGTCCGGCAGAACATCGGTGATCCGGTCCTCGGCCGTCCACTCCCTGACCGTGTCCCGCACGGCCACGAGGGTTCTGGGGCGCAGCGCGAGAGCCGGTTCACCGAGTGCCAGCCGGTCCAGGACCTGGTGGAAGGCGGCCGCGGCCACCATGGAGGCGGTCTCGGACGGGGAGGCGAGGCAGATGACCGCGTACTCGTGCGCCGGTTTCCAGTGGCGCGCCATGAGGAGCGCGACGGACTGGGCGGCCTCACCGTCGGGACGGCCCCTGAGCCGGGCGGCGAGATCCTCGTCGGATTCTCCGGAGGCGCCGCCGGGCGGCGGGTAAGGAGGGAGCGGTGGGTGGGGGGTTGGCACTGAGCGGATTCCTTCCCACGGACATGGGACTCACAGAAGTTCTCGTTGCCGAAAAGAAGTGCCGAACGGGGCATCCCTTTTGGGCGCGGGCGTGGGAAGCACGAATTCGCCGACGCCCCTCCACCCCGGTTCCCCACGGGACGAATGCGACCCGGCCCCTGCCCCCCACATAGGTGGTTCACCCTTGCACAAGTCACTCACGGCCAACAAGGGCACCAGAGCAACATCCGTGCCAATTGAAAGACAGCCGGATGGAGTCGCAACTGCGTGCGCTCGCACCGGCTTTCGACATTCCATGCGCCCCGTGTGAAACGCGCGCACGCGCCGGAGCGCAACGCACGCTCCCCCCGGGCGGCGACCGGTAGTCCACTGGAGGCGGCCCTTCTCGGAGGCCCCGCGCTGGACGGCGGCTCTCCCGCGCGAAACCCCGGCCGCCGACCCCGTTCCTCCCGCCCTCGGTCGGCGGCCCCGGGGGCGGGACGGCCGGGCGGCCTCAGATCTGCCAGGAGCGCAGCCGGTCCGCCGCCCCGTACACATCGGTCTTGCCGGAGATCAGATCGCGGGCGAGGTCGACGAGGGCGCCGTAGGGCGGGTCGATGCCGACGCCGCTGACGAACATGTAGGCCACGGCGGTGGCGCAGGCGAAGCGGGCGTTGGCCGACGGTAAGGGCTTGAGCAGAGCCAGGGTGTGCAGCAGGGCCGCGGCGCGCCAGGCGGGGTCGGAGTCGACGCCCAGGCGGGGCGGGTCGACGCGATGCCGGGCGACGGCGGCGACGAGGGCCGAGAAGTCGTTGATCGTGGGCTGGTCGGGCAGGACCTCTTCGTGCCGCTGGAGCAGCCAGGGCACGTCGATGTGAACGACGGAAGCCATCGGTCAGCCGACCCGCCCCGCACCCCTGGCGGCCGGTTCGTCCTCCGGGAAGGCGGCGGCGAACTCGTCGGCGTGGGCGGAGAAGAACCGCCGGAACGCTTCCGCGCCTTCCTGCAGGGCCCGGTGCCGGGCGATGTCGGCCGCGGCGGCCTCCCGCACGAGGGCCTTCATCGACGTACCGCGCTCCTTGGCGATCTGCCGCAGGTCCTCTAGCTCGCGATCGCTGAACTCCACGTTGAGAGCTGGCATGCCTTCACGGTACCTCTCAGGTACTCAACCGTAAATATCCGCAGGTCAGATCATCCGTCGAGCGGTACCGGAGAGGTGCGAGCACGGTGTCCGATTCCCGCCGGACGCGCGACGAGGGGCGACCCACACTCGAAGGCGAGGAGGAAACGACATGACCGTCACCCCCGACCTGGCCGCCGCCCGGGTCGCCGAGACCGACTGGGCCGCGCTCGCCGTCGAGTTGGACGCGCACGGCTGCGCCCCGACGGCACCGCTGCTGACGCCCGCCGAATGCCGGGACCTGACAGCGCTCTACGAGAAGCCGGAACTCTTCCGGACCACCGTGGACATGGCACGCCACCGCTTCGGGTCGGGTGAGTACCGCTACTTCACCCACGACCTGCCGGCCCCGGTGTCCGCACTGCGCGCCGCGCTCTACCCCCGCCTGCTGCCCGTCGCCCGTGACTGGGCGGCCCGTCTGGGACGCCCGGCGCCGTGGCCTGACTCCCTGGAGGAGTGGCTGGAGCGCTGCCACGCGGCCGGGCAGGACCGTTCGGCACAGATCCTGCTGCGCTACACGCGGGGCGACTGGAACGCGCTGCACCGGGACGTCTTCGGCGACCTGGTCTTCCCGCTGCAGGTGGTGGTCGGCCTCGACGAGTACGGCACCGACTACACCGGCGGCGAGTTCCTGATGGTCGAGCAGCGTCCCCGGGCCCAGTCCCGGGGCACGGCGACCGTCCTCCCCCGGGGCCACGGCGTGGTCTTCACGACCCGGGACCGGCCGGTGCGCAGCAAGCGCGGCTGGTCGGCCGGGGCGATGCGACACGGCGTGAGCGTCGTGCGCTCCGGCCGGCGGCACGCGCTCGGACTCGTGTTCCACGACGCGTCCTAGCACACGGCCGGCCGGGCTTCGAGAGGGCGCCCTCCAAGCGGTGCGGGAATCCGGCGGCATTCGTCCGGATCGTCGATGTCCGCCCGACGTGGCCGAGGGCGCCGGAACCGCCGGGCGATCCGGTTTCGCGTTCACGGCCGCCCGGGACACGGCCCGGCCCGGTCGCGGTCGGCACCGGCACGGCCCGTCCGGCCGCGTCACGCGGCGGGCCACGATCGACCTCGGTGAGGCGTGGGTCACATTCGGCCGCCCGATGTCACATTCCGGGGCCCGACGGCCTCGCAGTAGTGAGCGCGCTACTGGGAGGCCACACGAGATGTCCGAGATCTCCGTTCCCGACACCGAAGAGGCGACCGGTGTCTTCGTCGAGCACCGGGAGCTGTTGTTCGGCGTCGTCTACAACATGCTGGGCAGCGTCACCGACACCGAGGACGTGCTCCAGGACACCTGGCTGTCGTGGTCGCGCCGGGGCGCCGGCGGGATCGACAACCCCCGTGCCTATCTGGTCCGGATCGCCGTCAACCACGCGCTCCAGCGGCGGGCCGTGGTCAACCGCCGCCGCGAGACGTATGTCGGCCCGTGGCTGCCCGAGCCCCTGATGACCGACGAGACCGGCGCCGACGACCCCGCGCTGCGCACCGAGTCCGTGTCGCTGGCGATGCTGGTGGTCCTGGAGTCGCTGTCCCCGCTGGAGCGCGCGGTGTTCGTGCTGCACGAGGTGTTCGGTTACGCCCACCCCGAGATCGCGGAGATCATCGACCGCACCCCGGCCGCCGTACGGCAGTTGGCGCACCGCGCGCGGGCCCATGTGCACGCCCGCCGCCCGCTGTACGAGGCCCATCCCCGGGTCCGCCGGGAGGCGACCGAACGGTTCGTGCGGGCCGCCCTCGGCGGGGACATCGCGGAGTTGATGGAGATCCTCGCGCCGGACGTGACGGTGTGGACGGACGGCGGCGGCATGCGCAAGCAGGCCCTGCGTCCGGTGCACGGCCGGGAGAAGGCGGCCCGGCTGCTCACCGGCTACGCGAAGCGGGGCGGGGCGCAGGTTCCGGGCCAGGGCCTGGAGTTGCGCTACCGGCGCGTCAACGGCGACGACGCGGCCGTGCTGTTCGAGCACGACTCGCCGTACGCGGTGATCGTCCTGGACCTCACACCGGAGGGCGACCGGGTCTCGAACCTCTTCGTCGTGACCAATCCCGACAAGCTCACGCATGTACACAAGGAGGAGGCGTGACTGCCGTGGAACGCCCGGCGGAGCCGGGGAAGGGCGAGCGGCTGTCCGGCTGGCTCGACGGACGGCTCGGCACCCGCACGCTGGGCGCGAAGTACCTGCGCAAGGTCTTCCCGGACCACTGGTCCTTCCTGCTCGGCGAGATCTGTCTGTACAGCTTCGTCGTGCTGATCCTCACCGGGGTGTGGCTGACCCTGTTCTTCCACCCGTCGATGAACGAGGTGACGTACCACGGCAGTTACACGCCCCTCAACGGCGTGCGCATGTCGGAGGCATACGCCTCGACGCTGGACATCAGCTTCGACGTGCGCGGCGGGCTGCTGATCCGGCAGCTGCACCACTGGTCGGCCCTGATCTTCGTCGCCGCGATGCTCACGCACATGATGCGGCACTTCTTCACCGGCTCGTTCCGCAAGCCGCGCGAGGTCAACTGGCTGTTTGGCTGGTCACTGCTGTTCCTGGGCCTGTTCGAGGGCCTCTTCGGCTACTCGCTGCCGGACGACCTGCTGTCGGGCACGGGCATGAGGTTCGTCTACGGCGCCACCGTGTCGGTGCCGATCGTCGGGACCTATCTGGCGCTGTTCCTGTTCGGCGGCGAGTTCCCCGGCCATGACATCGTGGCCCGCTTCTACTCGCTGCACATCCTGGTGATCCCCGGCATCATGGCGGCGCTCGTGGTGGCCCACCTGATCCTGGTCGTCTATCACAAGCACACCCAGTTCGCGGGCCCCGGAAAGACCGAACGCAACGTGGTCGGGACGCCGTTCTTCCCGGTGTACCTGGCGAAGGCGGGCGGGTTCTTCTTCCTGGTGTTCGGGGCGCTCACGCTCATCGCGGCGGTGGCGAGCATCAACCCCGTCTGGTCGTACGGCCCCTACCGCGCCGACCAGGTCTCCACCGGCGCCCAGCCCGACTGGTACCTGGGGTTCGCGGAGGGCCTGGTGCGGGTGATGCCCGGCTGGGAGGTCACCCTGTGGGGCCACACGCTGGTCCTCGGGGTCCTGATCCCGGTGGTGATCTTCCCGCTCCTCCTGGTCTTCATCGGCGTCTATCCGTTCCTGGAAGCCCGGTTCACCAAGGACAAGCGGGAGCACCACCTCCTCGACCGCCCGCGCAACCGTCCGGTCCGTACGGCGATCGGCGCGTCCTGGATCAGCCTGTATCTGATCCTGCTGGCGGGCGGCGGCAACGACATCGTGGCGACCCGGCTGCACCTGTCGATCAACACCGTCACCTGGGCGGTCCGGATCGGGATGTTCGTCGTCCCGGCGGTCGTCTTCGTCGCCACCCGGCGGATCTGCCTGGGCCTTCAACTCCGCGACCGGGAGCTGGTGTTGCACGGCCGGGAGACCGGTGTGATCAAGCGGCTGCCGCACGGTGAGTACGTCGAGGTGCACCAGCCGCTCGATCAGTCCCGGCTCCACACGCTCACCGCGCACGAGCGGCCCGGTGAGCTGGTGGAGCACGCGAACGTCAGCCTTGATCCGCCACGAAGGACGCCATCCGGGTCAGGGCCGAGTTCCAGTTGATGGTGTGCTCGTTGGTCGACCAGGACTGGATGTCGTCGATGTAGCAGAACTGGCCGACGCAGCCCTGGAGTTTGCTCTGTGCGTAGGGGTCCTGGATGCCCGAGTTCGGCCCGCCGGCGAGGGTGCCCTTCGGCGGGTTGGGCATGTTCGGGTCGAGCTGGTGGGCGTACCAACGGGCGTGCTGGTTATGGGAGTTGACCTCGCCGTATCCGGTGACGTACGAGATGTTCAGTGCGTTGCGCCCGAAGATGTAGTCGATGCCCTGGAGGGCTCCGTCCCGGTACTTCGTGGCGCCGGTGAGGTCGTAGGCGGTGGCGATGACGATCCCGTTGTGCAGGATCTGGTGGTTGGAGCCCCAGTCGTAGAGGTTGCCCTCCGGGGCGTACGGCAGGCCGTACGGGTGGGCCTTCAGCGTGGCCAGGTAGCGGTCGGCGCCGTTGACGACCGACTGCCGGACCTTGTCGCGGCCGGGCAGCTTGCTCGGCACGGTCGCCAGGTCCAGGCGGGCCGCCGCGGCCGTACGGGCCCAGTCGTAGCCGACGGGGGTGAAGATGTCTGCGGTGTGGACGGGTGAGGCGAGCACGTGGTCCTGGAACGCCTTCTCCCCCGTGGTGAGGTACAGCTCGGCCGCCGCCCAGTAGAACTCGTCGGTGACGTTGTTGTCGGCGTAGGTGCCGCCTCCGGTGCCGTCGCTCTCCGAGGCGTACAGGTCGGGGTGGGCGAGCGCCGCGGTCCAGGCCTTGCGGGCGGCCGCCAGGGCCTTCGCCGCGAACGCCTTGTCGTAGGGCTTGTACAGGCGGGCGGCCTGCGCGGCGGTCGCGGCCAGGTTCAGGGTCGCCGCGGTGGACGCCGGGTGCAGTTCACGCTTCTGCGGGTCGTCGCTCGGCAGGAGCGGCAGACCGGTCCACTGCTCGTCGTGGATCTTGTGGTGGGCCATCCCGGCCAGCGGCTGCCCGTCCGGTACCTGCATCTTGAGCAGGAACTCCAGCTCCCAGCGGGCCTCGTCGAGGATGTCGGGCACCTTGTTGCCGCTCTCGGGGATGGCGAGGGTGCCGTCGCCGAGCTTGGCCGGCTGCCCGGTGCGCGCCAGCAGTTCGCGTTCGTACGTGCTCAGCACCTCCCAGGTGGAGATGCCGCCGTTGACGACGTACTTGCCGTGGTCGCCGGCGTCGTACCAGCCGCCGGTGACGTCGAGGGTGTAGTCGCACACTCCCGGCTGGCAGGGCACGTCCTTGTCGCCCTGGTTGGGGGCCACGTTCACGTGCCCGGCGGCGCGTCCGTAGCCCGGGCGCAGGTCGTCGCGGATCGCGATGCCGCTGCGCTGGGTGTAGTAGTACTTCGCCGCGTCGAGGCGGAGCTGCTCGTAGGCGCCCGTGCCGATGTCGAAGGGCCGGCTGGTCTCGCCGTCCGCGACCAGGGTGAGGCCCTCACCGCGCTTCTTGTAGGCGCCGAAGTCGATGGAGTGGACGTTCTGCCCGGAGGAGGCGTCGGTGCCGCGCGGCACGGTCCAACCGTGGGCGACGACCGCTCCGGAGGCGCTCTTGAGCTGCCAGGGCAGTTTCGTCGTGGCGTCGGTGACCAGGGTGGCGTTCTTCGGCCCGGCGGGCAGATAGGCGACCTGGTTGACGCGCACGCGCGGTCCGGTGTCGGGCTCGTACACCTCGGGCGGGACCCCTCCCAGGAGGGAGACGTCGTCCATGCAGAAGCGGAACGGGTCGGCGCTGCCGCCGAGTTGGAAGCCGACCTGGCCCTGCGCGGTGTCGACGGGCGAGGTGAACGTGTAGGAGTAGGAGTTCCCGGAGACGCTCAGCTGGGGGCTCACCTCGAAGTAGGTGTCGTAGGGCGCCACTTGCAGCCCCACGATCGCCCGCAGGACGTGCCCTTCCGGCGAACCGTTCGCGGTGAAGGAGAACTTGTACGACTCCCCCTTCACCAGGGAGACGTCGTTCTGGCCGATGGCGGCGTCCCAGCGGTTGGCGGTGCCACCCGGCACGTCCGCGCACAGCTGCCCGGCGGACAGGCCCGCGGTGACGTTGCTGCTCGTCCACCAGGGCGCGATGGCGGTGTCGAAGGTGCCGTTCTTGAGCTGCTCGACCTCGTCCGCGGCGGCCGGGGACACGGGCGAGGCCACAACAGCCGCTCCCAGCAGAGCGGTCAGGGACAACAGGGCGGTTCTGCGTCTGTTCACGTCCGGTCTCCTCGGGGGAGGTACGGGCGGCGCTCACAATGGGAGCGCTCCCAACTGACGGTCGCAGGCCATGTTTGTTGCAGGCATGACACCCAGTCAACGGTCCGGACGGGACTGGTTTCCCGTCCGGACCGCTGCCGGTGAAGTCAGCTCCCCGGCACCTCGAACTTGCTGATGCGCACGGCTCCCCTGGTCTCGCCCGGATACGCGCTGGTCAGCGTGAGGCGGAGCCGGGAGCCGCGAGCGGCGTCGAAGGTGACCACCGTGGGCTGGTCGGAGGCGGTGGCCCAGGCGACCGAGACGCCCTCGGCCGGCACATACCGCTTCCCGTCCCACACCGCGGCCTCCACCGCCGCGGGCAAGCTGTGGGTCGCGCTCACGGTGAAGGAGATCTCCGCCCGGTCGAAGGTGCGGGTCCGTCCGAAGTCCACGGAGACCCAGTCCTTCGCCCTCGCGCCGCTGAAGGCGGGCAGCAGGGCGGTGGCCGCCTTGCTGAAGGCGTTGGACCAGCCGGTGGCCGGGTCCCCGTCCAGCATCGCGGCCGGGAGGGTGTCCGGGCGGCCGGAGTAACTCGCGTCCGCCTGCGGGTAGTTCGGGGGCGCCGGATGATCGGGGGTGAAGGCAGCCGGCTCGGTGACGGCGACCGACCGGGACGGGGTGGTACGCACCTTCGTGCTGCCCGCCCGAAGGCCCGCCGCGCTCGCCGTGACCTTCAGGACTCCCGGCTCGGTACCGGAGCGCACGATCGCGAGGGCCTTTCCGTGGAAGGCGGTCCGGGTGGAGGCCTGGTAGCGCTCGGCGCTCTCCTCGCGGCCGTTGTCGAGACCGGCGAGGGAGCCGCCCGTGACCGTGAAGGAGATCAGGTGCTCGGCGTCCGGCACCACCACACCCCGGGAGTCGACGACGTCCGCCGTGACGAAGACCAGCGAACGGCCGTCGGCGGCGAGCGAAGGGCGGTCGGCGGTGAGGCGTACGGCATGGGGCTTGCCCGCCGTACGCAGCACGTCGGTGGCGACCACCTTGCCGTTCCTGCGGGCCACGGCCTTCAACTCACCCGGCGCGTAAGGCACCTTCCAGGTCAGATGGAGCTTGCCCGCGCTGCCGTTCGGGCTGGTGTAGCTGCCGGGGTAGGGCCCGTCGGTGAAGGTCTTGTCGTCGCCGGTGGCTTCCGTGGTCTCCAGGTACAGCCGGCCGTCGGTGGTCTTCTTGGTGTCGAAGGTCCGGGTTCCGAGGGACTTTCCGTTGAGGAACAGCTCGACGGTGGGGACGTTGGCGTACGCCCACACCTCGACCGTGTCGCCCTCCGCATGGTTCCAGGTCATCGGAACGAGATGGACCATCGGTTCGTCGACCCACTGGCTGCGGAAGAGGTGGTACATGTCCTTCGGGAAGCCGGCGGTGTCGACCGCGCCGAAGAAGGACGCCTTCACCGGGAAGACGTCGTAGGGCGTGGGCTCCCCGATGTAGTCGATGCCCGACCAGAGGAACTGCCCGGCGAACCATTTCCGGTCCCGGTCCTTCTTGTGCCCGTACTCGCCGCTCATGGTCCAGGAGGCGAGGTTGTTGTCGTACGACGAGGTCTCCCGCCTGCCCGGCGTGTGGTTCTCGCCGGTGTTGAGGTGCTCGGGCTCCTGGTAGGCGCCGCGGGTCGAGGTCTCGGAGGACGACTCGGACTCGAAGAGGAAGAGGTGCGGGTAGGCGGCGTGCAGCTGGTCCACCGACTTGGCCGTGTTGTAGTTCAGACCGAGGCCGTCCAGCTTGGCCAGCATCAGGTCGGCCGCCGAGCCCTTGGCGGGCAGGCGGCGGTACTTGTCGGAGCCGATGATCAGCGGGCGGGTGTCGTCGACGGCCCTGATCGCGGCGATGATCCGGTCGGCCATGGCGAGTCCGGCAGTGGATGTCGAGTCGGGGATCTCGTTGCCGATCGACCACAGCAGCACAGCGGGCGAGTTACGGGCCGCGAGGACCATCTCGGTCGCGTCCCTCTCGCACCACTCGTCGAAGAACCGGCCGTAGTCGTAGCGTGTCTTGCCGGTGCGCCAGCAGTCGAACGCCTCCACCAGCATCACGATGCCCAGTTCCTCACAGACCTGGATCATCTCCGGGGAGGGCGGGTTGTGGGAGGTGCGGAAGGCGTTGACGCCCATCGACTTCATGATGGTCATCTGTCTGCGGATCGCGTCGATGCTGACGGCCGCGCCGAGGGCGCCCAGGTCGTGGTGGAGGTCGACGCCCTTGATCTTGTGGTGGGTGCCGTTGAGATGGAAGCCCTCGTCCGGGTCGAAGCGGAAGGTGCGCAGGCCGAAGGGGGTGCGGTAGGTGTCGACCAGCTTGCCCTCGCGGCGGAGTTCGGTCTCCAGGGTGTAGCGGTGGGGCGCTGAGATGTCCCACAACCGGGGTTCGGGGACGGTGAGTTCATGGGTCTCCGTCGCCTGTGTCCCGACCGTGATCATGGTGGCCGTGCGGGCCACGGTCCGGCCCCGGGGGTCCTTGATCCGCGAGCGGATCTCGACCGGCCCCGCGGTGCCGGACCGGTCGACCACCGAGGTCCGCACCCTGACGCGGGCCCGCTCGGCGGTGATCTCCGGCGTGGTGACCTGAGTGCCCCAGCGCTCCACGTGCACCGGGTCGGTGACGACCAGGCGGGCCTCGCGGTAGATTCCGCTGCCCGAGTACCAGCGGCTGCTGGGAAGCCGGTTCTGCACCTTGACCGCGAGCACGTTCTCGGTGGTGCCGTCGGTGTGGAGCAGGTCGGTGAGGTCGAGGGCGAAGCCGGTGTAGCCGTAGGGGTGACGGCCGGCCTCGGTGCCGTTGCAGTAGACGTACGCATCCATGTAGACGCCGTCGAACTCCACCGAGATCCGCTTGCCGGACAAGGCGGGCGGCAGGGTGAAGGCGAGGCGGTACCAGCCCAGGCCGCCGGGGAAGAAGCCGGTACCGCTGGTGGTGCCGTTCTCGGTGGTCGGGGCGAGCTCGATGCTCCAGTCGTGCGGCACCGCGATCTCGCGCCATCCCGAGTCGTCGTAGCCCGGGGCCGCGGCGTCCGTGTACTCCCCCGTCGGATCGGTGATCCCGCCCGGGTCGACCAGCGCGAAGCGCCAGCCGTCGCGCAGCGCGACGGTACGGCGGCCGGACGCGTTCCCGGCGGACTCGGCGGCCTGGGCCACCGGGGTGGCCAGCAGCGCGCCCGCGGCCGGGGCGGCCGTGGAAGCGAGCAGAACCGATCTGCGCGTGACGGTCATGGCGGCTCTCCCTCATCAGGGCCCAGAAGTACTCACAACTGATCGTGAACACACAGAATCTGACGACGTGCCACTCAGGCCCGTCAAGAGTGCGGAAAGCGCCTTCTGTCCCGGCCGCCCCCACGGACGGCCCATTCGCCTCCGCGCGCCGCCGCCCCGTACAGGTGGGATCGGCGTTCACTGGCGGGCGGGACGCACTAGGCTGGGACCCAATTTACGCACTTGTTCACTGTGCGTAGGCGCGATGGAGTGGCGACGATGAGGCCGGTGGATCCGTTCGACGATGCCTCGACCGCGCGGGCCGTCATCGACGACCGGGGCGCCGTGGCCAGATGGGGCGTCGGTGCCCAGCGGCTGCTGGGGTACGAGGCCCCCGAGGTGCTGGGCCGCCCCGCCGCGGCCCTGCTGGCCGAGCCGGATGCCCTGCCCGCCCCCGTCGGCCCACGCTGGAGCGGCGACCTCGCTCTGCGGCACCGGGACGGACGCACGGTCCCTGTCCACCTGCTCGCCCTCCGCAGACCGTCGCGGGATGGCCGGGCCGACTGGCGGGCCGTCGTCCGCCCCGACCACGCGGAGCTCGACCCGCCGGACGACGTGGTGACCGCGGCCGCGCTGGCCCAGTCCCCCTGTCCCATGCTGGTCTGCGACGAGCGGCTGCGCCTGCGGTGGATCAACGACCGGATGGCCGCGCTGATCGACCTGCCCGACCACGAGGTCAGGGGACTGAGGATCACGGACATCGGCGTCCGCCGGCAGAACGCGGAGGTCGAGGAACTCCTCGCCGAGGTGCTCGCCACCGGGCGGGCACGCGACGTCGAGGGGTACGTCCGTCCCAGCGGCCTCGACCGCGCGGCCGGGATGCTGACCCGGATCGCCCCGCTCACCGACGGCTCGGGACGGGTGCGGGGAGCCTGTCTGACCGGACACGACTTCACCGAGCACTACCTCGCCCGGGAGCGGCTCCAGCTGGTCAACGAGGCGAGCGTGCGGATCGGCACCACCCTCGACGTCACCCGTACGGCCCAGGAGTTGGCGGACGTCTGCATTCCGGCGCTCGCCGACTTCGTGAGCGTCGACCTGCTGGACCAGCAGGAGAGCGGCGAGGCCCCGACCGAGCTCGCGGCGCCGGTCGAACTGCGGCGCGCCGCCCACCATTCCGTGGACCCCGGCAATCCGATGGCCGTGACGAAGCCCGGGCACACCGAGCTGTATCCGGCCACCTCGCCGCAGGCCGACTCGCTGGTGGCGGGCCGCACCATCGTCGCCACGGTGGCGTCCGGGCGCCTGGACCAGTGGCTCAACTGGAACAGAATCCGCGGCGAGCGGGTCAAGGAGTTCGGCGTCCACTCCACGATGTCCGTACCGATCCAGGCCCGCGGCCAGACCCTCGGGGTCGCGGTCCTCACCCGCTACCGGCGGCCCGACCCGTTCACCCCGGACGATGTGCTGCTGGCCGAGGAGATCACCGCGCGGGCCGGCGTCTGCATCGACAACGCCCGTCGGTTCTCCCGCGAGCGTGAGACCGCCCTCGCGCTGCAGCGCAGTCTGCTGCCCCGCTCCCTGCCGCGCACGGCCGCCGTGGAGGCGGCGTCGCGTTATCTTCCGGCGGCGCGGGCCGGGGTGGGCGGCGACTGGTTCGATGTCATCCCGCTGTCGGGAATGCGGGTCGCGATGGTCGTCGGGGACGTGGTCGGGCACGGCATCCAGGCCTCGGCGACGATGGGCCGGCTGCGCACCGCCGTCCGCACCCTCGCCGACATCGACCTGGCCCCGGACGAACTGCTCACCCACCTCGACGACCTCGTCGTACGGCTGTCCGCGGAGGCCGGCAACGAGGGCAGCCCCGGCGAGGTCGGGGCCACCTGTCTCTACGCGGTCTACGACCCGGTGTCGCGGCGTTGCACGCTGGCCCGGGCCGGGCATCCGGCGCCCGTGATGCTGACGCCGGGAGGCGCGGCACGCGAGGTGGACCTGCCCGCGGGGCCGCCGTTGGGCCTGGGCGGGCTGCCGTTCGAGTCCGCCGAGCTGGCACTGCCCGAGGGGAGCGTGCTCTCCCTGTTCACCGACGGCCTGATCGATACCCGGGAGCGGGAGCTGGACGCCAGTCACGCCCTGCTGCGCGAGGCCCTGGCCGTTCCCTCCGACTCCTTGGAGGAGACCTGCGACCGGCTGCTGCACGCGCTGCTCCCGCCCGGCGGCGCCTCGGACGACGTGGCCCTGCTGCTGGCCCGCACCCTGGGCCTGCCCGCCTCCCAGGTGGCGACCTGGGACATCCCGGCCGACCCGGCGCTGGTGGCGCCCGTCCGCAAGCAGGTCGTCCAGCAGCTGGATCGCTGGGACCTGAGCGAGGCGTCGTTCACGGCGGAGCTGGTGGTGAGCGAGCTGGTGACGAACGCGATCCGGTACGGCGCCCGTCCCATCCGGCTGCGGCTCATCCATGACGAGACCACGCTGATCTGCGAGGTCTCCGACACCAACCACACCGCCCCGCACCTGCGCCGCGCCAAGACCTGGGACGAGGGCGGCCGGGGTCTGCTCCTGGTCGCACAGCTCACCCAGCGCTGGGGCAGCCGGCACACGGCCGAGGGCAAGACGATCTGGGCCGAGATCGCACTCCTCGACGAGGAGTGAGTGAACTTTTGCCGGCCGTGCCGCGTCGGACCTCTGTGGCGGGGCACAAGGCGCGGTACACGCGCGTGGGTGAATTCTCCGGGAGTGTGGAGACATGACGAACAGGTCCCTCGGTGTACGGCGGGCGGCACTGCTCGCCGGCTCGGTCGCGACGCTCGGTCTGCTGGCGGGCTGCGGCAGCGGCGACGACACGGCGGCGCCCGCGACCGGTGCCACCACCGCGTCCGCGTCCGTCTCGCCCACAGAAGGCGCGAGCAGCGTGCCGAGCGGCGTGCCGACCGACGCGGTGAGCAACTCCCTCACCCCGTCCGCACCGCGGTCCCCGGCCGGCGGAACCCGCTGCCACACCTCCGAACTGAGCGCCTCCGTCGGCCGCAACAACCCGGGCGCCGGGCAGGAGAACTTCCCGGTCGTGCTGACGAACGAGTCGAACCGCACCTGCACCCTGCACGGCTATCCGGGCACCGCCTTCGTCGACGCGTCCGGCAAGCAGCTGGGACCGGACCCGAAGCGCTCCACCGCCGAGCCCGAGACCGTGAGGCTGGCGCCGGGCCAGAGCGCCTGGGCCGGACTGTCCTTCGCGAACCCGGAGGTCAGCGGGGCGGGAACGGCCACCCCTGCCGCCCTGGTGGTGACCCCGCCGGACGAGGAGGACCCGTTGAAGGTGGCGTGGAAGTCCGGGGAGGTCCCGGTGTCCGGGAACGAGTCGTCGGTGCGGCTGATCCCCTTCAGCCCCGGCACCGGAGCCTGAGCGGGCGCGGGTCACGGTCGGGGCCCTGACCGGCTTCTTACCCAGGTCTGATCTCATGACCGGGCACGATCTGCCCGCGTCCCGAAGGATTGCCCTGAACACCCCGCTCGCCGAAGTCCTGTCCGTCGCCCTGCTCGTCGCCGTACTCGTGTGGGCGGTCCTGCGCCCCTTCGGATGGCCGGAGGCCGTGGTCGCGGTCCCGGCGGCGGGACTGGCGGTCCTCACCGGGGCGATCTCCCCGGACCATGCGTGGGCGGAGGCCGAGCGATTGGGACCGGTGGTCGGGTTCCTGGCGGCGGTGCTGGTGCTCGCGCACTTCTGTGACGTGGAGGGGCTGTTCCAGGCCTGCGGGGCCTGGCTGGCCCGGCGGGCGGCGGGTTCGCCCGGGCGGCTGCTGACCGGTGTGTTCGGGCTGGCGTCGGCGATCACGGCGGTGCTCAGCCTGGACGCCACCGTGGTGCTGCTGACTCCGGTGGTGCTCGTCACCGCCTCCCGGATGGGGGCCCGCGCGAAGCCGCACGTCTACGCGTGCGCGCATCTGTCGAACACGGCCTCGCTGCTGCTGCCGGTGTCGAACCTCACCAATCTGCTGGCCTTCGAGGCGAGCGGGGTGAGCTTCACCCGGTTCGCGCTGCTGATGGCGCTGCCCTGGCTGGCGGCGATCGCCGTCGAGTACGCGGTCTTCCGGCGATTCTTCGACACCGACCTCACCGTCGTCGACCACTCCCCCGAGCCGTCCGAGGAGCCCGCGCTGCCGCTGTTCGCGCTGGTCACGGTCGGCTGCACGCTGGCCGGGTTCGTGGTGGCCTCCGCGTTCGGCGTCGATCCCGCCTGGGTCGCCTGCGCGGGCGCGCTCGTCCTGGCGGGCCGCGCCGTCGTCCGCGGGCAGGCCACCCCGGTCACGGTGGTGCGGGCGGCGGCCCCGGCCTTCCTGGCGTTCGTGCTCGCGCTCGGCGTCGTGGTGCGCGCGGTCGTCGACAACGGGCTCGCCGACGCCCTGCACCACGTCCTGCCCGACGGGACGGGAATCGTCGCGCTGCTCGGGATCGCCGCGCTGGCCGCCGTACTGGCGAACCTGATCAACAATCTGCCCGCGGTCCTGGTCCTGCTGCCGCTCACCGCCGCGGCCGGGCCCGGCGCGGTCCTCGCGGTGCTGCTCGGGGTGAACATCGGCCCGAACCTCACCTACGCCGGTTCCCTGGCCACGCTGCTGTGGCGGCGCATCCTGCACCGGGACGAGCACGAGGTGGAGCTCGGGGAGTTCACCCGGCTCGGCCTGCTGACCGTGCCGACCGCGCTCGCCGCCGCGGTGGTGGCCCTGTGGGGCTCGCTGCAGCTCGTCGGAGCCTGAGCGGGGTCAGCGCCCGCCTCCGTAGCCGCCGCCGTATCCGTAACCACCGGGGTAACCGTAGCCACCCGGGTAACCGTACCCGCCGCCGTAGCCGCCCCCGGGCTGGCCGCCCCAGTTGCAGGAGTACGGGTTGGTGGAGCAGTTGTCGCCGGGGTACGGGTTGCTCGGCGGTGTCGGCGTGGCCGTCGGTGTGGCGGACGCCGTCGGGGTCGGTGTAGGCGTACTTGAGGGCGCGGGGGCGGACTTCGGGGTCGGGGTGGGGCTGCTGTCCGCGTCCCAGTTGACCGCCTCCATCTGGGGGTCGGTCTTCGAGGTGTCGAAGACCCAGCGCTGGGCGGGGCCGTCGTCGCGGTTCTTCAGGACCAGTGCGCCGGACCCGTCGGTGGCGGCCGGCGTGAGCGCGAGGTCCTGGTTCCAGCGCGGTACGAGGGTGCCCTGCAGGGTGAAGTCGTAGCGGACGTTCTTGGCGCCGGGCGAGGTGGCACCCGTGCAGGGCGCGAGCCGCACCGAGAAGCCGAGGTGGGAGTCCAGGCACAGGTCGGGGTCGGCGGCGCTGCGCAGCAGTCCGTCCGTTTCGTACGTCCACTGCTGGCCCTCGGCCCCGGAGCACTCGGCGAGCCCGGTCTCGACGCCCTGGGCGATCTTCTTGCCGACGACGCCGACGCACAGCCCGGACTCGACGTTGTGCAGGCGTCCGCGCAGGTCGCCCTGGCGCGCCTCGCCCGCCCCGGCCCGGGACGGGTCGGTCGTCGAGGAGGCCGTGTCGGCGCCGGGCGCCTCGGAGGGGGCGGCCTCGGCCGGACCGCTGCCGTCCGAGTGGAACGAGGACCACATGACCAGGGGGAGGACGACGAGCCCGCTCACCGTCAGGACGGCCGCGGTGAGGTTGCGGCGGGAGGTGCGGCGGGCGGCCTTGTGGGCGGAGTGGCGGGAGGCGGAGCGCGCCCGGCCGCGGGGGCCGGGGGCGGCGGGTGCCCGACCCGTGGGAGCGGGGCCCTGGGCCGGGGCGGCGGGCGGCATCGGAACGCCGAAGGCCTCACCCGCGAACGCTCCGCTCGGCGCGTGTCGTTGCGCTTCCTCTGCGGCTCCCGCGTCGTCGACGCTCATCCGTGATTCCACGTAGGCGGCGGCACCCCAGCCGAGCACGGCCTCGGCGAGGGCGAGGCCCAGCTGCCCGTTGAACTGGTGCAGCTGGTCGGCGGTGTGCATGCAGTGCCTGCACCGCTGCAGGTGCTCGCGCAGATCGGGGTCGAGCTCGGCACCGCCGCGCCGGAACGTCACGTCGAGCAGCCGCAGATAGTGCCGGCACTCCTGTTCGGGGGCGAGTTCGCGGTGGACCTGGAGGCACTCCTCGCGCAGCCGGTCGCGGGCCCGGCGGAGTTCGACGGCGGCGTCCTCCTCGTCCAGGCCGAGGAGGGCCGCGGGGGCCCCGAGCGGCTCGGCCTCGACCTCGGTGTGCCACAGCAGGCAGCGGGCCGACTGCTGCAGCCGCTGGAAGGCACCGGACAGCAGACGCCGTTCGGCGGGGGGCAACAGGCGGGCCGCGGCTCTGTCGCCGCCCGCCTCGGTTCTCAGCGCGGGGTGGAGCATCTCCCGTCGGCCGTCGGAGTCCCACTCGGCCGCGATCCGGCGGACGGTGACGAGCAGATGGGGCCGCCAGGCGGCGGTCGGACCCGTGTGGCGCAGGGATTCGCCGAACAGGCGCGTGAACGCGGCCGTGGTGAGCATGCCCGCGGGACGGGGACCGTCGGTGCACAGCCGCGCGTAGGCGAAGGCGGCTTCCCAGTGCCGGTCGAGGAGTTCACCGACGGGCTGCAGGGCCGGCGTCGTGCCGCTCCACTTCTTGAGCTCGGCGCTCAGCTGCTCGTCCGTGACGTCGTACGGCCGAACCGGAGACGGGTAATGCGACAGGCCTGCGTCGTTCACGGCGGCATTTCCTCCCGAGGGCATGCTGCGTTGCATAAAGTCCACACCAATGGGTACGTCCGCCTGGGACAGCTCTTTTGAAGCGTGAAGGGCGTACGGAGGGGTCGAGAGCGCACGGGGGGAAAATGTATTGTCCGTGCGCCGACAACGCACACCTTTGCACAGGTCAGCGAGGCGTAACAAGAGATCCCTCGGTTTTGTGCATAGCGTTCGGCCTGTGGAGGTTTGACGATTGGTCAAGCCCGACGGCTCGGGATTGTGGCTTTATTCGGCCACCGCATTTGGAAACGGGATTCACTTGGCGCGGCACCCCATCCGCACCAACCATTGAATCGCCACTCCACACCGCGTCCGGTTCGCCCCGCGAGGTCACGTCCCAACCATTGGCCCGGTGGTCCGGTAGGCCCCGGGCGGGGTCCCGTAGCGGGCACGGAATACCCGGTTGAAGTGGAAGGGGCTGGCGAAACCCGAAGCGGCGGCGACGCGTTCCACGGACAGGTCGGTGCTCTCCAGCAGTCGGGCGGCATGGTTCAGGCGCGCCTCGCGCAGCTCCCGCATCGGTGACCGGCCCAGCTGCCGGGTGAAGAGGTGGGCGAACCGGGAGGGCGACAGCGACACTTCGGCGGCGAGCGACCGCACGCTGTGCGGGGCGCCGGGATCGGCCGCGATCAGCTCCTGGGCGCGCCGTAACCGGGGGTCGACGCCGGTCCCGGTCCGGGTCCCGCACGCGGCGCCGGCGGTGAGCAGGACGACCTCCTCCAGCGCGCACAGGGCGAGTTCGCGGGCGGCGGCGCCATGGGCCACGGCGACGGCGACCCGGTCGTCGGCCGGTGCGGACGCGGGCGGGGCGCTCTCGGGCGGGGCGCCGGTGCCGGTCCAGCGGGCGTCGGCGAGCATCCGGTGGAAGGCCGCCTCGATGCGGGCGCGCGAACCGTCGGTCCCGGCGTCCGCGGGGTCCGGGGTGACGACGTACATGCCGTCGCCCCTGCCGTGCGGTCCGAGCCAGGCGGTCCACGTCCGTCTGGCTCCGCAGTGCACCCACCAGAACTCCCAGTGGTCGGCGCCCTGTTGGACGCCGTAGCGGTGCGGGGTGCCGGGCGCGAGTACCACCAGGTCCCCGGCACCCG
Source organism: Streptomyces sp. NPDC050759 (assembly GCF_044456945.1). Taxonomy (NCBI): domain Bacteria; kingdom Bacillati; phylum Actinomycetota; class Actinomycetes; order Kitasatosporales; family Streptomycetaceae; genus Streptomyces; species Streptomyces sp. NPDC050759. The sequence goes on along the minus strand of NZ_JBITGI010000003.1, from coordinate 120,158 downwards.
CCCCGGTCTCGGTCCGTCCCTGGCGCAGGGTGCCCCGGCCGCTCACCGTCCAGGTGAGCAGCCAGCTGTCGGCGCCGCGCGGTCGCTGGACGGCGTAGCCCGGGAGTTCGTCGTAGCGGCCGACGACCACGAGGCCCGGTGGCGGGCCGGGGTCGCCGTGGGCGGCAGTCTCGGGCAATCCGTCGGCGGTCACGGGCATCCTCCTCGGGCGGGCTGCGGCCTAGCGTGACGAGTGGAACACATCTCACCAAGGAGGGGACGCATGACAGTCACAGACATCGAGACAGGGGTCCGGCAGTTCCAGGAGGACGGCTTCATGGTCGTTCGCGGGCTGTTCGCACGCGACGAGATCGACCGGCTGTGCGGCGAGTTCACGGCACTGCACTCCGGCGGGCCGGTGCCGGGGCATTTCGAGCCGAGTGCGCCGAGCGAGTCGACGGATCCGCTGCGGAGGTATCCGCGGGTGATGCAGCCGCACGAGATCAACGACCTCGCGCTGCAGGTCCTGCTGGACGCCCGGCTGCGGGAGGTGCTGGAGACGCTGCTCGGGGAGGAGGTGCTGGCCGCGCAGAGCATGTTCTACTTCAAGCCGCCGGGGGCGCGGGGGCAGGCGCTGCACCAGGACAACTTCTATCTGCGGGTCGAACCGGGCACGTGTGTCGCGGCCTGGGTGGCCTGCGATGTGATCGACCGGGACAACGGAGGGCTGGAGGTCGTCCCGGGTACCCACCGGATGGACCTGTTCTGCCCGGAACTCGCGGACTCCGAGGTGTCGTTCGCGCGGGAGTACGTGGCACCGCCACCGGGGCTCGCCGCGGTTCCCGTCGACATGGCGCCGGGGGATGTTCTGTTCTTCAACGGGAGCCTGGTGCACGGCTCGCAGCCGAACCGCACGGCCGACCGGTTCCGTCGGTCGTTCATCGGGCACTACGTGGGGGCTTCCACCGAGCGGATCGGGCACTACTACCGGACGTTGTCGATGAGCGGTGCGCGGGTGCCGTTGCCGGAGAGCGAGGGGGCCGGGCCGTGCGGCACGGAGTTCGCACCGCACGGGCCGCACTAGTCAGCTGTGGCCGACGATCGGGCGGGTCGTGTACGGCCCCTCCAGCTCCTTGATCTCCTTCTCGCTGAGCTCCAGTTCGACCGCTGCCACGGCGTCCTCGATGTGGTGCGGCTTGCCCGCTCCCACGATCGGGGCGGCCACCGTGTCCTGGGCCAGGAGCCAGGCCAGAGCCACCTGGGCGCGCGGCACGCCCCGGTCGCCGGCGATGCGGGTGACGGCCTCGACGATGGTGCGGTCACCCTCCTGGTAGAGGCGGCTGCCGAAGTTGTCGGTGGAGCTGCGGTCGGTGACCGTGCCCCAGTCCCGGGTCAGGCGGCCGCGGGCCAGCGGGCTCCACGGCAGGGCGCTGACGCCCTGGTCGGCGCAGAGCGGCAGCATCTCGCGCTCCTCCTCGCGGTAGAGGAGGTTGTAGTGGTTCTGCATGGACACGAACTTGGTCCAGCCGTGCCGCTCGGCCGTGTACTGCATCTTGGAGAACTGCCAGGCGTACATCGAACTGGCCCCGAGGTAGCGCACCTTGCCCGCCTTCACCAGGTCGTGCAGCGCCTCCATCGTCTCCTCGACCGGGGTGCGCGGGTCGAAGCGGTGGATCTGGTAGAGGTCGACGTAGTCGGTGCCGAGGCGCCTGAGGCTGTGGTCGATCTCCGTCATGATCGCCTTGCGGGACAGTCCGGCGGCGTTCTGCCCGGACCGCATCGGGCCGTTCACCTTCGTCGCGAGCACGATCTCGTCGCGGTTCGCGAAGTCCGTGAGCGCCTTGCCGACGATCTCCTCACTGGTGCCGTCGGAGTAGACGTTCGCGGTGTCGAAGAAGTTGATGCCCGCGTCCAGGGCCTGCCGGATCAGTGGCCGCGACGCCTCCTCGTCGAGGGTCCACTCGTGCACGCCGCGGTCCGGCAGGCCGTAGGACATGCAGCCCAGACAGATCCGCGAGACGTCCAGGCCCGTCGAGCCGAGCTTCACGTACTGCATCGTTGCTGCTCCTGACGTCGAGAGAGGTCCGAAAAGGAGCGTACGACGTGGCGCTTCACCATCCTCCGGGCTCGACCAGATCCAGCGCCCGTTCCCACCCGAACTCCTCGCCCTCGGTGCCCTGGTAGGGGTATCCGAAACGCACCCCCATCCCGCGCAGCCGGATCAGGCTTTCCCGGTAGGCGGGGTGGCCGGCGAGGTCGTCGGAGACACAGGTCAGGACCCCGATCGGGACGCCCCGGCCGGCCACCTCGCACAGCGTGCCCACCGCGAGGGTGTCGGCGATACCGGCCGCCCACTTGTTGATCGTGTTGAAGGTGGCCGGGGCCACCACGACCGCGTCCGGGTCCGGGAAGGGCCGCGGGTCCCCCGGCCGGCGCCACGCGGAGCGGATCGGGTGACCGGTGGCCGCCTCGACGGCCGCCGTGTCGAAGAAGCCGTTCATGGCGGTGGGCGTGGCGATGACGCCGACCTGCCACTCCCGCTCCTGCGCGGCGGTGATCAGCTTGCCGACGTCCGCCGCGATGCCGGCGGCGCACACGACGACGTACAAGAAGGGCGGTATCTCGTCCTGTTCGGTCACGCCGGAACCCTACTGAAGCGGGAAGGACAGCCCCCGCTCGGTCTCGGGGCGCGGTCCGAGGATCCGGCGCTCCTTCTCCTCGATCGGCACGTCGTTGATGCTCGCCTCGCGCCGGGTCATCAGCCCGTGCTCGTCGAACTCCCACAGCTCGTTGCCGTACGACCGCCAGCACTGCCCTTCGGCGTCCTGGCACTCGTACTGGAAGCGGACCGCGATGCGGTTGCCGTCGTGGGCCCACAGGTCCTTGCGCAGGGCGTACTCCCGCTCGCGTGCCCACTTCGCGGTGAGGAACTCGACGATCTCGGCGCGCCCGGTGACGAAGGTGCCGCGGTTGCGCCACACGGAGTCCTCGGAGTAGGCGAGCGCCACTCGCTGCGGATCGCGGGTGTTCCAGGCGTCCTCGGCGGCCTGCACCTTCTGGGCGGCGCTCTCACGGGTGAAGGGCGGCAGGGGCGGGCGGTCGGTCATGTCGTCCTCCGTGGCCGAAGCGGTCGGGGAAATTCAGGGAAAGGAGAGAACGTGCGTTCTCCGGCTGCCTGCTACCGTAGGAGAACGCTCGTTCTCACGTCAAGGAGTGGTGGGGTCCATGGACAGCGCAGTGGCCCGCGAGCAGGTGCTGGACGCCGCCGAGGAGCTGTTCTACGGGCGGGGCATCCAGTCCGTCGGCATGGACGACATACGGGGCGCGTCCGGCGTTTCCCTCAAGCGGCTCTACCAGCTGTTCCCGGCGAAGGAGCAGCTGGTGGAGGCCTATCTGGAGCGGCGGGACGGCCGGTGGCGGGGGCGGCTGGCGGAGTTCGTGGAACTCCGCTCGACCCCTGAGGAACGGATCCTCGCGGTCTTCGACTGGCTGGAGGAGTGGTTCGGCGAGGAGGGCTTCCGCGGGTGCGCGTGGATCAACTCGTACGGCGAGCTGGGCGCGACCTCGGACCGGGTGGCGGCCCAGGTCCGGGCGCACAAGAGCGCGTTCGGGGCCTACCTCGCCTCCCTGGTGACCGCCGCCGGGCGGCCCGCGGCGCTGGCCGGACCGCTCTTCCTGCTCGCCGAGGGGGCCATGGTGACCGCGGGCATCACGCGCAGCACACGGCCCGCCGCGCAGGCGCGGGAGGCGGCCCGGATCCTGCTGGAGCCACGCTGAGGTCAGGCGGCGGCGAGTGCCGTCACCTGCGCGCGGGCCCGGATGAGGGAGTCCGCCGCGAGATCCTTCAGACCCGCCAGGTGCGGCAGCAGACCGGCCAGAGTGAGCTCGGCCGCCACGACATGCAGGTGCCGTACGCCGATCTCGCCGAAGTAGGCCTCCAGATAGGGCCTCTGGAAGTCGTACGGCTCCCGCGGTGTGCCGGGGCCGTATCCGCCGCCGCGTGCCATGACCACGACCACCCGGGTATCCCGCAGCAGGCTCTCGCCGGTGGCGGGATCGGCGTACGCGCCGGGGAAGGTCACACGGTCGATCCAGGCCTTCAGGGAGGCGGGGATCGAGAAGTTGTACATCGGGACGCCCAGCAACACCGTGTCCGCGGCGAGCAGTTCGTCGATCAAGGGCACGGTGTTGGCCCATTCCCGTTCCTCGGCGGCGTTCTCGATGAGCGCCGGCACCTTGTCGGGCGCGACGAAACCCTCACGTTCCACTCGGCGGCCGAGGGTGGCGTACGCCGGGCCGAGCGCGGGGACCGGGTCGGCGCACAGGTCCCGGTGGCGGTAGGGGCTCGCGCTGTTGCGGGCCCGCCACGTCGTCGCGAACAGGCCGGTCAGGTGCCTGCTGACGGAGTCCTCCGCCGTGTCGGCGCTGGAGTCGATGTGCAGGAGAGTCATGTCGGTCACCTCGGTGCTGTGGGAAACGTCAGTGGGGTGACGGGGCACGGCGGAGAAAGGTGACCGATGGACGGGCACGACGGGCCGGCACGACGGTTCCAGGCCGATCGCGGGCGGCTGCGGGCGCTGGCGCACCGCATGCTGGGCTCGCTCGACGAGGCGGAGGACGCCGTACAGGAGGCGTGGCTGCGGCTGGAGCGGGCCGGCGGTGACGGCATCGACAACCTCTCCGGCTGGCTGACGACCGTGGTCTCCCGGATCTGCCTGGACATGCTGCGCTCGCGGGCGGCGCGGCGCGAGGAGCCGTACGGCCAGGAGGTGCCGGAACGGGCCTGTTCCGGCTCGCCCGGCTCCCCCGAACCCTCCGTGTCGCCCGAGGCCGAGGCCGTGCTCGCCGAATCGGTGGGGCTCGCCCTGCTGGTGGTGCTGGACCGGCTGGGCCCGGCCGAGCGGGTCGCGTTCGTGCTGCACGACCTGTTCGGGGTGCCCTTCGAGCACATCGCCCGGATTCTGGACCGCTCTCAGCCCGCAGCGAAGAAGCTCGCCAGCCGGGCCCGGCTGAAGGTCCGGGGTACTCCCGCCGTCCCGGAGGCCGAGCTCGGCCGGCATCGGCGGCTGGTGGAGGCGTTCCTGGCCGCCGCGCGGGGTGGTGACCTGGGTGGGCTCCTGGACACGCTGGCCCCGGACGTGGTGCGCCGGGCGGACCCGGCCGCGCTGCCGCCCGGGGTGCCGGTGGAACTGCGGGGGGCCCGCGCGGTGGCCGAGGGGACCGTGGCGCTGCGCGAGCGGTCCCGGTTCGCGGCCGTCACCCTGGTCGACGGGGACGTCGGCCTCGTCGTCGCCCCGCGCGGGCGGCTGCTGTTCGCGCTCACCGTCACGGTCGAGGGCGGACGGATCACCTCGTACGACGTCGTCGCCGAGCCGGCCCGGCTGCGGCGGGTCGAGCTCGGGGTACTCGACCCGCCTGAGCGGATCAGCTCAGCGTCTCCGACACGGTGATGGCGGCGACGGGGCAGGCCCGGGCTGCCTCCCGGACCATGGGGTCGCCGCCGCCGTCCTCCCGGCCGGGCAGGAGGGTGCTGAAGCCGTCGTCGTCCTGGGTGAAGACGCCCGGTGCGGCGAGCGCGCACTGGCCCGCCCCGATACAGGCGTCCTTGTCGATGTCGATGTGCATGGGCGGGCCTCTTACCAGGTCACGGGGAGTTCCAGCATCCCCTGGATCGTGTCGCCGGGTTTGAAGGGGATCTCGTCGGCGGGGGCGGCGAGGCGGAGGGTGGGCAGCCGGTCGAAGAGGGTGCGCAGGGCGATCTCCAGTTCGGCGCGGGCGAGGTTCTGGCCGAGGCACTGGTGGATGCCGAAGCCGAACGCGATGTGGTGGCGGGCGGGGCGGTGCCAGTCCAGGCTGTCCGGGTCGGCGTAGACGTCCTCGTCACGGTTGACGACCGAGGTGGAGAAGACGACTCCCTCGCCCGCCCGGATCGTCGCCCCGGCCACCTCGATGTCCTCCAGGGCCATCCGCAGCAGTCCGTCGGCGATCGACAGCATGCGCATCAGTTCCTCGACCGCGTTCGGGATCAGCGCGGGGTCGGTGCGCAACTCCGCCAGCCGGTCGGGGTGTTGGAGGAGGGTGTAGGTGCCGAGCGAGATCATGTTGGCGGTCGTCTCGTGGCCGGCGACCAGCAGGATGATCGCCAGCGCGATCAGTTCCTCGCGGGTCAGCTCCTCGTCCCGCAGCTGCCGGTGGACGAGTTCGTCGAGTACGCCGTCGCCCGGTTCCGGATGTTTCTGTTTGCGGTCGATCAAGTCGTCGAAGTACGCCTCCAGTTGATCGCGGGCGTCCATGACGTCCTCGGCCGCGGGGCCGCGCAGCAGCCGCCGGGACTGCCCTTCGAAGAAGTCGTGGTCGGTGTAGGGCACGCCGAGCAGGGCGCAGATCACCGTCGACGGGACGGGCAGCGCGAAGGCGCTCACCAGCTCGGCGGGCGGTCCCTGGGCGATCATCGCGTCGATGCGTTCGTCGACGATCCGCTGGATGCGGGGACGCAGTTCGGTGGCCCGCCGGAGCGTGAAACTGGGGACCATCATGCGTCGCTGGACCCGGTGCTCCGGGTCGTCGACACCCAGCAGCGCGGTCCTCCGGTTCTTGACCGCCGCGAAGCGTGCCGTGGGCGCGGGAAAGCCGTCGCGGGTGCGGTCGGTGGACAGCCGGGGGTCGGCGAGCAGGGCGCGGGCGGTGTCGTGTCCGCTCACCAGCCAGGCCGGACGGCCGTCGAAGAGGGTGATCCGGGACAGCGGGCGGGTGGCGCGCAGGGGTTCGTAGCCGGTGGGCGGGTGGTAGGGGCAGGTCCGGTCCTGGGGGAAGGCGACAGGTTCCGTTTCCGTCATGGAAGACCTCGCAGACGAAGGGGGCGTCGTGCAGATCTTCATTAGATGCTCGGGGCACCTATAGGGCGACGACAAGTTCGGCCAGATCGGTGGCGGGGGCGATCTGGCCGGGGATCGACGCCGTCGGGCGGTCCCGGGTGTACCACCACGTGCGTGGGCATGAGTGCGTGGGGATGATTGCCGTCGAGGACGGTGTTGTAGTCCTGAACGAGACCCCCGCAACGGACGACGAGGAGACGGAAACCATGCCTCTTGAGGGCGAGTACGAGCCCAGCCCGACCCAGTGGGTGCGTGAGCAGGTGGAGTTGTACGAGAGCTCCGGCGGCACCAAGGGGAACACGCTCATGGACACGGGGATGCCGGTCATCGTGCTGACCACCCGGGGCGCGAAGAGCGGCAGCATCCGCAAGACCCCGCTGATGCGCGTCGAGCACGACGGGCGTTACGCGGTGGTCGCCTCGCTGGGCGGCGCGCCCAAGCACCCGGTCTGGTACCACAACGTCAAGGCCGACCCGCATGTCGAGCTCCAGGACGGCCCGGTCAAGCGGGACTTCACGGCCCGCGAGGTCACCGGCGCGGAGAAGGACGAGTGGTGGGAGCGGGCCGTCGCCGCGTACCCGCCGTACGCCGACTACCAGAAGAAGACGGACCGGGTGATCCCGGTCTTCGTCCTGGAGCCCGCCGAAGAGGACTGAGCGGCTTCGGGAAAATCTTCCGTCGACGACGCATGAACCGGTGTCGGCCGGGCACCCGTGCGTCAGGCCCCGCCGCGTTCCCCCGTCGCGGCGGGGCTTTCTCGTGCTTCCGCGGCCGGCCGGTCGGTCACGTCGAGGAAGATCTGGTCCGCCTCGGACACGGTCCGGGCGACGGACCGCTTGATGCGTACGGCGACCTCCTCGACCCGTTCGCTGTCCAGGCCCGGCACCAGGTCCACACGGGCGGCCACCAGGACCGAGTCCAGCCCCATCTTCATGGTGAACAGTGCCTCCACGCTGTCGATCTCGGGCTGCGCGTCCAGCACTGCCCGGATCCGGGCACTGGCCTGCGGGTCGGCGGCCTCACCGATCAGCTGTCCCTTGGCCTCGCGTCCGAGCCGGTAGGCCACGTAGACGAGCAGCACACCGATGGCCAGTGAGGCGGACGCCTCCCACACGACCTGCCCGGTGACCATGTGCAGCGCCATGCCGGCCATGGCGAGGGTCACACCGAGCACTGCCGTGCCGTCCTCGGCGACGACCGTGCGCAGGGCGGGGTCCCGCATGCCCTGGGCGGCCCCGCCCTGCCGGTGCACCTGGTGCAGCGCCCGCACGAGCGAGATCCCCTCGGCGACGAAGGCCACGCCCAGCACGATCAGGCCGGCCACATAGCCGCTGAGCTTTTCCTCGGCGCCGTTGCGAAGCGCCTCGACGCCCTGGAAGAAGGAGAAGCAGCCGCCCATCACGAAGATCCCGACGGCCGCGATCAACGACCAGAAGAACCGCTCCTTGCCGTAGCCGAAGGGATGTCGCCGGTCGGCGGGGCGACGGCTGCGGCGCAGCGCTGCCAGGAGGAAGACCTCGTTGAGGCTGTCCGCGACGGAGTGCGCCGCCTCCGACAGCAGCGCGGGAGAGCCCGCGAGGAGGCCTCCGACGGCCTTGGCGACCGCGATCACCAGGTTCGCCGCGAGCGCCACCAGCACGGTGACGCGTGTTTTCCGGTCCGCTGTGTTGTTCTTCGATGTCCCGCTCACCTTCGCCGACTGCCCGGCTCCCCGGCACTCACACCGTGCCGACTGCCGAAAACGGGGAACGCGTCCACCAGGAAAGGCGTACTACGGGAGGAAGCATGGGCAGCGCCGACGACGGCAACAGCTCGTACGGCCGGAAGGCGTTCAAGCGGTCCAAGAGCCATTTCGCGGACCGGGTCACCGCCGACGGCAGGGACGGCTGGCCGGTGGAGGCCGGCCGCTACCGGCTGGTGGTCAGCCGTGCGTGTCCCTGGGCGAGCCGGGCGGTGATCTCGCGACGGCTGCTCGGACTGGAGGACGCGCTGTCGATGGCGATCGCCGATCCCATCCAGGACGACCGCAGCTGGCGTTTCACCCTGGACCCGGACGACCGCGACCCGGTGCTCGGCATCCGCTACCTCAGCGAGGCCTACGACAAGCGGGAGAGCGACTATCCGGGCGGGGTGAGCGTGCCCGCGCTCGTGGACGTTCCCAGCGGGAAGCTCGTCACCAACGACTACCAGCAGCTCACCCTTGACCTGGCCACCGAGTGGACGGCCCTGCACCGGGACGGCGCGCCCGATCTGTACCCGCGGGCGTTGCGCGACGATATCGACTCGGTGATGGCGGACGTCTACGAGGACGTCAACAACGGTGTGTACCGGGCGGGTTTCGCCACCGGCCAGGAGGAGTACGAGGAGGCGTGCGCGGGCGTGTTCCGCCGGCTCGATCTGCTGACCTCGCGCCTGGCCGGGCAGCGGTACCTCGTCGGGGACACCATCACCGAGGCGGACATCCGGCTGTTCACGACGCTGGTGCGTTTCGACGCCGTCTACCACGGTCACTTCAAGTGCAACCGCTGGAAGCTGGCGGAGAACGAGGTGCTGTGGGCGTACGTCCGCGACCTCTACCAGACGCCGGGCTTCGGTGACACCGTCGACTTCGACCACATCAAGCGGCACTACTACCAGGTGCACACCGGCATCAATCCGACCGGCATCGTGCCGCTCGGGCCGGACCTGGCGGGCTGGCTGACGCCGCATCACCGTGAGGAGCTCGGCGGCCGCCCGTTCGGCGACGGGACCCCGCCGGGGCCGCCTCCCCCGCAGGAGCAGGTGCCGGCGCGGGGACGTCCCTGATCGTCCCCCGACCCACGACTCACTCGACCCAGGAGACCCACATGGCCAAGAAGAAGAAGTTGAAGCTGCCCCTCGCCTACCAGCCCCTCGGATTCGTCCTCGGCTGGTCGAGCGGTTGGCTGGCGGGTCTCGCCTTCCGCAAGACGTGGATGGCGATCCGGCACGAGGAGGACGCGCCCGACGCCCTGGACCGGGACCGCGGCTGGGGGGAGATCCTCCTGGCGGCCGCCATCCAGGGCGCCATCTTCGCCGCGGTGCGCAGTGCCGTGGACCGCACCGGCGCGAAGGCCATCGAGCGGTCCACAGGCACCTGGCCGGCCTCCGAGAAGGGTGGCCGGGACTGACTCAGCCCTGTTTGGGCGCGGTCGGTGTGACCATGCGCAGGGTGAAGGAGTGGCCGGCGGGGTCGGCGTAGCCGCGTTCCTCGTACGGCCCCGAGGCGTCCTTGGTCTCCAGTGGACGTCCGCCGAGCTCCACCACCTTGCGTTCCGTCGCGTCCAGGTCGTCCACCACGAAGTCCAGGTGGGCCTGGAGGGAGTTCTCGGGGCGCGGCCAGCTCGGCGGGGCCGCGTTCACGTCGCGGCGGAACCCGAGCCGGAAGCCGTCCGCGCCCCTGATCTCCACGCGGTTGGCGGTCGCGTCCGTCTCCTCGGCGTCCAGCAGCTCCTTGTAGAACACGGCGAGCTTCTCGGGCTCGGCACAGTCGAGCACGACGACCCCCGCTTTCACCAGTGCCATGTCTCCTCCGAAGGGTTCGGCCACGGGGTGTTGGCGCCCCGGCCCTGTACCTTGCGGATATCCCGGCACGGCCGATTCAGTCGGCGACCAGCCACCGTCCGTCCCGCATCAGCTCACGCCCCGTGAGCTCATCGGCCTCCCGCCAGGCCTGCACCCGCTGCGGGCGGACCCGGAAGTACAGGTAGGGCGTGGTGAGCCGGCGGGGGTCGAAGCCGGTTCGGGCGGCGAACCGGTCCCCGTCCTCGCCGGTCAGCTCGGCCTGGGTGACGGTGTCGACGGTGCCCTCGATCATCACGACGTCCCGGGTGGGCCCGAGGCCGAGCCGCACTCTGCCGGTCGCCTTCAGGTTCCGCCCGGTGGGGCTGCCGGCCGGGGTGGCCAGGAGGATGGTGGAGCCGTCCCAGAGGAACGAGAGCGGGACGAGATACGGCACACCGGAGCCGTCGGCCGGGGCCGTGGCGACCCAGACGTCCTCGTCGTGCTCCAGTCGGTTCAGGGTGTCCTGCTTGCGCTGCTTCGCGGGGCGTGGCGGCTGCGGGGCCATCGGCGCGTCCTCCTGCTGGATCATCAAGTGACGGCATCAGTCTGGCCGTTCGAACCGGCTTCCACCTCCGCCTTTCGGCCTAGGACGTGTCGCAGTGTCACGGCGTGGGCCCCGAATCCCTGGCGCTCGTAGAAACGGATCGCCTCCGGGTTGGCCGCGTAGGCGGCGACCTCCGCCTGCACGGCCCCCCGCGCCCCGGCCCAGGCCAGGAACTCCTCCACCAACCTCCCGCCCACCCGCGCACGCCGGTGGGCCGGGCGGACGTACAGGCTGTTCAGCGTGGCCGACTTCACGGGCCGCACGGCCGACGGTTCGGTCAGGGATCCCGTCAGGTGTCCGACCACCTCACCGTCGTGAACCACGACCAGGACGAGCCGCGCCGGGTCCGCGAGGGCCTGCGTGTACGACGCGGCCCCGTGCTCGCGCGGCCAGTCGATGTCGACGCTCGCATCCCTGGTTCCGGCGTCCTCGGCGAACAGGCCCGCGCTGGAGGCGACCAGTCCCGGGATGTCGTCGGGGCGGGCGCGGCGGACGGTCAGGTCGTGATCGGTCATGGCGGGCACGCTAGCGGGTGGCACTGACAGGTGGACTTCCTGGACGGATGTCCAGCTATAGTGGACACACGTCCAAGAAGTAGGGAAGCTGATGGAGATCCTGGCGAAGGTGCTGGTCGCCCTGGTGGCGGCGCTGCATGTGTACATCCTGGTGATGGAGATGTTCCTGTGGCAGAAGAAGCCGGGGATGTCCTTTCACGGGTTCGACCGGGAAATGGCCCGGGCCACCGCCGCGATGGCCGCCAACCAGGGCCTGTACAACGGCTTCCTCGCGGCGGGACTGGTGTGGGGGCTCGTCGCCGGTGATCCGACCGGGTTCGCGGCTCAGGTGTTCTTCCTGGTGTGCGTGATCGTCGCGGGTGTGTACGGCGCCGTCACCGCCAACGTCCGGATCCTCGTCGCCCAGGCCCTGCCCGGCGCGCTCGCCCTGGCGGCCGTGCTCGTGGCGCAGTGACCCGCGCCGCACCCGAGGACCCGCGGGCGGCCCGCACCCGGGCGCGGCTGCGGGAGGCGCTGCTCGCGGAGTGTGCCGAGCGGCCGCTGGAGGAGGTCGGCGTGGCCGCGCTGGTGCGGCGGGCCGGGGTCGGCCGGGCGACCTTCTATGTGCACTACGACGGCCTGGAGGCGCTCGCCGTCGACGCCTGCGCGGACGTCGTACGGGACGCCGTGGAGGCGCTGCACGCCTGGCGGGGGCGGCCCGATCCGGTGCACGCGCCGCCCGCGCTCGCGGAGTTCTTCGGCTCGCTCACCCCGCACACCGCCCTGTACCGGTCCCTGCTCGCCCCGGGCGGCGGCGGCCCCCTCGGCAGGGTCCTGCACCGGGACCTGAGGGCCTACAGCCTGCGGGAGCGCGAGCTCGCGGGCGCGGCGGACGCCCCGCTGATCGCGTCCGCGGTCGCCGCCACCTTCGCCGGCGTACTGGCCGACTGGCTGCATGGCCTGCTCGACGCCACCGCGGCCGACATCGCCGACCAGGTCTGGCAGTTGCTGGTCGCGCTGCACGCGAGCCGGTGAGGCCGGATCACATGCAGGCCACGTGTTCCCTGAGCAGGGGCCAGGCCTCCACGCCGTCGGCTGTACGGACGTACGCCGTGCGTCGGTCGTCGGTCAGCCACAACTGCCGGTCCTCGTACCGGTATCCGGTGTCGCGTGCGCCGGCCGGCATGGCGGCCGAGCCGTCGTAGGGCGCGGTGAGCATGCCGGGGTCGAGCAGGCCCTCGGGGTCGCGGGCGTACATCCGTTCTCCGAGGTCCAGGAAGTGCACCTCATCCCAGCCGCAGTGGTCGTCGCCGGGACCGCTGCTCACCTCGGTGGTGGGCACCCGCTCGCCCGCGCGGCCGGTCCAGATCTCGTAGCCGTGGGAGTCGGTCCAGTCGGCCGGGAGTTCGGACGGATCGCAGGACGCGCTGGTCTCCGGGCCCCAACCGGGCCTGTCCTCCTGGTCCTTGGCGACCACGACCGCCACCTTGGCCCGCCCGTCGACGTCGTACGAGTACAGCACGCGGTCCCTCTCCCGGCGTTCCACGCGGTAGCCGGATCGGGGGTCGCCCGGGTCGAGCAGGTCGAAGTACAGGTTCAGCCCTTCCTCCGGGCCGTCCCCGCCGTCGTCCCTGCTCCAGCCGTCGGGGCCGTTGCCGTTGTAGATCTCGCCGGCGCACTCCAGGGCCCGGCCCACGGCCCCGGAGGCGAGGCGCAGCGCCTGCGGGGTGTGCTCGTCCTGTTCCTTCGTGGGGACGTTCAGCGGTCCGTCGTAGGGCGCGCTCGGCACCGTACCGTCGACGACCACGTCGTCCCCGGCGTCGCACCCCACGACCACCATGACCAGCGCCGCCCCCAGCACCGCCGTCATTCTTCCGCGCATCCCGGCCCCCGTCACTCCGCCCGCTCTCATGATCCTTCGACGCCGCGGGGCACCGGAACGTTCAGCGCGCCGCCGTCTGGAACGTCCGCCGGTACACCTGCGGTGACACCCCGATCGCCGCGTGCAGATGCTGGCGCAGGGACGCGCCCGTGGCGAAACCGACGCGGCCGGCGATCTGGTCGACCGCGAGGTCGCTGGACTCCAGGAGGTGCCGGGCCCGGGCGACGCGCTGCTGGATGAGCCAGCGGCCGGGGCTCATGCCCACCTCCTCGTTGAAGCGGCGGGCGAAGGTGCGCAGGCTCATCCGGGCGTGGGCGGCAAGGTCGGCCAAGGTCAGGGACTCGTCCAGGCGCTCCAGCGCCCAGGCGCGGGTCTCGGCGGTACTCGCGGCGCCCTGTTCCGGGACCGGCTGCTCGATGTACTGGGCCTGGCCGCCGTCCCGGAACGGCGGGACCACGCAGCGGCGGGCGACTGCGTTGGCGAGTTCGCTGCCGTGGTCCTTGCGGACGAGGTGCAGGCAGATGTCCACGCCGGAGGCGGCTCCGGCCGAGGTGAGGATGCGGTCGTCGTCGACGAAGAGCACGTCGGGGTCGAGGTCGATGTGCGGGAACATGCTCCGGAAGCGGCCGGCGAGCTGCCAGTGGGTGGTCGCCCGGTGGCCGTCCAGGAGGCCGGCCGCGGCGAGGACGAAGGCGCCGGTGCAGATGGAGACGATCCTCGCCTCGGGGCGGACGTACGCGAGGGCGTCGCGCACCTCTTCCGGGAGCTCGGCGGGCATCCGCTCCGGCGAGACGGGGGTGATCACCACGGTGTCCGCGGTGGCCAGGATCTCGGGTCCGTGCTCGACGCCGATGGTGAAGTCGGCGTTGCTGCGCACCGGTCGGCCGTCGACCGAACAGGTCAGCACCTCGTACCGGCCGTCGGCGGCGCCGAGGATCCGGCTGGGGATGCCCAGCTCGAAGGGGTACACGCCGTCCAGGGCCAGCACCACGACCCGCTCGGTCCGCTCCACATGTCGCATGGCACGATCCTATCGAAGCTTGGCAATCATGCCATTTCCTGGGCGGGCGGGGCCGGGCAGGCTGGACGACCATGAGCACTGTGAACACCATGCGAGCCATCAGCCAGACCGCCCTCGGCGGTCCCGAGGTCCTCGAGGAGATCGAGGTAGAGCGGCCCGAGCCGCGGCCCAACCAGGTACTGGTCCGGGTGCGGGCGGCCGGCCTGAACCCGACCGACTGGAAGCACCGCGCCACCGGCGGCTTCCTCGGCGAGCCGCCGTTCGTCCTCGGCTGGGACGTCTCCGGCGTGGTCGAGGCGGTCGGCGTCGGGGTCGCCACCTTCAAGCCCGGTGACGAGGTGTTCGGCATGCTGCCGTACCCGTGGGGCCATGGTTCGCACGCCGAGTACGTGATCGCGCCGGTGCGGGCCCTCACCCACAAGCCGTCGTCGATCGACCACACGCAGGCCGGCGCGCTGCCGCTGGTGTCGCTGACCGCGTGGCAGGCGCTGGTCGAGAACGCGGAACTCAGGCCGGGGCAGCGGGTGCTGATCCACGCGGCGGCCGGCGGGGTGGGTCATGTGGCCGTGCAGATCGCCAAGGCGCGGGGCGCGTACGTGATCGGTACCGCCAGCGCGGGCAAGCACGACTTCCTGCGCGAGCTGGGCGCGGACGAGGTGATCGACTACCGGGAGACGGACTTCGCCGAGGCCGTGAAGGACGTCGATGTCGTGCTGGACACGCTCGGCGGCGAGACGTCCGTGCGCTCGCTGCGGGTGCTGCGGCCCGGCGGGATCGTGGTGTCGATCCTGCCGGTCGGCTCGGACGAGTTCGGCGAGGAGGCCGAGCGGCTGGGGGTGCGGGCCGTGCGGATGCTCGTCGACGCCGACCGCGCCGGGATGAACGCGATCGCGGAACTGGTGGAGCGGGGCGAGCTGCGCCCCACCATCGCGGGGACCTTCCCGTTGGCCGATGCCGCCGAGGCGCATGCGCTGGGCGACACCGGCCGTACGAAGGGGAAGCTGGTTCTGGTGGTCGACTGACCCGTCAGAACGTCAGGACGGGCTTGATCGCCTTGCCCGCGCGCATGTCCCGCACCGCCTGGTCGATGTCCGCGAACGGATAGGTGCTGATCAGGCGGTGCAGCGGGAGGCGCCCCTCCTTGACCAGACGGACCAGGGCGGGGATGAAGCTCTGGGTCTCGGCGTCACCGAGGGTGAGGCCGACGACCCGCTTGCCGCCGAGGAGCCCGTTGACGTCGAGGGAGACCTCGGTGCCGAACGGCGGGGCGCCCACGACGACCACCGTGCCGCGAGCGCCGAGCGCGTCGACGCCCTGGCGCAGGACGTTCACGTTGCCCGTGGTCTCCACGATGCCGTCCGCGCCCTGACCGCCGGTGATCGCGGCGAGCGCCTCGCCGAGGTCCTCCTCGCCGGCGTTGACGGTGTGGGTGGCACCCAACTCCCTTGCCAGGGTGAGGCGTTCCCCGAACCGGTCGACGGCGACGATCGTCGTGGCCGGAGTGAGGGCGGCGGCCATGACCGCGGACAGGCCGACCGCTCCGGCGCCGAGCACGACGATCGTGGAACCGGTGACCGGCTTCAGGACGTTCCACACGGCGCCGACGCCGGTCTGCACTCCGCAGCCGAGCGGGGCGATGGACTCCAGCGGCACGTCCTGGTCGACCTTGACGAGGCTGCGCTCGTCGACCAGGGCGCGCTCGGCGAACGAGGACTGGCCGAAGAAGTGCCCGCCGAGCGGCTCGCCGTCCCGGCTGATGGTGCTGGTCCCGTCGGCCCGGCGGCCGCCGAGGAGGTTCAGCGGCAGCCAGCCGGCACAGTAGGCGGGGTGGCCGCCGTCGCAGTTGCGGCAGTCGCCGCAGGAGGTGAAGGACAGCACGACGTGGTCGCCGGGGGCGACGCCGGCGACGGCCGAGCCGACGGCCTCGACGACTCCCGCACCCTCGTGCCCGAGGACGCCGGGCAGCGGGAAGGGCAGTCCGCCGCTCGCCACACCGAGGTCGGTGTGACACAGACCGGTGGCGACCATGCGGACGAGCGCCTCGTGCGGCCCGGGCTCGTCGAGCTCGATGTCGGAGAGGGTGAAGGGTGCTCCGCCGGACTCGACGACGGCGGCGCGGGTGGTGGTGGGCATCGTACGAACTCCCTTTGTCTTCAAGCGTGTTCGGGCGCGCGCTCAGTCGAGCGAGACGACGACGGACTTGACCCTGGTGTAGGCGTCGAGCGCCTCGGGGCCGTACTCGCGGCCGTAGCCGGAGTCCTTGACCCCGCCGAAGGGCACCGCGGGGTCGAGCATCGCCCAGTCGTTGACCCAGACGATGCCCGCCTGGAGGCGGTCCGCGACCCGGTGCGCGCGGGCGAGGTTCGTGGTCTGGACGCCCGACGCGAGGCCGTACGGCGTGGAGTTGGCGAGGGCGACGGCCTCGTCCTCGCTGTCGAAGGGCTGCACGGTCAGCACCGGTCCGAAGATCTCCTCCTGCACGACCCGTGAGTCGTTGGAGAGATCGGCGATGACGGTGGGCTTGTAGTAGAAGCCGCCGTCGAGGTCGAGGCGCTCGCCGCCGCAGACGATCCGGCCGCCCTCCTTGCGGGCCAGGTCGACGTACTCCTCGACCTTCTTCAGATGCTTCTCCCCCGCCATCGGACCGACGACGGTCCCGGGGTCGCGCGGGTCGCCGACCGGAACGCCGGGCACGGCGTCGGCCAGGATGCCCAGCAGAGTGCTGTGGACCGAGCGGGCCACGAGCAGACGCGGCCCGCCCATGCAGAACTGTCCGGTGTTGAAGACGAACGCCTTGATGATCGCGCCGACCGCCTTCTCCAGGTCGGCGTCCTCGAAGACGATGTTGGCCGCGTTGCCGCCGAGCTCCATGGTGACGGGCTTGAGCGCCTCGCCCGCCGTCGCCGCCACATGCCGGCCGATCGCCGTGGAGCCGGTGAAGGCGACCTTGTCGACGCCGCGGTGACGCAGCAGGGCCTCGCCGGCCACCGGTCCGGCGCCGGTGACCACGTTGACGACGCCGTCGGGGACGCCGGCCCGCTGGAGCAGTGCGGCCATGTACAGGGCGCTGAGCGGGGTCTCGTCGGCCGGCTTGTGCACGACCGTGTTGCCGGCGGCGAGCGCGGGGCCGATCTTGGAACCGGAGAGGATCAGCGGGAAGTTGAACGGGGTGATGGCGGCGACCACGCCGAGCGGCTCGCGTTTCGTATACGCGAGGGCGTTCATGGGCGTGTTGCGGACCGAGCCGTCCAGGGAGTGGGCGAGGGCCGCGAAGTGCTCGTAGTCGTTGGCCGCGTTGGTCACGTCCACGGCGTGGCACAGGGAGATCGGCTTGCCGACGTCCAGGCTCTCCAGCTGGGCGAGTTCGTCGGCGTTCTCGCGGATCAGCTCGGCGACCCGGTGCAGGATCCGGCCCCGCTCGCGACCGCTGAGGCCGGACCAGGCGCCGTCGTCGAAGGTCTCCCGGGCGGAGCGGACGGCCGCGTCCACGTCGGCGGCGCCGGCCTCCGCGACGGTGGTGACGACCGCCCCCCGGGACGGGTCGACCACCTCGGTGCGTGCGCCGTCGGCGGCCTCACGCCACTGGCCGCCCACAAACAGCCGTCCGGGTTCGATCTCGATGGGGGACATCGCCGCTCCTCAGCTTCGTCGCCAAGATTTCAACCAACAGGATTCCTGTTGGTTCGCAGTCTCTTTACAGACAGGTTTCCTGTCAATGGTCTAGCCTGAACCCATGCTCGACACACAGGTGACCAAGGCGCCCCCGTCGCTCCTCTACATGGTGAAACAGGTGGAGCTCGTCGTCCGTTCCCATCTGGACGAGCTGGTCAAGCCGTCCGGGATCACCGCTCTGCAGTACACGGCCCTCACGGTCCTCGAGCGGCACGACGGGCTGTCGGCGGCGCAACTGGCCCGGGACTCCTTCGTCACCGCCCAGTCGATCGCCGATCTCGTGCGCTCCCTGGAGACCCGCGGACTGGTGCGCCGGGAGCGCAATCCGAAGAACCGCCGCGAACTGCTGATCCTGCTGACCGAGGAGGGGCGCGCGCTGCTCGCCCAGCACGAGGGCCCCGTGCGGGAGCTGGAGGACCGGATGGTGCGGGACCTCACCGCGCACCAGACCGAGCAGTTCCGTCAAGCGTTGACCAGGGCCTGGCACGCCCTGTCGTGAGCCGGGCGCGTGCCCCGCGCGAACCCGTTGCGAACTGGCGGCCGCAATTCGCAGACATATGTCAATCGAACATGCTCAAATTCACTCCATCGAGGGTAACTTGCAGGGCGGGGGACGGATGTGCACGCACCCCATGCCGCCTGTGGAGCCGGTTGGAGGCGATGTCGTCGTGCAGCAGGATTCCGCACCGCCCTCCCGGCATCTGCGCGTCCACCAGGACCGCGGTCACACGGTGCTGGAGTTCCGCGGGGAGATCGACATCGCCGCGGCCGTGGAGCTCCTCCCCCACCTGGACCGCGCCACGGGGCAGCCCGACGCACGGCTGGTCATCGACCTCAGCGGAGTGGAGTTCTTCGACTGCTCCGGCCTTCGGCTGCTGTACCGGGCCCGCTCGCGTGTGCTCGACAACAACGGCAGGCTGCTCCTGGTCTGTACCCATCCGCTCACGCTGCGGGTCGTCCGGGTGACCGGCCTGTCCCGGCTGCTGCCCCCGCTGCCGTCGCTTGACGCGGCCCTGGACCAGCCCGAGGCCACGTCCGAGGCGTTATGACCGTGCGCTGTCCGCTATGACCGTGCGCTCTTCACTCCGGGGCGAATCGACGCTATTCACTCCGGGGCGAGTCGAACAGGGCGCTGACGGACTCACCGTTGTGAATGCGCCGTACGGCCTCGGCGAGCGCGGGGGCGATGGACAGGATCCGCAGCTTGTCGGTGCGCTCCTCGTCGGGGACCGGCACGGTGTTGGTGCACACGATCTCCAGTACGTCGGGCTGCTCGCCGATCCTCTTGAGGGCACCGTCCGCGAACAGGCCGTGCGTGCACGCGACCCGGATGGAGCGCGGACCCAACTCCCGTAGTCTGTCGAGCAGTTCCAGGACCGTGCTGCCCTTGGCGATCTCGTCGTCCAGCACGATGACGTCCCGTCCGGCGACCTCGCCGATGACGTCGCTGATGCTGACCCGGTCGTCGGCGAACCGCTGCTTGGCGCCCGCGGCCACCTGGGCGCCGATCAGCCGGGCGAAGGCGGCCGCCTCCTTGGCGTTGCCGAGGTCCGGGGAGACGACGGTGGTGCGGGTCAGGTCGTACTGCCGGAAGTGCGCGGCCAGCTCGCGCAGGGCGTGCAGGTGGTCGACGGGCACCGAGAAGAAGCCGTGCACCTGCGGGGAGTGCAGGGTCATGGCGAGGACACGGCTCGCCCCGGCCGACACCATCAGGTCGGCGACGAGCCGCCCGCCGAGGGAGATGCGGGGCTCGTCCTTCTTGTCGGAGCGGGCGTAGGAGTAGTGCGGCATGACGACGGTGATCCGGCGCGCCGAGGCACCGCGTGCCGCGTCGCACATCAGCAGCAGCTCCACCAGGTGCTCCTGGACCGGCCTGACCAGCGGCTGGATGAGGAAGACGTCCCGCTCCCGGCAGTTCGCCTGGAGCTGCACCTCCAGGCAGTCGTTGGCGAACCGGCTGACCCGGGTGGGGCTGAGCGGCACACCGAGATGCGCGCAGACCTCCGCCGCCAGCTCGGGGTGGGCGCTACCGCTGAACACGGCGATGTCTCGCACGGGCCTGCTCCTAGGATGATCATCTCGGGCTGCCGGGATCATGCTACTGGCCGCCGATATTCGGTTGCGGTGCCCCGGTCCGCCGGCGCCATCATGGGCGCGACCGTGTCTCCTCACGTCAGGATCCCTCACATGCGCCGACTCCTCGAATCGACCCAGCGCCCCCTTCGGCCCACGGTTCTCGAGGACTCGACCACGCATGCACACCCTGAACATCGGCATTCTGGCCCACGTCGACGCCGGTAAGACCAGCCTCACCGAGCGCCTGCTCTTCGACCACGGCGCGATCGACCGGCTCGGCAGCGTCGACACCGGTGACACCCGCACGGACGACGGCGCGATCGAGCGGCAGCGCGGCATCACCATCCGCTCCGCGGTCGCCTCCTTCACCGTCGGCGACACCCGGATCAACCTCATCGACACCCCGGGCCACTCCGACTTCATCGCCGAGGTCGAGCGCGCTCTGGAGGTCCTCGACGGCGCGGTGCTGCTGCTGTCCGCCGTGGAGGGCGTGCAGGCGCAGACCCGGGTACTGATGCGGACCCTGCGCAGGCTACGGCTGCCCACCCTGGTCTTCGTCAACAAGATCGACCGGACGGGCGCCCGCGCCGAGGGCCTGCTCACCGACATCCGGCGCCGGCTGACGCCGTACGTCGCCCCGCTGACACAGGTGGCGGGCATCGGCACGTCCGACGCCCACGTGAGCGTCCTCGCGAAGGACGACCGGCGACTGGCCGAGGCTCTCGCCGACGTGGACCCGGACATCCTCACGGCGGTCGTGGACGGCCCCGAGCCCACCCCGGACGACCTCCACAAGGCCCTCGCCGCCCGCACCGCCGACGGCTCCTTCCACCCGGTGTTCTTCGGCTCCGCCCTCGGCGGCCAGGGCGTCCCCGAACTGGTCGAGGGGATGGTCCGGCTGATCCCCCGCCCTCCCGTGACACCCACGGGTGATCCGCGCGGGACGGTGTTCGCCGTGCGGCCCGGACCCGGCGGCGAGCGCACCGCCTATCTGCGGCTCTACGGCGGTGAGGTGACCGAACGGCAGCGCCTCACCCTCCTCAGGCGCGAGGCCGACGGGACGACCAGCCGGGTGTCCGGGCGGGTCACCCGTCTAGCCGGGCCGCTGACCGCGGGGAACATCGCGGCGCTGACCTTCTCCTCCGGCCTGCGCGTGGGCGACCGTCTCGGCGAACTCACCGAGCGCGCACCGCAGTTCGCGCCCCCGACCCTGGAAACCCTGGTCACCGCCCGCCACCCCGGACAGGCGGCGCGGCTGCGCTCGGCGCTGCTGACCCTCGCCGAACAGGACCCGCTGATCCACGCCCGTCCCACGCCCGGCGGCGCCACCACACTGCTGTTGTACGGCGAGGTCCAGATGGAGGTGCTCGCGGCGACCCTCGCCCAGGACTTCGGTGTCGAGGCGGACTTCGAGCCGGCCCGGGTCCGGTATCTGGAGCGCCCGCGCGGTTCGGGGGAGGCGGACGAAGGCAATCCCTGGCATCTCGGGACC
Source organism: Streptomyces sp. NPDC050759 (assembly GCF_044456945.1). NCBI lineage: Bacteria > Bacillati > Actinomycetota > Actinomycetes > Kitasatosporales > Streptomycetaceae > Streptomyces > Streptomyces sp. NPDC050759. The sequence continues at coordinate 98,541 of NZ_JBITGI010000003.1, read as the reverse complement.
CGCTACTGGGCGACGATCGGACTGCGGGTCGAGCCGGGCGAGCGTGGCTCCGGCGGGGTGTTCGCGTACGAGACCGAACTCGGCGCATTGCCACGGGCGTTCCACCAGGCCATCGAGGAGACGGTCCACGCGAGCATGCGGACCGGGCTGACGGGTGCGACCGTGACGGACTACCGCGTCGTCCTGGTCCGCTCCGGTTTCGTGGCGCCGCTCAGTACCGCAGCCGACTTCCGGGGGCTCACGCCGATCGTGCTGCGCCGGGCCCTGGAGCGGGCCGGGACGCGGCTGTTCGAGCCGTACCACGCGTTCGAGGCGGAGATCCCCCTCGACGCGCTGGCCCCGGTGACCGCGCAACTCGCCTCGGCGGGCGCCGAGTTCACGGGGACTACCGGCGGCAGCACCGCATGGCTGATCACCGGCGAGCTCCCGGCCCGCAGGGTGCGCGAGATCGAACTGCGACTGCCCGGTCTCACGCACGGCGAAGGGGTGTGGTGGTCCAGGCCCTCGGGCGACCGGGAACTCAAGCCCCACTAGGAGTGCTCACCACGACACCGGCAGCCGCCGCGGCCCCCGTGTCATCTGCCCCTCCCGCCACTCGATCGTCTCCGGCGTGAACTCGGCCCGCAGTCCAGGGAACCGGACCGCCAGCCGGTGCAGGGCCAGCCCCAGCTCCAGGCGGGCCAGCCACGCGCCCAGGCAGTGGTGGGGGCCGGCGCCGAAAACCACGCTCGGTGTGGTCAGCGGGGCGAAGAGATCGGTCTCGTCGGGCTGCGGGAAGACGTCCGGGTCCCGGTTCGCCGCGTTGGTCTGGACGGCGACCACGGCCCCCGCCGGGATCGTCACCCCGCCGACCTCGACGTCCTCGACGGCCCGGCGGATCAGCCCGGGCAGCACCCTGCCCTCGCTCAGCGGGATCGTGCGCAGGAGCTGTTCGACGGCGGTCTCGGCCGACTCCTGGCTCTCGGCGAGACCGGGCCAGGCATGCCGCCCGTCGGTGAGGAGGTGGACGACGATGTTCCCGAGGGCGGTCATGGTCGTCTCGTGTCCGGCGACGACCAGGCCCAGGACCAGGATGACCAGCCGCGACTCCTCGATCCCGAGGCCGTCGCCGGCGACGACCAGGGCGCTCACCAGGTCGTCGCCCGGCTCCTTGCGCCGCTCGGCGACCAGTTCCGCACAGAACAGGCCGAACTCCCGCATGGCCGCTCCGACTTCCTCGGCGGTGTGCGCGCCGCCGGACAGGGCGTGGTCGGCCCAGTCGCGGATGCGCTCCCAGTCGGCGTGTTCCAGGCCCATCAGCCGGGAGATCACCGACACCGGCAGCCGGCGGGTGAACCCCTCGACGATGTCGGCGGGTCGCGGCTGCCCCGCGAGGTCGTCGAGGAGGGTCTCCACCACGGAGGCGGTCCAGGGCCGCCAGCGGGCGATCGCGCGCGGGGTGAAGGCCCGCTGGACCGTGCCGCGCAGCAGCTGGTGGGGCGGGCCGTCCTGGTTGATGAGGCCGTCCGGGGAGTCCAGCAGGTTCGGTACGAGGAGCAGCGGCGGGGCGTCCTCCTCGTGGAGCGACTTCCTGTTGAAGCGGGGGTCCATGAGCACCTGGCGCACGTCGGCGTAGCGGGTCACGAGCCACACCGGGGTGCCGGTGGCCAGGGTGGTGAGCCGGGGCGGGCCGTTCTCGGGCAGGGGGATGCGGTGCATGGGACGAAGGGTGCGGGACGTGCTGTCTGTGGTCATCCGGGTCTCCAGACACGCCGGTACGCGGAGTTCTCCACGCTAGTGCGCCCCGCTGTGTCCCGGCAGTGTCCCAATCGGCCAACAAGACGGTCCCGCAGGGCTTTTGGGGGTCATCCCTGGGCATCCGTGCAGTAGGAAGGAGGGCCGTCGCATGACGACTCCCATCAGGCGCGTGTCCAGGCGCATGCCCGGCTGGGCGAAGATACTGACCGCCGTCGTGGTGGTGCTCGTGGTGTTCTTCGCCGGGATCCGGTTCAGTGTGCTCCCTGGCCTCAAGGACCTGTTCGGCACGGAGACCCACGACCGTTCGGGTCCCGCACTTCTGGAGTCCATCCAGGACATCAGCCGTTACGACGCCGCCTCCGGCAATTTCCAGGTCGTCGTGGACCTGGAGAAGGACACCAAGTACCTGCCCGACGCGATCCGCGGCTCCCGCACCCTGTATGTCGGGGCAGGCGCCGTGGACGCCTACGTCGACCTCGGCAAGGTCGCCAAGAACGACGTGACGGTCAACGAGGACCGCACGGCCGCCACCCTCCACCTGCCGCACGCCCAGCTCGGCAAGGCCACCCTGGACGCCGACCGCTCCTACGCGGTCTCCAAGCAGCGCGGTCTGCTCGACCGGCTCGGCGACTTCTTCTCCGACAACCCCAACGGCGAACAGGCCGTGCAGAAGCTCGCGGTGAAGCACATCACCGAGGCGGCGAAGGAGAGCGAGCTGACCAAACGGGCCGAGACCAACACCACCAACATGCTCAAGGGACTGCTGAACTCGCTCGGCTTCAAGAAGGTCGAGGTCACCTACGGCACCTGATCAGCCGCCGAGCATGCCCGGCAGGGTGAGGGCACCGAGCACGGTGGTGCCGACCAGTACCCAGGCCACGTAGTCGCCGACGTGCCCGGACTGCAGGCGCCGCAGCCACAGCGCCCGGTCCGGTGCGGCGAACGGCTGCGGGCGGATGACGGCGAGGAGGGCGAGGACCCCGGCCAGGAGGGTCGAGACCAGGCCCAGCAGGGCCCCGGCCGGGGTCCAGTGGACGGAGGTGAACACGCCCGCGGACCCGGTCTCGTTCACGGAGTGCGCGACCACCTTCGCGAAACCGGGGGCCACGCCGACGGTGACGGCTCCGGCGAGCAGCACGGCGGGCACCGCGGTCATGGTGTCCGGAATCCGGCTGAGCCGGTGCCGGGTCTCGGGCCGTTCGCCGGAGCCGGTGGTCTCGTACCCCGAACCGACCTCGGGCCTGGGGCCCAGGCCCAGGAACACCCGGGCGGCGACCCGCAGCACGGCCGCGGCGGTCACCGCGCTCGCCGCCACGTACAGCACCGTGAGCGGGCCTCCCACGGCCTCCTCCGTCACCGACTTGCCGAGTGCCGTGCCGAACGGTGGCAGGCCCGCCAGACCGAGGGCTCCCAGGACGAACAGCACGCCGACGCCCTTCAGTTCGCGGGCCCTGCCGTGCAGGGCGTGCTCGTCGACGCTGCCGTAGCGGTCGAGGAGGATGCCGGTGCACGCGAACAGGGCCGCCTTCACTCCGGCGTGGCCGAGGACGTACAGGGCGATCCCGTCGTCGGCCTCGGGCTTCAGGACGCCGATGCCGACGAGGAAGAGCCCGGTGTGGGCGACCGTGGAGTAGGCCAGCAGCCGTTTGATGTGCCGCTGGTACCAGCACATCACCGCGCCGATCACGGCCGTCAGCGCGCCCAGCGCCACGAGGGCCCGCTCGAACTCGGGGGCCGGGACGCCGCCGGGTCCGGAGAAGACCGTGCCGTAGACGCGCCAGACGCCGAAGGCGCCGAGTTCGACCATGACACCCGACAGCAGCATGCACACCGGGGTGGGGGCGACGGCGTGCGCGTCGGGCAGCCAGAAGTGGAAGGGGACGGCGGCCGCCTTGACCAGCAGTCCGGTCATGACCAGGACGAACGCGGCGAGGACCAGGGCATCGGGGCGGCCGTGCGCGTCCAGTCCCCGGCCGATCTTGTGCATACCCAGCTCGCCGGTGCGCGCGTACAGCAGTCCGATGCCCATGAGCATGGCGTAGGCGCCGAGCGAGGTGACGACCGCGAAGGTCAGCGCGCCCTGCACGGCCCGGGCCTCCTCGACCCGGTGCCCGGTCAGGGCGTACGCCACGACGCTCATCAGCTCGAACCACACGAACGCGTTGAACAGGTCGCCCGCGATCGCGAACCCGCACATGCCGCCCTGGAAGAGCAGCAGGAGCGCGGGGAAGGAACCGGCGTGACCGCGCGGCGGTTCGTCGAAGTAGCGCCAGGAGTACGCCAGTGCCGCCAGGGTGAGCAGGGAGGCCAGCGCGGCCATGCCGAGGCCGGGCCCGTCGCCGATCAGGACGATGCCGACGCTCTGCCCCTCCACGGGGGTCCAGCCGCCGGCCCACTCCAGGAAGGGCGGGGAGGACTTCAGCAGGAGGACGAGGGCGAGGGCGGCCGTGCCCGCGGAGACCGCGCAGCCGACGGTCTCCGCGACGGGCCGGGGCACCAGGCGGCCGCCGGCGACCAGCAGGGCGGCGCCCAGCAGCGGTACGGCCACCAGCAGGGGCAGCAGGGCGTCCATCAGCCGCGCAGCTCGGAGAGTTCGTCGGGGTCGACGGTGCCGTGCCGTTTGGAGATCTGCACGACGAGGGCGAGCAGCAGGGCGGTGACGGTGGCGCCGACGACGACGTCGGTCAGCGTCAGGGCCTGCACGACCGGGTCGACGACCGGGCGCGAGCCGGGTTCCAGGTCGGAGAAGACGGGGGCGGTGGCGCCGTCGCGGTAGCCGACCGTGAGCAGCAGGACGTAGGTGCCGGCCTGGCACACGGAAAGGCAGCCGACGGCGTGGATCAGGTTGCGGCTGGTGGCGAGGCCGTAGCAGCCGGCCAGGAAGACCCATCCGGCCACCAGATAGGGAAAGACGTCCATCACTTCCCGTTCCCCTCCTCGATCTCGACGGCCTGGTCCAGGAAGCGGGCGAGCAGGACGACGACCGCGCAGGCGACCTCCATGCCGACGGCCGCGTTCAGCAGGGGGACGGTGCCGCCGGAGGACAGCGTGTTGAACGTGCCGTACGGCAGCACGGTGTTGGCGAGGAAGGCCGTACCGCCGATCAGTCCGGCGAGGCCGGTGACGAGGTAGGCGGAGGTCGCGATCGCGTCGCCGGTCTCGTACAGGCCGACCGGCCGGACACGTTCCAGGGCCTGGTAGTCGGCGCCCAGGTAGAGCAGGTGCAGGGAGGTCGCGGCGACGACTCCGCCCTGGAAGCCGCCGCCGGGGCTGAGCTGGCCGTGGGCGATCACGTAGAGGCCGGTGAGCAGGGCGACGGGCAGGACGAGGAGGGCGTGGCGGCGGACCGGGCGGGCCACCTTCTCGGGGGCGGGGCGGTCGCGGTGTTCGTCGCGGGTCTGCCGCAGCAGGATCACGCAGCCGATGACGGCCGAGAAGAGGATGGTCATCTCGCCGAGGGTGTCGAAGGCGCGCTGGTCGAAGTTGACGGAGGCGATGGTGTTGGCGGTGTGCCGGGCCAGGGAGGCGTGGACGGCGCGGTCGCCGTAGGGGTGGCGGTCGCCGCCGAAGGCGGGCAGGTCGAGGGCGGCGGCCGCGAAGAGGGTCGCCAGGCCCGTGCCGCCCACCGCCAGGAGCCACAGTCGGACGCGTCGGCTCACCGGTGGCGTCCTTCCTTCCGCCCGCGCCGCTTCACCTTGTGGACCGCGAGCAGGAGCAGCAGCGGGGTGAGGGCGGAGCCGACCGCGAGCTGCGACAGGGCCACGTCGGGTGCCTGGAGCACGGTGAACAGGACCGCGAGGACCACGCCGAGCACGGACAGCACGAGGGCCTGGCGCACGGGGTCGCGGACGGCCACCGCCGCCGTCGCGGAGACGGCGACCAGCAGCAGTGCGACGACGATCACCGCGTCAGCCACGGCGGACCTCCGGGAACCCGCCGGACAGGGCACGTGAGGCGACGACGTTCCCGCCGATCAGCAGGACGCCGACGACCAGGAGCTTGGCCATGGCCCGGCTCGGCCCGACGGCCACGCACACCGCGGGGACGACCACCGTACTGACCGCGGCGGCCGCGTAGGTCAGGGCCCAGGCGCTCGGCGGGTCCTCGGCCAGTTCCTCGGCGAGCAGCCGGGCGAAGACGAGGGTGCCGACCGGGCCCAGCAGGGCCAGGACCAGGGCGAGATCGACGTAGGAGGGGCGGTCGTAGCCCTGGGAGAGCAGCAGGAGGGCGGGACAGGCGAACGCGGTGCACAGGTTCTGTGCCACGACCCGGCGCCTGAGCGGGCCGGTGGCGACGCCCCACACGGTGGCGCCCACTCCCCCGCCGAGGGTGCCGGCCGCCGCGAGGATCCAGCCGTTCACCGGCCGGTCACCGCCCGTCGGGCGGCCCGGGCGGCGAGTGCCCCGAGGCAGGCGGCGCCCGCGCCGACCGCGAGTTCCAGGGTGTCCACGGTGCTGACGAACACGAGCCAGAGCACGGCGAGCGCGGTCCACCAGCCGAGGAGTTCGGCCGTGGCGAGAAGTGTTGTACGCCCGCTCATGCGCCACCTCCTCGCCGCCGCGGCCTGGGACAGGTCCGTCGCGCGCCATCCAAACACCGGCCCGAGGGCGTGCGGTGGCGACGCGCGCGGTACTCAGCCCGGAGTGCCCCGACCGTACGAAGGGAAACCGGGGACCGGTCGGGGCGCGGCGGCATTCTCGGGCCGTTCAGGGGTAATCGCCTTTCGACACGGGGAAGTTGAGAGTGGAGGACTTAATGGCCTGGGCGCCCTCACGTTCGCGAGCGGGGTCGGACACCGGCACGGCCAAGACCGAGCGCGCGGCGAAACCCGCCCGCCCGCGGCGCGATCCGCTCTCCCTCGTCGTCCGTTTCGTGGCGATGGTGTTCGCCTTCGCGTTCATGGTGGCGTTCGCCGTCGTCCTGGCCCGGCTGACCCTGGAGCCCTCGCCCGCTTCGGTGGACCTCACCCACACCAACCTGCATCCCGGCTCCTCCCTCAAGGCGTATCTGGACCAGCCCGAGATGCGGGACGCCGTCAAGCAGATCGGCGGGAACATCCTGCTGGGCGTGCCGTTCGGGATCCTGGTGCCGATCCTGGCTCCCAAGACCCGCGGGCTGCTGCGGATCCTGCTGCTGACGGCCGTGGTGATGCTGCTGGTCGAGTTCGCGCAGGGCGCGCTCGTGGAGGGGCGGGCGTTCGACATCGACGACGTCATCCTCAACACGGCCGGCGCTCTGATCGGCTATCTGCTGCTGGGACGGCGGCTGAGCCGGGCGGTGCACAAGAGGCCGACCGTCAAGAGGCCGGCCGTCAAGAAGCCTGCCGCCAAGTCGGCGAAGAAGGCGTAAGGAATCCTCCTGACTCAACTCCTGGTCTGTACCAAAGTATTGACGGCCCCTTAGCTCACTCCTTAAATCAAGAGGCGACACCTTCACCCCCCGCCTCGAAGGAAGAGCCGTGGCCGCCTCACGCCTGCTGCGCAGATGTCTCCTCGCCGCCCTGTCCGCCGTCCTCATTTCGTCGGGTACCGCCCAGGCGGACCCACCCGCCGTCACCGCCGCCGCGGTGACCTTCTCCGACACCTTCGACGGGCCCGCCGGAGCCGCCGTCGACTCCTCGAAGTGGCAGATCGAGACCGGCGACAACGTCAACAACCATGAGAGGCAGTACTACACGTCGGGCAACAAGAACGCCGCTCTCGACGGCCAGGGCCATCTCGTGATCACGGCCCGGCGCGAGAACCCGGCGAACTACCAGTGCTGGTACGGCACCTGCCAGTACACGTCGGCCCGGCTGAACACCTCCGGGAGGTTCACGGCGCAGTACGGGCACGTCGAGGCTCGGATGAGGATCCCGCGGGGGCAGGGCATGTGGCCGGCGTTCTGGATGCTCGGCACCCCGGTCAACTGGCCGGACTCGGGCGAGATCGACGTCATGGAGAACGTCGGCTTCGAGCCCTCGACCGTGCACGGCACGATCCACGGCCCCGGCTACTCCGGCTCGGGCGGCATAGGCGCCGGCTACTCCCTGCCGAACGGCCAGGCGTTCGCGGACGCCTTCCACACCTTCGCCGTGGACTGGGCACCCGACTCGATCACCTGGTCCGTGGACGGAAACGTCTACCAGCGCCGCACGCCCGCCGACCTGGGCGGCCGCACCTGGGTGTTCGACAAGCCGTTCTTCCTGATCCTGAACCTCGCGGTGGGCGGCTACTGGCCCGGCGACCCGGACGGCTCCACGGTCTTTCCTCAGCAGCTCGTGGTGGACCACGTGTCGGTGACCACCGGCGACACGGCGACGGGGGCGGCGATCCGGGGCCTGGCCGGCAAGTGCGTGGACGTCGCCGGGGCGAACCCCGCGAACGGGACCGCCGTACAGCTCTACGACTGCAACGGCACCGCCGCCCAGCAGTGGACCGTCGGCTCGGACGGCACGATCCGCGCGCTCGGCAAGTGCCTGGACGTGACGGGCGGCGGCACCGCGGACGGGACCGCGGTCCAGCTCTACGACTGCAACGGCTCCGGGGCCCAGCGGTGGACCGTCACGGGGGCACGCGACATCGTCAACCCGCAGGCCGACAAGTGCCTCGACGTGACCGGCAACAGCTCGGCCAACGGCACCCGGCTGCAGCTGTGGACCTGCACGGGCGGCGCCAACCAGAAGTGGACCGTGGGCTGAACCGGGTCAGTGCCGGGTCCAGGTGAACTTGTCTCCGCCCACCCAGCGGACCACGTCCGGGTCGTCCAGGTCGTGGACCGTGATGCCGAAGGCGGCGGCCGCCTCCAGGACGTCGGTGACGGCCCTCGCCTCGCCGACCACCTCCCCGTCGATCTCCACGATCCGGAACGGAGGCGTGGTCGGCTGGACCCCGAGCACGATGATCCGCGGCTTGGCGATGTGCGGGCTCGCGATTTCGGTCATGCATAGAGCGTAGAACGCAATGCCCGGGAATGAGGGGCGCGCGTCGACCGCCGAGCAGCGCGAGGACCGCCGCCTCGACCCCTCCCTGGGTGGCCGGCCGCCCGAAGTCCCCGTGTTCGCCCAGCCGGGTGAGCGTGGGGCGGACGGTCCTCCCCTGCTCGGACAGCTCGGGCCATCTGCCGGATGGGCGAAGGTGAGCTCGTCGCGGCCTCAGGGGACGTGTTCACGGAGCATGGTCGTCAGACATGCCCCGGCAGGGCGGGCCACCTCCCGCATGTGCTTGTGCTCGGCCTGCTCCTGCTGGGCGCGGAACCGCTCGGGGTACAGGTACTGACGGCGACCGGCGTCGTCGGTGCCCGCCGCCTGGAGATGGCGCAAAATGCTCCCGGCCACAGCCGGACCCGGGGCGGTCGCACGTGCTGGTCCGCGGTCTCAAGGGCGCCGCCACTCGTCGTCCCCGAGGTGTGAGCCGGCCTGCGGGCCCATCCGGAGCATGCCGCCGTCGACACTCCAGGACGCGCCGGTGACATACGTGGCCTCGGGGCCGGCGAGGAAGGCGATCACGGCGGCCACCTCACGGGCGTCCCCCGGACGGCCGAGCGGGACGCCGGGGCGGTCCTCGGTGTGGACGTCGGTGTCGTCCTGGCCGGTCATCGGGGTGGCGATCTCTCCGGGCGCGACCGCGTTGACGGTGATGCCGTGCTCGGCGAGTTCCAGGGCCATGACCTGGGTGAGCAGCCCGAGGCCGCCCTTGGCCGCGCAGTAGGGGGCGGCGCCGACCCGCGGCTGGTGCTCGTGAACGGACGTCACGTTGACGATCCGGCCACCCGAGCCCTGCCGGATCATGTGCCGGGCGGCCCGCTGGCCGCACAGGAAGGGCCCGACGAGGTCGACGTCGAGGACCTCGCGGACGGTGTCGAGCTCCAGGTCGAGGAAGGGCGTCATGGTGCCCGTGCCCGCGTTGTTGACCAGGACGTCGAGGCGGCCGAGCCGGTCGCACAGCTCGTCGACCGTGCCTGCGGCGACGGGCAGCCGCGTGAGGTCCATCTGGGCCACCGCGGCCCGCTGACCGTGGGCGCGGACCTCCTCGGCGGTCTCCTCGGCACCCTTGAGATCGGTGTGCCAGGTGATGCCGATGTCCATCCCCGCCCGGGCCAGCCGGATGGCGGTGGCCCTGCCGATGCCGGAGTCGGCTCCGGTGATCACGGCCACCTTGCTGCGGGGTGCGGTGGGGGCGGACATCTGGGCCTCCTCGGGAAGGGGGGCGTCGTCAGGGGCGACGAGGCGGTTGCCGGACGTCCGGGGTCCGAGGTCCGCGTGACATCCGACGAGGCATCGCAGTACCCGGCGGCGTACCGGACAAACCGCTCGCCCGTCGTGCGGGCCCGGTGGGCGTGGGGAACCCTGGAGGAGGAGGTGGCGATGGATCCCCTCGAAGCCCTGGACCGGATCGCCTTCCTGCTGGAGCGGTCCCTGGCACCGACGTACCGCGTCCGTGCCTTCCGTACGGCGGCCCGGGTGCTGGCCGAGCTGCCCGCGGACGAGGTGCGCGAGCGCGCGCGGGCAGGGTCGCTGGAGTCGCTCAAGGGCGTCGGTCCGAAGACGGCGCAGGTGGTGCGTGAGGCGCTGGCCGGAGGGGTGCCCGGCTACCTGGAGAAGCTGGAGGGTGAGTCCGCCGCGCCGCGCGCCCGGGGCGGCGAGAAGCTGCGGGCGCTGCTGCGGGGCGACTGCCATCTGCACTCCGACTGGTCGGACGGCGGCAGCCCGATCGAGGAGATGGGCCGGACCGCGGCGGAGCTCGGCCATGAGTGGGCGGCGCTGACCGACCACTCGCCGCGGCTGACCGTGGCCCGGGGGCTGTCCCCGGAGCGGCTGCGGCACCAGCTGGACGTGGTGGCGGCGCTGAACGAGACGTGGGCGCCGTTCCGGCTGCTCACCGGCATCGAGTGCGACATCCTCGACGACGGCTCGCTGGACCAGGAACCGGAACTCCTGGACCGCCTGGACGTGGTGGTGGTGTCCGTGCACTCCAAGCTGCGCATGGACGCCCGGGCGATGACCCGGCGCATGGTGGCCGCCGTACGCGATCCGCACGCGAACGTCCTCGGGCACTGCACGGGACGCCTCCTGACCGGGCGGGGGCGGCCCGAGTCGGAGTTCGACGCGGACGAGGTGTTCGCCGCGTGCGCCGAGTCCGGCACGGCGGTGGAGATCAACAGCCGGCCGGAACGCCTCGACCCGCCGCGCCGGCTGCTGCGCCGGGCGGTCGACGCGGGCGTGCTGTTCTCGGTCGACACCGACGCGCACGCGCCCGGCCAGCTCGACTGGCAGATCCTCGGGTGCGCGCGGGCGGAGGAGTGCGGGGTGCCCGCCGAGCGGATCGTGACCACCTGGGGTCTGGAGGAGCTGCTGGCCTGGTCCCGGGAGGGCCGGGTGCCGTCCCGAGTGGCGAACGTCTGACGTGGTACTGGGGACGGCACGACAGGAAAGGGGCGGTTCATGCAACGCGCGGCTGTGTTCGACGTCGACGGCACTCTGGTGGACACCAACCACCTGCATGTGACGACGTGGTGGGAGGCGCTCCGGCAGGCGGGCCACCGGGTGCCGATGCATGCCGTGCACCGGGCCATCGGACTCGGCTCCGCCGACCTCGTCGCCCATCTCCTCGGCGACGACCGCGACCAGGACCGGGACGATGAGCTCAGCGCCGCCCACAAGGCCCTGTACGGGCAGTACTTCGATCGGCTGCCGGCGCTCCGGGACGCCGGGCGGCTGCTGCGCCGCCTCGACCGGGACGGCTGGCGGGTGGTGCTCGCCACCTCGGCGGGCGGGGCGGAGCTGTCCGCGCTGCGCCGGGCGATCTCCGCGGACGACGCGATCACGGCCACCGCGAGCGCCGACGACGTGGCGGAGGGCAAGCCCGCCCCGGAGCCCGTGGAACACGCGCTGGAGCTGGCCGGGGTGCCCGCGGAGCGCGCGGTCTTCGTCGGTGACACCGTCTGGGACATGCGGGCCGGCTCCCGGGCGGGCGTGCGCTGCGTCGGCGTCCTGTGCGGCGGCATCCCTCGCGCCGACCTGGTGGAGGCGGGCGCGCAGGCGATCTACGACGATCCGGCCCATCTGCTGGCATCCCTTGCGGACAGTCCTTTGGCATGACCTGCCGTACGGCACGGAACCCACAGCAGATGACTGGTGTGACGGAAGCTCTACGTCGACAGCCCCGCCCGACGCACGCGGTACGGGAGGAGGCACATGCCGTCGGCCGGGCGGCCCGTGCCGCCTGCCGTGGGCCCGGGCGGGAGCGCGATCTGCTCGTGCAGTCGCTGAAGGCCTCGGCCGCCGCGATCCTCGCCTGGCTCGTGGCGGGCGTGTGGATGGGCGATCCGATGGCCCTGATGGCGCCCTGGGTGGCGGTGGTGCTGGTGCAGGCCACCGTGTACAGCTCGCTGGTGCAGGCGGTCCGGCAGTTCACGGCGATCTGCGCCGGGGCGCTGCTGGCGTCCCTCGCCCTGGCCGTCACCGGGAACACGCTGGGTGCCGTGGCGCTGTCCGTACCGCTGCTGATGCTGCTGGCGAACTGGCCGCGCTTCGGCGACCAGGGCATCTACGGCGCCACCACCGCGCTGTTCACCCTCGCCACCGGCGCCGCCGACGTCCACGCCGTCGGCCACCGGGTGGGCCAGGCCGCGCTCGGCGCGGTCATCGGTGTCGCCGTGAACGCGTTCGTGCTTCCGCCGATCCATCTGCGGGACGTACGCGAGAACCTCGCGGCGCTGGCCCGGGAGGCGGGCGACGTGCTGCACAGCGTGGCCGGTGACCTGCGGGACGGCGACTGGGACGCGCAGCGCTGGTCGCATGCCTCGGCCCGGCTGGAGCGCCGGCTGGACGCGCTGCGGTCCGCCCGTGGCTGGAGCCGGGAGAGCCTGCGTCTGACGGCCGCCCCGCGGCGTGCCGTACGGCGGCTTCCCGAGTCCGTCCCGCCGGAAGAGGACGACGAGCGCTGGAGCCGTGTCACCGGGCACATCCGGGCGCTCACCCGGACCCTGGCCGTGGCCGCCGACGACGGCCGCGCCCCCGTTCCGCCCTCCGGGGCGGTGCTGGACGCGTACGCCGACCTCCTGCAGCTGATCGGCGACGCCTGTCACGCGGAGAGCGACCGGCTGCTGACGGTCGACGGCGCGGCCCGTCAGGACGAGCATGCGGAGTCGGCGATGCGGGAGCTGCGCGAGCAGCTCCAGGACGGGCTGCGGGAGCACGCCGGGCAGCGGGCCGACGGCGCGACGGTGCTGGGGAGCCTGCTGCTGCAGGCCGAGAACCTGTGGAGCGAGACCGTGCCGACCGGTCGGCACGGGTGACACAGCTCACCCGACAACGCCCCGAACGGCGGAACACCACAGGGTCGTTGCCCGTTGAACAGACCGTGGGTACGGACGGGACAGTGTCCCCGGGCCTCACCTTTTGCCCACAGGGACGATCGTTCGGCTGAAGCCCTGTGGAGCCTTTCGCCGAGAGGCGACCGCCGTCCGTGCCCACCGCGAGACCGCCCCGACCGTGATTCCCCCGTCCGGTCGGGGCTTCCTTTTGTCCCGGCCCGGTGCCCCGGGGGTGTGGGCTTGACTTCGAGAGCACTCCAATTCGTAGCGTTCCCGTCATGAGCACTGCACAGCACAAGATCGGTTCGGGGTTCGGCGCCCACAGCACCGCCGACGACGTTCTCGCGGGCATCGACCTGTCCGGCAAGCTCGCCATCGTCACCGGGGGCTACTCGGGGCTCGGTCTGGAGACCACCCGCGCGCTCACGAAGGCGGGCGCCCGGGTCGTCGTCCCGGCCCGGCGTCCCGACACCGCCTGGAAGGCCCTGGCCGGCCTCGACGGTGTCGAACTGGACGAACTCGATCTCAGCGACCTGGACAGCGTGCGCGCCTTCGCCGAGCGGTTCCTCGACTCGGGCCGCACGGTCGACTTCGTCATCGACAACGCCGGGATCATGGCCTGCCCGGAGACGCGGGTCGGGCCGGGCTGGGAGGCGCAGTTCGCGACCAACCACCTCGGTCACTTCGCGCTGGTCAACCGGCTGTGGCCGGCGATCGAGCCCGGCGGCGCCCGCGTGGTCTCGGTGTCCTCGCGCGCCCACCACTTCTCCGGGATGCGCTGGGACGACGTCCACTGGCGGACCGGCTACGACAAGTGGCAGGCCTACGGTCAGGCCAAGACGGCGAACGTCCTGTTCGCGGTCCACCTCGACAAGCTCGGCGCCGACCGCGGTGTACGCGCCTTCTCGCTCCACCCCGGCGGCATCCTCACCCCGCTGCAGCGCCACCTGCCCAAGGCGGAGATGGTGGAGCGCGGCTGGATCGACGAGCAGGGCAACGCGCTCAACCCCTCGGGTTTCAAGAGCCCGGAGCAGGGCGCGGCCACCCAGGTGTGGGCGGCGACCTCGCCCCAGCTGGCCGGGATGGGCGGGGTCTACCTGGAGGACTGCGACATCGCCGAGCCCGCAGTCGACGGCGACGAGTCCAGCGGCGTCAGGGCGTGGGCGACCGACCCGGAGCAGGCGGAGCGCCTGTGGACGCTGTCGGCGGAACTCACGGGCGTGAACGCGTTCGCCTGAGCCGACGGCTCGAATGCTCTGCCGGTGGCTGCGGCGGCTGTCGGTCCCGTCAGCGGCTCTCGAGTTCCTTCGCCGCGTACAGCGCGGCGGGCGCCCCCGTCTGCAGAGCCCAGTAGCGGTCGCCGTAGGACCAGTGCCACCACTCGGTCGGATAGTTGACGAGGCCCGCCGCGCTCAGCGCCTCGCCGAGCACGGCCCGGTTGGCCTTGGCCTCCTCGGTGATGTTGGCGGCGTCCGTGTAGCAGGCGCCGTCGCTCTCCTCCGGGTTGGCGTTCATGGCGGTGCCCAGGTCGGGTTCGCGGCCGTCGGCGTCGGTGAGGGTGAGATCGACGGCCGCGCCGGCGCTGTGCGGGGCTATCTCGGGCGGGGAGACGTAACGGCTGGCCGCGCTGCGGATCCGGTCGGCGGACCAGTCCGGGTGGGCGGCGCGCAGTCCGTCGGCGTACGTCTCGAAATAGTGCCGCTGGAGGGCGGGCGGCCGGTACCCCTCGACGAAGAGCAGGCGCAGGCCGTCGGGCAGCAGGGCCTGCGCCCGGAGCAGCCGGTCGAGGACACCCTGGCGCAGAAGGACCTCGGCGCCCCGGGAGTCCTCGTGCTTGCGGTCGTCGACGCGCAGGTGGGCGCTGACGTCCACGAGGGGTTCGCCATTCTCCTCGACGGGGACGGCGGCGACACGGGCGTCGGACATCAGGATGATCTCACTCATGGATTGATCATCTCGTGGCCGCGGACCGTGCCGTGCACCGCGTGCATCACCGGAGGGCGGGTACTCGGGCGTCTCCCCGCCCCAGCGGCCCGAAGGAGCCGAACGTGAGCACTTCAACCGGCAGCAGGATCGTGGTCACGGGCGCCACCGGCAACGTGGGAACCAGCGTGGTGCGCCTTCTCTCCGAGGATCCGGAGGTCGGCTCCGTACGGGGCCTGGCCCGGCGGATCCCGGACTGGTCGCCCGCGCGGACCGAGTGGTCCGCGGTCGACCTCGCATCGGAACGGACCGATCTGACCGAGGAGTTCGCGGGCGCCGACGCGGTGGTCCATCTGGCGTGGGCGTTCCAGCCGACGCACGACCCGGCGACGACCTGGCGCACCAACGTCCTCGGCTCTATCCGGGTGTTCGAGGCGGTCGCGGCGGCCAAGGTGCCGGCGCTGGTGCACGCGTCGTCCGTGGGTGCCTACTCCCCGGGTCCGAAGGAGCACGCGGTGGACGAGTCGTGGCCGACCCACGGCTGGCCGGACGCCGCGTACTGCCGGGAGAAGGCCTATCTGGAACGCGCCCTGGACACCTTCGAGCGCGACCACCCCGCCGTCCGGGTCGTACGGATGCGTCCGGCGTTCCTCTTCAAGCGGGAGTCGGCGAGCGAGCAGCGCCGCATCTTCGGCGGCCGTTTCCTGCCGGGCCAGCTGGCGCGGCCCGATCTGCTGCCCTTCCTCCCCGACATTCCCGGTCTGCGGGTGCAGGCACTGCACACCGACGACGCCGCTCAGGCCTACGTCCTGGCAGTGCGCTCGGACGTGCGGGGCGCCTTCAACCTGGCGGGTGAGCCGCCGGTCGACGCCGAGTTGCTGGGCGAGATGCTCGGCGCCCGCCCGGTACGGCTGCCGCGCCCCGCGGCCCGCTCGGCGATCGCGGCCGCGTGGGGCCTGCATCTGCTGCCCGCGTCCCCGCATCTTTTCGACGCGGTCCTGCGGCTGCCCCTGATGGACTGCACGCGTGCGCGTACGGAACTCGGCTGGCACCCGGAGCACACGGCCACCGAGGTGCTGGAGGAGTTCCTGCACGGGATGCAGCAGGGCGCGGGGGCGCGGACGGAGCCGATGAAGGGCCGCAAGGTCGGCTGAGCAATCCTTGCGGCCCATGCGGCCCGGGCGTCAGCCGGTGGACTCCTCGGCTCCCGGGTGCTCGGGGTGCACGGTGTCCGACCGCGTCGCCCCCTGCCGGCCGGTGCCCGCCTCGTCGGTGTCGGGGACGGCCCCGGGCTCGTCGTCGGCACCGGGCTTCTCGTCCGGGACGGTGGCGGCGTCCCAGGGGTCCTCGCCCTCGCCCGCCTGCTGGTCCGGCAGATCCCGCGGGACGGGGTCACCGTTCTCGCCGGGTGCTTCGTGACGGTGGTCCACGGCGTCCTCCTTCGCGTGCCTGGCGGGAGCGCGAGTACCTCCGCGCAGGTCGGCGAAACGTCAGTGCGGGGCCCGCTCCTCCAGGGCCGTCCGCCAGGCCGGTGCCGGTCCCTCGGGCGCGGGTTCGGGTCGCCGGCCGCCGCGGGCGAAGAAGTCGGCGAGCGGGAGGATGGCCGCGCCGACGGTGACCGCGTCGGGCCCGAGCCGGCCGAGGTCGACGGTGACCTTCTCGGCCGGGTACCGCAGCGCGTACGCCGTCGCGTGGCGCCGTACGGCGGGCAGGAATCCGGCGCCGAGCTGGAGCCCGGCCCAGCCGCCCACGATGATCCGCTCGGGCTGGAAGAGGTTGATCAGGTCGGACAGGCCCGCGCCCAGGTACTCGGCGGTCTCCTCCAGGACGGCCAGGGCCACCGGGTCGCCCTCGCCGCCCTCGGCCGGGTGGGCTGCGGCGAGCATCGCGGTCAGCGCGGTCTCCTCGTCGACGTCCTCGGGCGGGCGGCCGCCCGCTTCGCGCCAGCGTTCGAGCAGCGATTCCGCGCCCGCGTAGGCCTCCAGGCAGCCGAGGGCACCGCAGCGGCAGCGGCGCCCCCTGACCCGTACGGTCAGATGCCCCCATTCGACGGCCCGGCCGTGCTCCACCTCGGGCGTCACCAGACAGGCGCCGAGGCCGGAGCCGAAGAGGACCACGACGGCGCTGCGGGCACCGCGGCCGCCGCCGAACCACATCTCGGCCTGGCCGAGGGTCTTGGCGCCGTTGTCGATGAAGTACCGGACGCTGCCGGGCAGCGGGGAGCCGGTGCGCAGCAGTGCCTCCAGCGGGACGGCGTCCCAGCCGATGGTCTGTCCGTGCACGACGGCCCCGCTGCGGGGGGTGTGGGCGACGATGCCGGGCACGCCGATGCCGACGCCGAGCAGCGCCTCGGGCTCGGTCCCGGTACCGGCGAGCACCTCGGCGATGCCGTCGCGGATGTGCCCGACGATGGCCTCGACGTCGTAGCTCCGCTGGGTCAACGGCCTTTCGGCGCGGGCGAGTTCGGTGAGGGTCAGGTCGAACAGCTCGACGCGCACCCGGGTCTCGCCGACGTCGACGCCGATCATGTGGCCGCTGCCGGGCGCCACCCGCAGCAGGGTGCGGGGGCGTCCGCCGTCGGAGTCGACGCTGCCGGCCTCCTCCAGCAGGCCGTCGGCCACCAGGTCGGCGACGACGTTGCTGACCGAGCCGGAGCTGAGCCCGGTGACCGGGCCGAGTTCGAAGCGGCTGAGGGGGCCGTCGAAGTAGAGGCGCTGCAGTACGGCAGTGCGGTTGGCGCGTCTGAGATCGCGTACGGTGCGTCCGTTCACGGTGCTCAGGCTCCCGCGACCCGGGCGAGGGCCTCGATCTCGTCCAGGGCGGCGACGAGTTCCGGTGCCACCGCCGACTGGACCCAGCGTTCCTTCTCGTCGTCGACCGCCCGCGGGACGGTCTCGGTGAGCATGATCAGGTAGAGGTAGGCGCGGTACAGGGCCAGACGCACCCGGGCCGGCACGTCGAACTCGGCCCGGCCGCCCTCCTCCCGGTAGCCCGCGAGAAACGCCTCGTCCTTCTTGATGTCCCCGAGCAGCGCGAGCGAGACGAAGTCGGCGAGGGGGTCGCCCCAGAGCATCCGCTCCCCGTCGATGAGCCCGCCGATACGGAGCTCCCCGTCCGCCCGGCGGTCCAGCAGAATGTTGCCGTCCCACAGGTCGAAGTGGACCAGGGCCGGCACCGTGACCTCGTCGAGGGTGGGGAAGCCGGCCCTCAGGGTGCTCGCGACCTGGTCGACGGAGCGGGGCAGCCGTGCTCCGTAGTCCCGGGCGTCGTCGAGGATGGCCTCGATCATGGCGGTGAACGCGGTCCGCCAGTCGGGGGCGAGGGGTCCGAGAGCACCGGAGGGGTAGCCGAAGCCCGGCCCGGTCACCGTGTGCAGCCGGGCCACCTGGCGGCCCAACTCCCTGCGCAGTTGCGCCCGTTCGGCTTCCGTCACCGAGCCGTCCCAGGGCTCGCCGGGACACGCGGTCATCAGCAGATGGGGTACGGCGGTGTCCTCACCGAGGGCCACGACGTGCGGTGCCGCGACCTCGGCCACGGCGGCGGCGCGGTAGAACTCCGCCTCCGAGACCAGGAGTTCCCGCTCGTAACGCAGGCCGGGAACGGTGGACGCGGGCGGGACCTTGAGGACGTAGCGGGTGCCGTCGGTCAGAAGGAGCTCCTCGACGGCGTTGTACGTGCCGCCGCTCAGCGGCCGCAGCCCGACGAGGCGGCCGGGGTCGAGACCCGCGCCCTCCAGTACCTGTCGGGCCCATTCCCAGGAGTCCACCAACGTCCCGCCCCCATCTCTCCGCTCGGCAGCCGTCCGGTCGGTGTCGAGCATGCGTTCCCGGAACAGAGTACGGAACGTGTCCCGCACACCGAGGCCATTCGTGGGCCTACGCGCCCGGGGTGCTCACCACCGGCGTCCGGCCCCCCGCGGCCTCCCCCGCATGAGCCGTCGCCTCCGGCGCACCGAATCGGGCCAGCGTGTGCCAGACCATCTTCAGGTGCTGGAGTTCGTAGCGGCCCGTCCGGGCGGCGTCACCGATGATGCGCGGGTCGACCACGCCGTCCTCCGCGATGCTCGCGCCCAGGTCGGCGTACTCCTGTCCGCGGTAGTCGGCGTGGCGGTGCAGTTCGGCGACGGTGATCCGGTAGCCGGGGTGCCACTCGACGGGGACGGGCAGCAGGTGTGCCGCCGCCTCGACGGGGGTGTTCCGGTAGCTCGCGTCCAGGACGAGTGCCTCCACATCGCGGGCCAGGTCCACGCCGCCGTGCACCTGGGCCTCGATGTAGTCGTTCAGGGCGTCCTGCTCGTCCGCTTCCGCGAGGGCGATCAGGGACATGCCGGCGGCGACCCCGAAGTGGACCGGCTCGGCGGCGCTGTCGGGGTAGCAGAAGGTGGCGCGGGCCAGCGGCTCGCCGGTCAGCCGGAAGTGCGAGGAGCCGAACCGCGGGGCCGCGCCCACGACTTGACGACGGAAGTTCAGCGCGCCGTACACGGGCCGGTCATGGGCGTCCGCGTCGTCGTAGGCGCCGCCGAAGATCCGGCTCTCCCAGCGCCAGCGGTCGCCGCCGGGGTGCGCGGTCAGCCCGCCGTTGCTCGTGCCGGTGACGAACTGCGAGTGGTAGACGCCGTCCTGGGCCAGGGCCTCCAGGAGGGGCAGGCCGCGCGCCACGCGGTCCGGATGGAAGTTCAGCGTGATGCGCGCGTCCGGGGGGACGGCCGGCCCCTCCGAGACGGCCGCCACATGGTTCAGCGCTGCCCGTGCTCGAGCCGATCCCTCTGGATCCATCGGCGTCTCCTCACCCGCGACTCACCCACGACACTCCGGATGATCACCTGGCGAGGAGGACGGACGCATCTCATTTGCCGAATTCCGGTCCGACCGAGAGCACGATCTTGCCGCGGTTGTCACGCCGTTCCAGCCGCTCGTGCGCGGCCCGCGCCTCTTCCAGGGGTACGACGGTCTCGATCGGCACGCGATAGCGGCCGGCGGCCACCCGGTCGGCCAGTTCCCGCAGGTCGGGGCGGGGGTCGTAGCCGTGGAGCTGGAGGTTGGTGAGCTGGAAGCCGAGGATCGAGGCGTTCTTGGGATAGAAGTCGCGGGTGTCGACTGTGCTCGGTTCCAGGGCGACGTTGGCGAGGGCCACGACCCGCCCGCCGTGACCCACTTCACGCAGGCTGTGCCCGAAGGCCCGGCCGCCGACGGTGTCCAGGACTACGTCGGCGCCACGGCCGTCGGTGAGCCGGAGCACCTCCTCGACCTCGGCGTCGTCGGGGTGGGCGGAGGTGTCGACGGTGACGTCGGCACCGAACTCCCCCGCCCAGGCGGCCTTCTCGGCCGAACCGGCGAGGGCGAGGACCCGCGCCCCCGCCTCGGCGGCGATCTGCACGGCCGCGGTACCGACACCGCTCGCCGCCGCCTTCACCACCACGGTGTCGCCCTTGGCGACACGGGCGAGATGCCGCACGCAGTACCAGGCGCTGAGCCAGGCGATCGGCAGGGCCGCCGCCCGGGCCAGGTCCACGCCGTCGGGGAGCACGACCACCTGGGTGGCGGACACCGTCGCCAACTCGGCATAGAGACCTGACGACTTGCCGCCGTCCAGGGCCATGACCCGCTGTCCCGGCGCGAAGTCGGTCACGCCTTCACCCACCTCCACGACGACGCCCGCGGCCTCGGCGCCCGGGATGAGCGGCGGGCGTCCGCCGCGGTGGTAGAGGCCGGCGCGGAGCAGGGCGTCCGCCCGGTTCACCCCGGCCGCGGCGATCCGCACCAGCACCTCTCCGGGGCCCGGTACCGGGTCGGGGACGTCGACCGGCACCAGTACCTCCGGTCCGCCGAACCTGTCGATCCGCACCGCACGCATACCGCACCTGCTCTCTGCCCGGCCACCCGAGCGACTGACACCCGTTGAAGTGGTGTCGTGAAGTGGTGTCACCATCGGACACCTCCTCAACCGGTGTCAAGAGGCTCGGCCCATCGATCCGACACCCCATGAACCGGTGTACGCTCGACGCATGACCGGCAGCCCCGCCCCCGCCGACCCGGCACTCGCGTTCCCCTTCATCGGCGGCCGCCCCTGTCTGGACTTCGCGGCCACCCTCGGCAAACGGCACGCCACGCCACTGGAACGACTCCCCGACACCACTGCCCTCGCGCGCTGGTTCACGGAGGCGGAGCTGGCCACCGACGGGGGTGCGGTGCGGGTCACGGCTCGGGACCTGACGGACGCCCGCCTCCTGCGCGAGGCCCTGTACGGCCTGGTCCGCGCCGCGATGGCCGGCCGGGAACCCGAACCGGCCGACGTGGAGCGGGTCAACGCGGTCGCCGCCCAGCCGGATCTCGCGCCCCAGCTGGGTCCGGTGCGGTGGACGGCGCGCAGTCCGGCCCGCGCGGCCCTGGCGACGGTGGCGCGGGACGCCGTACTCCTGGTGCGGGGCCCGCTCCTGGAGCGGGTCAAGGAGTGCGAGAACCCGGACTGTTCCCTGCTGTTCCTGGACGACTCGCAGGCCCGCCGCCGCCGTTGGTGCTCGATGGACCGCTGCGGCAACCTCGCGAAGATCGCCGGTTACCGGTCCCGCAGCCGGGCCGCCTCCACCCGGTGAAGGTGGATCAGGATGTCGTGCGTGCGGGCCAGGGCGACATCGTGCGGCCCGTCGGGGTAGGCGGTGCCGATGCGGTAGGTCGGGCGGGCCTGGCGGAGCCACGCGCGCGCCGGTGAGCCGACCGTCCGCAGGTCGACCGCGTAGTCGCGGTACCTCACCCGGTCGAGGGTCCACTCGTTGCTGCCGGGGGCGGCCGGGCCCACCGTCCAGCGCCGTACGGCGGTCTCGTCCTGGTCGGTGGCGTTGAACGAGCCCCGGTCGAACGTCAGGCCGATGTTCACGTACGCCGCTCCCAGACCGTCGCGCAGGAAGGCGCCCTGCATCTTCGGGTAGGCGGGGTCATAGCTCTCGTAGCCGACATGGGCGTCGTGCGCGGACAGCAGGACCCTGGTCCCGGTGTGCCGTTGCCACCAGAGCACGTTGGCGGCCATCGCCCGGTCGCGGTAGCGCATGGCCTCGGCGATCTGTCCGGGCTCCTCGAAGTCGAAGGCGTACTGGCGGGCGGTGCGGTCGATCGCCGTGGCGTCCTGGACGGTCCGCTCGCCGGCCCCCGCCCGCTTCACCAGCTCCAGTGCCTCGCTGGTGCGTTCGGCCATCTCCCTGCGTTCGGCGTACGGCTTGCCGAGGTAGCTCTCGATGTACGTTCCCGTCGGCGCGGTGGGCCGCAGCCCGCGGTACAGCCCCTTGAGGCGCTCGCCGGAGCCGGGGTCGGCGGCGGCCACACGGGCCACGACCCTGTCGTACACCTCGGGGCCGGTCCAGGCGGTGTCGTCGCCGACGAAGTGGACGGGGTCGGCGGGGTGGCGGATGTTGTACCCCCGCATCCACTCGACGAGCCGCAGATAGTCGGTGTTGTTCCACCACTGGTAGTCGCGCTGGAACTCCTCGCGCATGATGCGCCGCGGGTCTCCCTTGCCGTGCACCACGTAGTCGTCGAGCCGCAGGCCGGTGCTCCAGGGGGCCTCGAGGGCGAAGGTACGAAAGCCCTTCTCCTCGACGAGGTGGCGGAAGAGGCGGTCCTTGAGGGCGAAGAAGTCGTGCGAGCCGTGCGTGGCCTCGCCGACGCCGACGACCTCGGCGTCGGCGATCATCCGGTCGAGGGGTCGCAGATCGCGGGTGTCGCCGCCGGGTTCGACGGTCCGAAGCGGGTGCGCGGTCCGGTCGAGGGCGTCGACGACGGACGGGGCCGGTGCCCGGGTCGTCGCCGCCGCCGGCGCGACCGTGCCGAGTGTGACGATCAGGGTCAGGATGGTCGAGGTCCGTTTCCAGGTCATCGCTCCACGCTTTCGCGCCCGACCGGCCGCGGGCCATCCGGCGGTCCACCGTCGACGCCGGGGGTTTTCCCCAGGGACCGCCCGAGGTTGCCGGGTGTCCGCGATCACTGCCCTGGCCCCTTGCCGTCAATCGGCCGCACCCCACAAGGTGGGCACGCTTGCGGACAGTTACGGTCCGCAAGGAGTGCACCGGACGTCTATGTGGAAGAGGAACACACTGAGGATGCGACATGTACGTGAGTGGACGGCGTCCCTGGTGCGGTTTGTGAAGCGGCGCCGGGACCCTGTCCTCGTGCAGACACTGCGGTCGGCGGGCGCGGCGACGATCGCGTACGTCATCGCGCTGCGGCTCAGCCCCGAGGCGGCACCGCTCACGGCTCCCCTGACGGCGCTGCTGGTCGTGCAGGTCACCCTCTACTCCACGCTCACCACCGGCATCCGCCGGGTGAACTCCGTGGTGACCGGAGTCCTCGTCGCCATCGCCTTCAGTCTGCTGGTGGGTCTGACCTGGTGGAGCCTGGCCCTGCTGATCGTGGCGTCGCTGGTGGTCGGACGGCTGGTGCGGGTCGAGGAGTTCGTGCCCGAGGTGGCGATCAGCGCGATGCTGGTGCTCGGGGTGACGACCGTCGGGGACACCGCCTGGGCGCGCGTGGTGGAGACGCTGATCGGCGCGGTCGTCGGCCTCGCCTTCAATCTGCTGCTCGCTCCCCCGGTGTGGGTGGGCGAGGCGGGCGAGTCGATCGAGGGGCTGGCCCGCCGGGTGCGGAAGCTGATGCTGCGGATGGGCGAGGAGGCCGCGGGCCGTACCCCCGTGGAGCTGGCGACGGCCCGGCTGTACGAGGCGCGCGAGCTCGACCACGACATCGTCGAGGTGGACGCGGCCCTCCGGCAGGCCGAGGACAGTCTCAAACTGAACCCCAGGGTGAAGGAGGGTCTGCTGCACCGGGTGGTGCTGCGCACCGGCCTGGACACCCTGGAGATCTGCACGGTCGTGCTGCGGGTCCTCGCCCGCACCCTCACCGACCTCGCGAAGGAACGCGACCCCTTCGCCGACGAGCCCTACGCGATCGACGAGGGCCAGGCTCCCGAGCCGCTGTTCGGGCCCGAGACCGGTCGTACGGTGGAGCAGTTGCTGTCCGAGATCGGTGACGCCGTGGTCAGCTTCGCGGTCCTGGTCACCACCCATGTCAGCGTGAGCGCCGAGTCCGCGGAGGCCCGGCTCACCGCCGAGCTGCGCCAGGCCACGGCGACCCGCGACAAACTGGCCCAGCTGCTGCTGGAGGAGGTCCAGCGCGACTCCCGCCACTGGCAGCTGCACGGCGCCGTCCTCACCGAGGTCAACCGCATCCTCGACGAGCTCGACACCGAGCACCGCTCCCGCCGTCTGCTGGAGGAGCTGGACAAGGCCGCCCGCGAGCAGCGTGAGCGGATGCCGCATCTGACCCGGCTCCAGGAGCGGTGGCGCGGGAACCGCCCGGTGCTCTCCCGTCGTTCCAGGTGAGACAGGCACATCGAGCAGACACAGGGGGCGGGCCGATGACCGGCACAAGTGTGCGGATCGACGGGAACACACTGCGGCTGCCGGGCGGTGCGGCGGTGCGGTTCGTCCGCACCCTGCGACTGCCCGAGACCGGCACGCATCCGCTGCCGCCGGGGCTCGGCGAGTTCCCGGTGCGTCGCGTCTCCGACTACGCCGACACCGTGCCGGAGCAGTGGCGGGCCCGCGGCGGGGTGATGCTGCCGGTGTATCTGCGCGAGGCGATGTGGCTGAGCTTCGGCAGCACCACCGAGCCCGCTGCGCTCCAGGTCGGGGTGGGCAAGGTGTGCGCGGTCTCGGGGAAGCCCTGGAGCGACCGGCTCACCCGTGACCCGCAGAACTACGTGGTCCTGCCCCGGCAGCCGTGGCTGGACGGCATCAACTCCGGCAAGGGGACGGTCCGCCAGTTCGTCGCCGTGCCGCTCGGGCTGGGCGCGACCGTCGAGGGGCAGGTCACGGGCGAGGAGGTCTGGGGCGGTGTCCAGCTGCAGTCGTTCCCGCTGGTCGAGGAGCGGCTGACCGAGTGGCGCCAGGCGCAGCGGCGGCTGCGGTTGGCGAGCAGGCCCACCATGGGTTACGGCGCTGCCGTGCCCATGGCGATGGCCGCGCCCGCCGCTCCGGCGGGGGCGCCCCGCAGTGCTCCGGCCATGGGGCTCGGCGTCGGGGGTTCCATGCGCCAGGAGGTCTACCGGGACGACCGGCCGCTGTCGGACTGGGCGGACACACCGGCCGGCCGGGTGTTCGTGCACCTGGTGACACCGCCCGAGTGGCGCCGCATCACCGGCGAGGCTCCTCCGCCGTCGCCCGTGGACCGCGCCGCGTACACCCATGCGGGACTGCCCTGGTTCGACTACTACGACCAGGACGCGGAGGACCTCGCCCCGACGGACCCCCTGGAGGGCGTGAAGCCGGTCGGAGACTGGCTCGGGGACGATCACGAGCCCTGGCAGCCGCCGGGATCGCACCAGGTCAAGAAGCTGGGGGACGCACCGGGCAAGCCGGTCCAGGACGGCGACTGGTAGCGGGCCGCGCGGGCTCGGGTTGCACGGGGCGCGTGATCCGGGTGAAGGTGGCTGTCACGACCGCGACGATCGATCACCGGGGTGCGCAGGGATGGGCAGTGCGAACGGCGGCTGCAGCAGGCGCGGCTTCGTCGGCGTTCTCGCGGGAGCCGCCTCGGGACTCGCCGGCTGCTCGACGTCGTCCGGGTCGTCGGCGGAGTCGGTGCCCTCGCGGACTCCCGGCTCCCCTGAAACGGTCTCACCGAGCCCCACGAAAGCACCGTCCGCTCCGGCTCCGACCGGCCCGCGGCCCCTCTACCTCGGCACCTACACCTCCGCCGAGGGCGGCGGCAACGGCATCGGCGTCGCCAGGTACGACGCCGACAGCGGGCGTATCACCGGCACCGGCACGATCACTGGCGTCACCAATCCGTCGTATCTCGCGCTGCACCCCGACGGCCGCACGCTGTACGCGGTCGACGAGCAGGACGCCGGTGCCGTGACCGCCGTACGCCTGTCCGACCGCAAGGTCCTGGGGAGCCGCGGCACCGGCGGGGCGGGGCCGTGTCATCTGTCGGTGCATCCGGGCGGCCGCTGGCTGCTCAGCGCCAACTACGGCTCCGGCAGCGTGGCCGTGCACCCGATCGCCTCCTCGGGAGCGCTCGGCGAACGCAGGGAAACGGTCACGCACTCCAGTCCGGCGCCGGGGCCCGGCCAGGAGGGTCCGCACGCCCACCAGTTCCTCACCAGTCCCGACGGCGGCCATGTGCTCGCCGTCGACCTGGGCACGGACACCGTCTACAGCTATCGCCTGAACGAACGGACCGGCGCTCTCACGGAGGTCTCGCGGGCCCACACCCGGGCCGGTGCCGGACCGCGCCATCTCACCTTCCATCCCGGGGGGCGGTACGCCTACCTGGCCAACGAGGTCGACAACACGGTGGCGGTCTGCGCCTATGACCGCAGGACCGGGCGCCTCTCCGTCGGGGCGGCGCAGTCCACGGGAACGGGCTCGGGCACGAACTACCCGGCGCAGTTGCTGGTCACCGCGAACGGCTCGTACGCCTATCTGGCCAACCGGGGCCACAACAGCCTCACGCGCTACGCGGTGGAGGCGGACGGCGCCCGGCTCCGGCTGCTCGACACGGTTCCGGTGAACGGTGACTTCCCGCGGCAGATCGCCTTCTCGCCGGACGGGACACTGCTGTTCGCGGCGAACCAGAGGTCCAGCAGTGTCAGCGTGTTCCACGTGGACGCGACGAGCGGTGCACTGCGGCGCGCCGGCGAGCCGTTCGCCTCACCCGTCGCGGTCTGTGCGCTGCCGCTGTAGGGCACGCGGGCAGGACGCGGCGCTCGCCTGGGCCAGCAGGACGTGCATGCGCTCCGTCAGCCGCGCCACGTCGTCGGCGGGCGCGTGGAAGGGCAGGCGTACGTCGCCGTGGGCGCGGGCGCGCTCGATCCGCAGCGTCAGTCCGTGCCGGTCCACGGCGAGGGGCTGGACGCGGACCGCGCCGTGCAGACTGTCGGCGTCGACGAGCCGGGTGAGCCGCTCGACCGCGTCGGGGTGGCAGTCGGCGAGGTGGGTGAGCAGCCGGGCCTCGGCCGTGGCGAGCGGGTCGGGCGCGGCGGCGGCGAACTCGTCGAGGTCGACGACCACCGCGCCGGACGGCCTGCGCAGCACCACGCGCGTGGTCGTGAACTCCAGCCGGCCGTCCACGGGGACGAACCACCCGGCGATCCAGAGCCGGGCGCGGATACGGCTGCGCAGGGGGACAGGTGCCACGTCGGCGAACTCCAGGACGGCGGACGGCTCGCCGCGGGGCGCGCAGATCGCGGCCGCGACCAGGGTGCTGTCCTCGGGCACGTCCAGTGTCACCCGCCCGTCCTCGGCGACGGTGTGCGCGCCGACGAACTCCTCGCGGCCGCCCTCGGCGGTCACCGCACAGGACCACGAGGCGGCGAGCACCGACCGGGCGTGCTCCGCCGCGGAAGGCGCGGCCGTCCAGGTTTGGCTGTCACCCATCACTGTCACCCATCCATTGCCGCATAAGGTAAGCCTTGCCTAACCTATCGAAGATCGGCGACGAAGCCAACCTTGGGGTGCGTGATGGACGGGCGACTTCCGGTCAGGGCCTGAGGACGCCGAGCAGGGCTCGTGCGCACAGATCGCGCACCTGTTCCCGGGAGAGGTCGGAGCCCCTCAGCCACTCCAGACAGACGGCCGTGGTGAAGGCCAGCCAGCCGCGGACGGCCAGCTGAAGGTCGGGGCGTTCCTCGGCCTGTGCCCGGAACTCCGGATCCGCGGCCAGCGCCGCCAGGATCTGCCGCTCCTGCGCGGCCAGCGCCCGCTGGTAGACCTTGCGGACGGACTGGTCGCCTGCGGCGTCGGCACGGTGAAAGGCGCGGTAGCCGTGCGCGTGCGCCGACACGTACTCCAGATAGGTGTCCAGCCCCGCGGTGAGCTGCTCGCGCACCGGGATGCCGGGCACGGCCGCGGTCATGGCCAGCATCCGCCCGCTCTCGCGCTCGACGACCGCCGCGAAGAAGTCCCGCTTCGTCGGGAAGTAGTGGTAGAGCAGCCCGCGCGAGACACCGGCGATCTCGGCGACCTGCTCGATCCACACCTCGTCGTACGGGCTCTCCGAGAACAGCCTCGCCCCCACCGACAGAAGCTGCTCGCGGCGCTCCTCGGTGCTGAGCCTGCGGCGCGTGCGCTCGCCCTGCTTCCCGGCCATGCCCGCACTTTACTTGACGCCGGTTCAACAACGGGATCAGACTGAGGCGCGTTATTGAACCCACGTACAACGCGCTCAACTGCCGCTGGATCAAGGGAGATCTTGTCATGGCGGAGACGACGACAAGGGCCGCGCAGCCCAGGGGTTTCCGCAGTGCCGAGCTGGGCTGGCCGGAGCTGCACCGCATTCCGCACCCGCCGCGCCGGCTCCCCCTGCTCGGTGACGTCCTCGGCGTCAACCGGGCCACCCCGCTCCAGGACTCCCTGCGCTTCGCCCGCCAGTTGGGGCCGATCTACCGGCGCAAGGCGTTCAACCGGGAGTTCGTGTTCGTCTGGGGTGCCGAGCTGGTGGCGGATCTGGCGGACGAGTCACGGTTCGCCAAGCATGTCGGTCTGGGGGTCGCCAATCTGCGGCCGGTCGCCGGTGACGGGCTGTTCACCGCGTACAACCACGAGCCGAACTGGCAGCTGGCACACGACGTGCTGGCACCGGGCTTCAGCCGCGAGGCGATGGAGGCCTACCACCCGATGATGCTGGCCGTCGCCGGGCGGCTGACGGACCACTGGGACCGCGAACAGGCGGCGGGCCGGTCGGTGGACGTCCCCGCCGACATGACCAAACTGACCCTGGAGACCATCGCGCGGACCGGGTTCGGCCATGACTTCGGCTCTTTCGAGCGGGACCGGCCGCATCCCTTCGTGACGGCCATGGTGGGCACCCTCACCTACGCGCAGCGCCTCAACTCCGTGCCCTTCCCGGCTCTTCTACGGCGTGCCGCGCAGCGCAACGCGGACGACATCGCCTACCTCAACCGCATGGTCGACGACCTGGTCCGGGCCCGGCGCGCGGCGGGCGGGGACGGTGACCTGCTGGACCGGATGCTGGAGACGGCCCACCCGGAGACCGGTGAGCGGCTGTCACCGGAGAACGTCCGCCGGCAGGTCATCACCTTCCTGGTGGCCGGCCATGAGACGACGTCGGGCGCGCTCTCCTTCGCCCTGCACTACCTCTCCCGACACCCCGAGGTCGCGGCACGCGCGCGTGCCGAGGTGGACCGCGTCTGGGGCTCGGCCGCCGTACCGGGGTACGACCAGGTGGCGAAGCTGCGGTATGTGCGCCGGGTGCTGGACGAGTCGCTGCGGCTGTGGCCGACGGCACCCGCGTTCGCCCGGGAGGCCCTCCAGGACACCGTGCTGGCCGGGCGGCATCCGATGCGCCGCGGCGCGTGGACGCTGGTGCTCACGCCCATGCTGCAGCGCGACCCCGAGGTGTGGGGCGCCGACGCCGAGCGGTTCGACCCGGACCGCTTCGACCCGAAGGCCGTACGGTCGCGTCCCCCGCATGTCTTCAAGCCGTTCGGCACCGGGGCGCGGGCCTGCATCGGGCGGCAGTTCGCGCTCCACGAGGCCACGCTGGTGCTCGGGCTGCTGCTGCGCCGCTACGAGCTGCGGGCCGACCCCGGCTACCGGCTCAGCGTGACCGAGCGGCTGACGCTGATGCCGGAGGGGCTGCGGCTGCACTTGGAACGGCGGGCGAGCAGTGGCCCCATGGCCGTCCCCGGGGCGGATTCCGACGAGGCCCCGGCCGCCTCGGAGTCACGCTGTCCAGTGTCCGGGGCGGGTGACTGAGTCCGGCAGCCGAGTGCCGGCGCTGCCCCGGGCCGCGTTCAGCTGGGGCTGGGTGAGGAAGAACGCGCCGGTCAGGTCCGCATCCGTCAGGTCGGCGTCGCGCAGGTCGGCGCCGATCAGATCCGCGCCGCGCAGGTCGGCGCCGGTGAGGTCGGCCGCGATGAGATAGGCGCCGCGAAGGCTCGCTCCGCGCAGGTCGGCGCCCTTGAGACGGGCGCCCATCAGGTCCGCGCCCCGGCGGTTCTTCTTCTTGCCGCCCATGCCCGCCCTCACCAGTTCGCTGGTCCGCAGCAGGAGGACGTTGACCTCCTGCCGGTGCGCGGGGACGTCCAGCGCGGCGATTTCCTCGGAGGTCCCCCGGGTGAGCGCGTCGGTCCGCTCGAGCAGGCGGCGGAGGTCGGCGTGGACCGGGCGGGCGGCGGGCAGGGTGAGCGCCTCGCTGAGGTACCAGAGCAACTCGTGCAGCTGGCGCACGACCGGGAAGACGTCGAACATGCGGCGGGCGTCCTCGCGCGGGCCGGTACGCCAGTCCCGGCCACCGAAGGTGACCTGCGAAACCTTCTGTCCGGCGCCGAAGCAGTCGTAGACCGTGCATCCGCTGTAGCCCTCGACGCGCAGCTTCGCGTGGATGCCGCACCGGTGGTCGTCCCGGAGGTTCGGGCAGGGCGTGCCGGCCGGCTTGTCGCGGGCGAAGTCCGCGGAGGCGGTGAAGGGCAGGGCGACACAGCACAGGCCGAAGCACCGCGCGCAGTCGCCGCTGAGGTCGATCAATTGTTCTTGCATCGCCTTCAGCCTAACGGCCCCGCGGACCGGCCCACCTGACGAGAACTCACCGATGAGATTCCGGCGATGTGGGGGTCTTCTCATCCAACGGAAAACAAGCTCGGCTACCACAGAGATGACCGGCCGAACCGAGGCAGGAGCCGAACGCATCGAGGAGACGTCATGTGCAGCCACCAGCCCCCGTGCCCCACCGCCGACAGCCCCTTCCACCACACCGCGGTGATCGTCTCGGCCCATCCCGAACAGGGCTGGAGCCTGCTGTGCAACGGCACCATCATCTTCGACGACACCGGTGAACTTCTGCCCGACGGACGGGTCGTCAGCCCGCACCGTGCACCCGGCACGCTGGCCACGGCCGCCTGAGTCAATACCGTTGCGCCTTCGCCAGCTTGGGTGTCAGCACCGGATCGGTGGGCTTGCGGCTGACGGCGACGGGCTGGGCCTTCTCCCCCGGCTTCAGGTCCTCCGCGCCGACATACCGGGTCTCCACCACCTTGCCCGACGAGTCCAGGAAGTCGACCTGGGCGGCGTAGGAGGCCGTGTTGCCGGTCTTGTTGGTGATGGTGACGACGACGGCTAGCAGACCGCCGGTCTCGGAGCGCGGCTTGCCGGTCATAGTGACGTCGGACATGGCGTTGCCCTGTCCGTCGACCTTGGCGAGTTCGGTCCGCGCGGCTTTGTTGGCGCGTTCCGTCTCGGCGGAGACGGAAGCCTCGAAGGAGGAGGCGGCGGCCGAGGCGGACGCGGCCCGCTTGGATGCCTCGGCCCGCACCGAGGCCTTGACGGACTCGAGCGCTGAAGCCGCGTTGCCGGAGAAGGAGGCCGTGTCCGGGGCCGTGGGCGTGGCGGAGGACGTCGACGAGCCGCCGGAGTCGTCGTCGCAGGCCGCCAGGGTGAACGCGCTCGCGGCGGCCACGGCCACGGCGAGGGCGGCGATCCGGGACCGTCCGTGGGGTGACGGTGTGCTCATCGACTGACGTCCTCTCGACTCCGGCGTCGACGCATGACCGAAATGAACCTTATGCCGGAATCGAGGGCGCGGCATGTCGCCGCCCGCGGGCCGCCCGGGTGTCCGGCGTCAGACCTCCCCGCGAGCGAGGGCGAGCAGCCGATCCAGGACGCGGGGGCCGCCCGCGCGAACGCCGTCGTGTTCGAACTCGTCCGTCACCCAGGTGCGCAGACCGCGGATCGCGCGGGCGGTCTCGAGGGAGTGGGCCGTGTCGACGTACATGTCGTCGTGGTAGACGGCCGCGGCGACCGGGACCTCGTTGGCGGCGAGGCGGGCCGGGTCGTACAGGGGCCGCCAGTCGGTGCGGGCGGCGAGGAGCTCGGCGGTCTCGCGCAGAGGGCGCAGGGCCGGGTCGCAGTCGAACAGCCAGGGGTGGATGGACTCGCCGGTGAACAGCAACGGCTCGTCGCCGGCGAGCGTCTTGGCCGCGTCGAACTGCGGGAACTCGGTGCGTACCCGTTCGGCCGACCAGGCGGTGGGCCGCTCGTCCTGGCCGTAGGTGGCCTCGTGGACGAGGGCGTAGAGCGGGTGGGGGGCGTACGAGAGGAGGCCCTGGACCTCTTCCTGGAACGCGTCGGAGAGCTCCGGGCCCTGCGCGGTGCGGACGAAGGCGTGCTCCAGGAGGTAGTGCAGGCGGTGGCTGCCCTCGCTGCCGCCAAGGAGGATGCCGAGGGACTGGAAGGCCTCGACGGTCAGGCGGTAGCCGTTCGGCAGGGTGACGTCGCGGGTGAGGAGATGGTCGGCGATACGGCGGGCCCGTTCGACGTCCTGTGGATAGCGGGCGTAGTGCGCGGCGACCTTGCGCTCCACGCGCGGGTAGGCGGCCCGGTAGACGTCGTCGGCGTGGGCGTCGAGGGAGGGCAGGCCTCCGGTGATGAGGGCGGCGGCGAGGCCCTGGGGGGCGAGGGACAGATAGGTCGTGGCGCAGAAACCGCCGAAGCTCTGGCCGAGGACGGTCCAGGGGGCGCCGCCGGTCACCTGGGCGCGGAGCGCCTCGCAGTCGCGGACGATGGAGTCGGCGCGGAAGCGGGCCAGGTAGTCGGCCTGTTCGGCGGGGCCGCCGCGCAGCGGGAGCGTCTGCCGGTTGGCCGGTGTGGAGTGGCCGGTGCCGCGCTGGTCGAGCAGGAGGACGCGGTACTCCTTCAGGGCCCGGCCGAACCAGGCCCCCTTGCCGACGAAGCGGTTCGCCCCGAAGCCCGGGCCGCCCTGGAGGTAGACCAGCCACGGCAGGTTCTGGCCCGCCTTGTCGCTCGCGACGGCCTCGCGGGCATAGAGCTCGATCGTCTCCCCGGCCGGGTCGTCGTGGTCGAGGGGGACGGTGAAGCGGCGGTCGGTGAGGACGAGGCCGGGCTGGCGGTAGGTCGCGGTCAACAGGGCTCCCGGGACGGACGGACATTCTGTGGACGCGTCCCAGTTCAGCACAGGTTCGTCCGCCTTCCGACCCCTTCGATCATGAAATCTTACTGACTCTCGGGTCAGCGCGCGGCCAGGCTGGAGCGCCGCACCACCAGTTCGGGCTGGAGCACCACCCGGCGGTGCTCGTGGCGCTTGCCGCTGGTCTCGGCCTCCGTCTCCTCCAGGAGCAGTTCGGCGGCCAGGGCGCCCATGGTGACGGCGGGCTGGCGGACCGAGGTGAGGGGGACGGCCGCGGCGGCGGCGAACTCGATGTCGTCGTAGCCGACGATGGCGAGGTCGTCGGGGACCGTGATCCCCGCCGCGTACATGGCCTGCAGGACGCCGAGGGCGAGCAGGTCGTTGGCGCAGAACACGGCGGTCGGGCGGGCGGCGAGGCCGAGGAGACGGGCGCCGGCGTCCCGGCCCGCGGCCACGTCGAGCCGTTCGGTGGGCAGCTCGCGCAGGTTGTCGGGGCCCAGGCCGGCCTCGGCCAGCGCGTTGAGGGCGCCGGTGCGGCGGTCGCGGACCTGGTTGAGGCCGGGCGGGCCGCTGACGTAGGCGATGGAGCGGTGCCCGGCGTCCACGAGATGGCGCACGGCCAGGGCGCCGCCGGCGACGTCGTCGACGGAGACCGAGCACTCGGTGGTGCCCTCGGCGACCCGGTCGACGAGGACGAAGGGGATGCCGTGGCGGCGGAAGGAGTCGATGTTACGGCCGGAGGCGTCGGCCGGGGTGAGCAGGACGCCACGGACCCGCTGCTCGGCGAAGAGGGACAGGTACTCCGCCTCCTCGCTCGCGCTCTGGGCGCTGTTGCAGACCATCACGCCGAGGCCGTCGTCGCGGGCGGCCCGTTCGGCGCCGCGCGCGACGTCGACGAAGAAGGGGTTGCCCATGTCGAGCACGAGCAGACCCATGATCCGGCTGCGGCCCGCGCGCAGCTGACGCGCGGACTCGCTGCGGACATAGCCGAGCCGGTCTATCGCGGACAGGACGCGCGCCCGGGTCTCGGTGGCGACGGAGTCCGGACGGTTGATGACGTTCGAGACCGTGCCGACGGAGACTCCGGCGGCGCGGGCTACGTCCTTGATACCCACCGACTGGGCCATCGGGCAGGGACCTCCAGGAAGACGGGGAGCGACAGGAAGACGGGGGCGACAGGACGACCTTCACATTATCGTCGAGCCGCCCCCACACCGGTCACGATCAGGCAGGCAGTGCGAAGTCGACGACGTGCAGCGCCGATGGGGTCGTACCGCTCGACTTCTCCTGGTACATGAACGACAGAACGTTGTCCTGTGCGATCCGCATCTCGTCGATCACGACCTCGCCGAAGGCGTTGAGGCCGCTGCCGTCGAACAGGATCTTCCAGTCGGTGTACCCGGACGCCTTGGAGGCGGCGGCGATCCGGCCGAAGGGGAAGATCGCGTAGGCGTTGTCGTACCTGTCCAGGATCAGCTTGGTGCGCTGGCTGGAGCCGAGCACGACCGGGATCTCGGTCTTCTGCCAGGTGCCCGAGGAGTTCTTGCGGACGTGGAAGGCGCGGCCGTTGGTGGTGCGGTCGGAGACGTAGTTCGTGGTGCACTGCCCGAAGCGGCCGGGGACGTACGAGATGATCGCGTGCGGCAGGCCGGAGGAGTCGGTGGACTGGCTCTCCTGGTTCATCAGGGAGTGGTCCGGGTTCAGTGCGTCGATGACCAGGCCGCTGTCGGTGACGGCGACCTTGTCGGAGCCGCCGGTGGTGCCGACGACGGTGCCGGCGTTGTTGCGCCAGGTGCGGCCGCGGTCGTCGGAGTAGACGTAACCGGTGTCGTGGTTGGTGATGCCGCCGCTGGAGCACATCACGGCGCCGTTCTGCTCGCGCCAGGTGAAGAAGGAGTGCAGCCGGCCGTTCTTGTCGTAGTCGATGCCGTGCAGGTACATGTTGCGGGCCGTCGAGGAGCCGTGCTCGCTGGTGTAGGTGCCGGTGGAGGCGGACCACTCGCCGAGGTCGGTCCAGGTCGAACCGTCGTACTCCGCCAGGGCGTTGCGGCCGTTGCCGGATATTCCGCGCCGGTAGCTGAGCTGGAGCTTGCCGTCCGGGGTGGCGACGAACTGCGGGTAGGTGAACTGCGTCGTGAGGGCCACTCCGTCCAGGGTGGACTGGGGTGCGCCGAACCGGGCGGTGGTCCAGCTCAGTCCGGACGGGTTGTCCATGAGGCCCGCGACCGACTTGACGTAGGTGAAGCCGTCGCTGTGCGAGTCCATGTTGAGGTGGAGGCGGCCGTCCACCTTGGAGACGCCCATGGAGATGACGTTGTGGGAGTCGCTGGTCTTGAGGGTGTGTCCGACCTGGACGGTGGACCAGGTGCTCCCGCCGAGGACGCGGCGGCCGACGACGGCGTTCTTGTCGGCGGTGTACCAGACGGCGTACTGGTAGCCCTTGTAGGTCAGCAGGCCGTTCTTCTGGAACGAGTTGTTGTTGACGAGGCCGTCGTAGGAGACGAAGAAGACCGCCTGGCTGTCGAGCGTGGTGGTGCCGGTCCGGGTGACGGAGGGACCGGGATCGGCGGCGCGGGCGGTGCCGCCGGTGAGCGCGGTGGTGGACATGGCGGACACGATGGCACCTGCCAGCAGTGTGCGTCTTTTCATGGTGCGGCTCCTGCGGTCCTGATGGGGCCTTACGGGGAGGGGTCAGGCGAGGTGGAAGACCTCGGTGAGCGGTTTCATCGCCTCGTCGGGGCGAGCTCCGTCGAGGGACTCGAAGAACTCGCCCATCTCGGCCTGCCAGCGGGCGTTGACCTCGGTGGCGTCCATACCGGCCTTGGCGGCCTCGAAGTCCTCGGTCTCCAGGTAGCCGACGAGCAGGCCGTCGTCGCGCAGGAAGAGCGAGTAGTTGTGCCAGCCGGTGGCCGAGAGTGCGTCCAGCATCTCCGGCCACACGGCGGCGTGTCGTTCGCGGTACTCGGCGAGCTTGTCCTGACGGACCTTGAGGAGGAAACAGACGCGCTGCATGAAGTACCGCTCCGCGACTAGAAGTTGAACTGGTCGATGTTCTTGGCGGTGAACACGGTCGGCTTGCCGAGGTTGATCACGCCGTCCTTGCCGATGATGTACGTGGTGTCGCCGGCCTTGAAGGTCTCGCCCTCCTTGCCGGTGATCTGGCCGGAGACCAGGGCGACGGCGGTCTGGGCGGCCAGCGCGCCGAGCTTCGACGGGTCCCACAGCTCGAAGCCCTCGACCGTGCCGTTCTTGACGTACTTGCGCATGTCGTTGGGGGTGCCGAGGCCGGTCAGCTTGACCTTGCCCTTGTACTTGGAGCCGGAGAGGTACTGGGCGGCGGCCTTGATGCCGACGGTGGTCGGGGAGATGATCCCCTTCAGGTTCGGGTACTCCTGGAGCAGGCCCTGCGTCTGCTGGAAGGACTGCTGGGCGTCGTCATTGCCGTAGGCGACCTTGACGAGCTTGATGTTCTTGTACTTGGGGTCCTTCAGCTCGTCCTTCATGAAGTCGATCCAGGTGTTCTGGTTCGTCGCCGTCTGCGCGGCGGACAGGATCGCGATCTCGCCCTTGTAGCCGATCTGCTCGGCGAGCAGCTGGACCTCGGTGCGGCCCAGGTCCTCGGCGGAGGCCTGCGACACGAAGGCGTTGCGGCAGTCGGCCTTGGTGTCGGAGTCATAGGTGACGACCTTGATGTCGTTCTTCATGGCCTGCTTGAGGGCGGTGCACAGGGCGCCCGGGTCCTGCGCGGACACGGCCATCGCGTTCACCTGCTGCTGGGTGAGCGTGTTGACGTAGGAGACCTGCCCGGCGGTGTCGGTGGCGCTGGACGGGCCGACCTCCTTGTACTTCGAGCCCAGGTCCGTCAGGGCCGCCTCGCCGCCCTTGTCGGCGGAGGTGAAGTAGGGGTTGTTGACCTGCTTGGGCAGGAAGCCGACGGTCAGGCCCTTCTTGGTGGCCGCGTTCGGGTCGGCCTTGGCGGTCGAGGCGGCCGAGGCGCCCTCGTCCTGCACGTCCTTCTTGGTGGTGCCGCCGCACGCGGTGAGCGCGAGGGCGAGGGAGGTGCCGGCGGCGAGGGCCGCGCAGGAACGGCGGAGGGATGACTTGCGCATGACGGAACTTCCTTACGACGGTGAGCGGATACGAGGTTTCCTTGGGGCTTCCGGACCTATGCGGCCGGTGTGGGCGCCTTGGACGCCGGTGTCGAGGCGGCTCGGCGGCCGGCCCTCGCAACCGAGATCTGCCGTGCGACCCGCGGGCCGAGCACGGAGAGGACGAGCAGAACGCCCGTGACGACGATCTGGGACTGGGCGGAGACGTCCTGGAGGCTCATCACGTTCTGCAGCGCGCCGAGCAGGAAGACTCCCGCGATCGCACCGCCGAGCGTGCCCTTGCCTCCGTCGAAGTCGATGCCGCCCAGCAACACGGCTGCCACTACGGAGAGTTCGAGTCCCGTGGCGTTGTCGTAGCGGGCGCTGGCGTAGTGCAGTGCCCAGAAGATGCCGGTGAGGGAGGCCATCAGGCCCGTCACCGTGAACAGGATCAGCTTCTGGCGCTTGACCCGGATGCCGGCGAAACGCGCCGCCTCCTCGCTCGCGCCGGTCGCGAACACCGACCGCCCGAACGGCGTGGCGTGCAGGACGACCACGGCGATCGCGAGCAGGACCAGGAAGGGCAGGAAGGCCTGCGGGATGAACGTGTCCCCGACCCGGCCCGCCGCGAAGTCCAGGTACTGCGTGGGGAAGTCGGTCACCGCGTCGGAGCCGAGCACGATCTGCGCGATGCCCCGGTACGCGGCGAGGGTGCCGATGGTGACGGCGAGGGACGGCAGGCCCAGCCGGGTGACCAGCAGGCCGTTGACCAGCCCGCATACCACTCCGAGGACCAGGCAGATCGGGATGATCACCTCGATCGTCATGCCCTGGTTCCACAGGGCGCCCATGACCGCGCCGGACAGACCGGCGGTGGAGGCGACGGAGAGGTCGATCTCGCCGGAGACCACGAGCATGGTCATCGGCAGGGCGATCAGTGCGATCGGCAGGGTGTTGCCGATCAGGAACGACAGGTTCAGCGCGTTGCCGAAGCCGTCGACGGTGCCGAAGGACAGCAGCAGGACAACGATCAGGAGCGTGCCCACGACCGTGTCCCAGCGGATCGCGCGGCTGAGGGACTCAGGCATGGCGGGCGTTCCTCTTCTTCAGGGCGGAGGCCACGCGCAGCGCGACGATCCGGTCGACCGCGATGGCGAGGATGAGCAGGATGCCGTTGATGGCGAGCACCCAGACCGAGCTGACGCCGAGGGCGGGCAGCACGCTGTTGATGGAGGTCAGCAGGAGGGCGCCGAGGGCCGCGCCGTAGACGCTGCCGGAGCCGCCGGTGAAGACGACACCGCCGACCACGACCGCGCTGACGACGGTCAGTTCGTAGCCGGTGCCGGTCCCGGAGTCGACGTTGCCGAACCGGGCCAGATACATCGCGCCGGCGAGACCGGCGAGGCCTCCACAGAAGGTGTACGCGGCCAGGATCCGTTTGCGCACCGGGATGCCGGCGAGCCGTGCGGCCTCGGGGTTGGAGCCGAGCGCGTACAGTTCGCGTCCGCTGCCGAAGTGCTTGAGGTAGTAGGCGGTGGCGATGAGCACCGCGAGCGCGATCAGGGCCAGCCAGGGCACGGCGGAGATGCCGCCGGAGCCGAAGTTGACGAAGCTGTCCGGGAGGTCGGCCGCCGTGATCTGGCGGGAACCGACCCAGATCGAGTCGATGCCCCGGATGATGTAGAGCGTGCCCAGGGTGACCACGAGCGCGGGCACCTGACCGAGGCTGACGAGGAGGCCGTTGAGCAGGCCGAAGCCGATGCCGAACAGGACCGCGAGCCCGATCGCCACGACGGGGTTCCCGCCGCCCTGGAGGTAGTTGCCGGCGGCGAAGGCGCTGATCCCGAGGGTGGAGCCGACCGAGAGGTCGACGTTCCTCGTGATGACCACC
This sequence comes from Streptomyces sp. NPDC050759, assembly GCF_044456945.1. NCBI lineage: Bacteria > Bacillati > Actinomycetota > Actinomycetes > Kitasatosporales > Streptomycetaceae > Streptomyces > Streptomyces sp. NPDC050759. Next base: position 59,674 of record NZ_JBITGI010000003.1, on the reverse strand, counting down.
AGCGACTGCCCGGTGGCGACGAGGACCAGGATGGTGGCGTTCAGCAGCAGGTCCTTGATGCCCTGCTCGGTGAGGAAGTCGCTGTTCCCGATCTGGGTGATGACGATCATCACCAGGAAGACGAGCAGGATGGCGAGTTCGCGCATCTTGAAGACGCGGTCGACGAGCCGGGTGGCACCGGCCTTCGGCACCTCGGCGGGAGGGGCCTGCTGGGGGGTGGTGACCGTCATGCGGCGGCCCTCCCGGTGGCTGCGGCCATCACGGTTTCCTCGGTGGCGTCGGAGCGCGGGATCTCGGCGGTGAGGCGGCCCTCGTGCATCACGAGCACGCGGTCGGCCATGCCGAGGATCTCGGGCAGGTCGGAGGAGATCATCAGGATGGCCACCCCGTCGGCGGCCAGTTCGCTGAGCAGCCGGTGCACCTCGGCCTTGGTGCCGACGTCGATGCCGCGGGTCGGCTCGTCGACGATGAGCACCTTGGGGCCGGTGGCCAGCCACTTGGCGAGGACGACCTTCTGCTGGTTGCCGCCCGACAGGGTGTTGACGGTGTCGGCGATCCGGGCGTACTTCACCTGGAGCTTGACGGCCCAGTCGAGTGAACGGCTGCGTTCGGCGCCGCGGTCCATGAGGCCCGCCTTGACGGTCGTACGGAGTCCGGTGAGGCCGATGTTGCGCTCGATGGACATGTCCATCACGAGGCCCTGGGCGCGCCGGTCCTCGGGGACCAGGGCGAGTCCGGCGGCCATCGCGGTGGACGGGGCGCCGTTGACCAGGGCCTTGCCGTCCACGGAGACCTCGCCGGCGTCCCAGCGGTCGATGCCGAACACGGCTCGGGCGACTTCGGTACGGCCCGCTCCGACGAGGCCCGCGAGGCCGACGATCTCGCCCTGCCTGACCTCGAAGGAGACGTCGGTGAAGACGCCCTCCCGGGTCAGCCGGCTCACCGTGAGCGCGACCTCGCCGGGACGTACGTCCTGCTTGGGGTACAGCTCGTCGAGGTCGCGGCCGACCATACGGCGGACGAGATCGTCCTCGGTCATGCCCTCGATCGGCTCGCTGGCGATCCAGGCGCCGTCGCGCAGGGTGGTGACCCGCTGGCAGATCCGGAAGATCTCCTCGAGGCGGTGCGAGATGAACAGGACGGCGGCGCCCTGCTCGCGCAGGGTCTTGACGACGCCGAAGAGGCGGGCCACCTCGCTGCCGGTGAGGGCGGCGGTCGGCTCGTCCATGATCAGGACCCGGGCCTCGAAGGACAGCGCCTTGGCGATCTCGACGATCTGCTGGTCGGCGATGGACAGGCCGCGCGCCGGGCGGTCGGGGTCGAGCTCGACCCCGAGACGCTGCATCAGCGCCAGGGTCGCGGCGTGCGTGGCCTTGTGGTCGATCCGGCCGAGCGCGCGCCGGGGCTGGCGGCCCATGAAGATGTTCTCGGCGATCGACAGGTCGGGGAAGAGCGTGGGCTCCTGGTAGATCACGGCGATACCGGCGTCGCGGGCGTCACCGGGACCGTGGAAGAGGACCGGCTCGCCGTCGAGCACTACCTGGCCGGTGTCCGGCCGGTGCACTCCCGCGAGGGTCTTGATGAGGGTCGACTTGCCCGCGCCGTTCTCGCCGGCGAGAGCGTGTACCTCCCCGGGAAACAGCTCCAGGGAGACGTCCCGCAGGGCGCGAACCGCGCCGAAGGACTTCGAAATGTCCCTGAGCGCGAGAACCGGGGCCGGACCCGTGGTGGACGGGTGGGTCATTGGGGGCTCCTCGACGACGCCGGCGGGACGACCCTTACGGCGTCGTGAAAGGTTTCAACTTGGTTGCCGGGACGTTAGGCATGGAGCGCATGTCACGTCAATGGGTTCGTGTCGAAAATGTTTCGATGGACTCAGGTCACAGCCGGGTCACGGGCAACAGCCTTGGTCGCAGGGGTTGACACTCCTTCGAGGCCGCCATACTTTCGCGTCTTGAATCGTTTCACAGTGAAGCTGTTCGCAAGCCCTTCGGACCCGACGTCACAGGAGCCCTCAAAGTGACCGAGCTCGCCGCGGTGAAGGCCGCTCTCAAGACCCAGGCAGTCGAGACGCCGTCGTGGGCGTACGGGAACTCCGGAACCCGCTTCAAGGTCTTCGCCCAGCAGGGGGTACCGCGTACTCCGCAGGAGAAGCTGGAGGACGCGGCGCAGGTACACGCGTTCACCGGGGTGGCCCCGACCGTCGCCCTGCACATCCCCTGGGACAAGGTCGAGGACTACGCGGCACTGGCGAAGTTCGCCGAGGAGCGGGGCGTGAAGCTGGGGGCCATCAACTCCAACACGTTCCAGGACGACGACTACAAGCTGGGCAGCATCTGCCATCCGGACGCCTCGGTGCGCCGGAAGGCGCTGGACCACCTGCTGGAGTGCGTCGACATCATGGACGCGACCGGGTCCCAGGACCTGAAGCTGTGGTTCGCCGACGGCACGAACTATCCCGGTCAGGACGATCTGCGGGCTCGCCAGGACCGGCTGGCCGAAGGTCTCTCCGAGGTGTACGACCGTCTGGGTGACGGGCAGCGGATGCTGCTCGAGTACAAGTTCTTCGAGCCGGCCTTCTACGCGACGGACGTGCCGGACTGGGGGACGGCGTACGCGCACTGTCTGAAGCTCGGTCCCAAGGCGCAGGTCGTCGTCGACACCGGGCACCACGCTCCCGGCACCAACATCGAGTTCATCGTCGCCACGCTGCTGCGGGAGGGGAAGCTCGGCGGGTTCGACTTCAACTCGCGGTTCTACGCCGACGACGACCTCATGGTGGGGGCGGCTGATCCGTTCCAGCTGTTCCGGATCATGTACGAGGTCATCCGTGGCGGGGGGTTCACGCCCGACGTCGCCTTCATGCTCGACCAGTGCCACAACATCGAGGCGAAGATTCCGGCGATCATCCGGTCGGTGATGAACGTGCAGGAAGCGACGGCGAAGGCGCTGCTGGTCGACCGGGACGCTCTTGCGGTGGCTCAGCGGGAGGGGGATGTTCTTGAGGCGAATGCCGTGCTGATGGATGCGTACAACACCGACGTGCGGCCGCTGCTTGCCGAGGTGCGGGAAGAGATGGGCTTGGACGCCAACCCGATTGCTGCGTACAAGCGGTCCGGATGGGCCGAGAAGATCGTGTCTGAGCGGGTTGGTGGAGAACAGGCTGGTTGGGGAGCGTAAGCGTCTGCCGATTTCCGTCGTATGCGGGGTGCGGGTCCGTTGTGGCTGGTCGCGCCCACGCGGCGGAGCCGCACATTGATGCAGCCCCGCGCCCCTAGGTAGGAAAACTTCCCCTCTCTCCAGAAGGAACCGAACGTCATGGCTACCCACCCCGAAGCCGCCGCTCTCCTTGCCCGGTCCCGTCGGCTTGGCTCCGATGCCCGTAATACCAACTACGCCGGCGGCAACGCGTCCGCCAAGGGCACCTCCGTCGATCCCGTCACCGGGGGTGATGTGGAGTTGATGTGGGTCAAGGGGTCCGGGGGTGACCTCGGGACGCTGACCGAGGCGGGGCTGGCCGTGTTGCGGCTGGACCGGATGCGGGCGCTCGTCGATGTGTACCCGGGGGTCGAGCGCGAGGACGAGATGGTCGCCGCGTTCGACTACTGCCTGCATGGGAAGGGTGGGGCGGCTCCGTCCATCGACACCGCCATGCACGGGCTGGTCGAGGCCGCCCATGTCGATCATCTGCACCCGGACTCCGGTATCGCGCTCGCCTGCGCTGCCGACGGGGAGAAGCTGACCGCCGAGTGTTTCGGCGACACCGTCGCCTGGGTGCCGTGGCGGCGGCCCGGGTTCCAGCTGGGGCTGGACATCGCCGCCATCAAGGAGGCCAACCCGCAGGCGATCGGGGTCGTGCTCGGTGGGCACGGGATCACCGCCTGGGGTGACACCGCCGAGGAGTGCGAGCGGAACTCGCTGCACATCATCCGCACGGCGGAGGCGTTTCTCGCCGAGCGGGGGAAGCCGGAGCCTTTCGGTCCGGTGATCGACGGCTACGCGGCCCTGGAGCCCTCGGAGCGGCGCGCACGGGCCGCCGCTCTCGCTCCGCACGTCCGTGCCCTCGCCTCCCAGGACAAGCCGCAGGTCGGGCACTTCAACGACTCGGAGCCGGTGCTCGAATTCCTGGCCCGCGCCGAGCACCCCCGGCTCGCCGCGCTCGGGACCTCCTGCCCCGATCACTTCCTGCGGACCAAGGTGCGGCCGCTCGTCCTGGATCTGCCGCCGACGGCTCCGCTGGAGGAGGCCGTCGCGCGGCTCGAGGAACTGCACGTCGAGTACCGGGACGAGTACGCCGCCTACTACCAGCGGCACGCCCTGCCCGACTCCCCCGCCATGCGCGGCGCCGACCCGGCGATCGTGCTCATCCCCGGTGTCGGCATGTTCTCCTTCGGCAAGGACAAGCAGACCGCCCGGGTCGCGGGTGAGTTCTACGTCAACGCGATCAACGTGATGCGGGGCGCCGAGGCCGTCTCCTCCTACGCCCCCATCGAGGAGTCCGAGAAGTTCCGCATCGAGTACTGGGCGCTGGAGGAGGCGAAGCTTCAGCGGATGCCGAAGCCCAAGCCGCTCGCCACCCGGGTCGCGCTCGTGACGGGTGCCGGCAGCGGGATCGGCAAGGCCATCGCGCAGCGCCTGGTCGCCGAGGGCGCGTGTGTCGTGGTCGCGGACCTCAACACGGAGAACGCGGAAAGCGTCGCCGAGGAGCTCGGCGGGCCCGACAAGGCCGTCGCCGTGACCGTCGACGTCACCTCCGAGGAGCAGATCGCCGAGTCGTTCCGGGCCGCGGTACTGGCCTTCGGCGGCGTGGACCTCGTGGTCAACAACGCCGGCATCTCCATCTCCAAGCCGCTCCTGGAGACCTCCGCCAAGGACTGGGACCTCCAGCACGACATCATGGCCCGCGGTTCCTTCCTGGTGTCGCGGGAGGCCGCCCGGGTGATGATCGCGCAGAAGCTGGGCGGCGACATCGTTTACATCGCCTCCAAGAACGCCGTCTTCGCCGGGCCCAACAACATCGCCTACTCCGCCACCAAGGCCGACCAGGCCCACCAGGTGCGGCTGCTGGCCGCCGAGCTGGGCGAGCACGGCATCCGCGTCAACGGTGTCAACCCCGATGGTGTGGTGCGCGGCTCCGGCATCTTCGCCGGTGGGTGGGGCGCCAAGCGGGCCGCCGTGTACGGCGTGGAGGAGGAGAAGCTCGGCGAGTTCTACGCCCAGCGGACCATCCTCAAGCGCGAGGTGCTCCCCGAGCATGTCGCCAATGCCGTCTTCGCCCTCACCGGTGGGGAGTTGACCCACACCACCGGGCTGCACGTCCCGGTCGACGCCGGCGTCGCGGCCGCCTTCCTGCGATGAGCGCGTCCGTGAAGTCGTACGCCGCGGTCGACCTCGGCGCGTCCAGCGGGCGTGTCATGGTCGGCCGCGTCGGCCCCGACAGCCTGGAGCTGTCCGAGGCACACCGGTTCGTGAACCGTCCGGTCCGGGTCCCCGAGGGCCTGCGCTGGGACATCCTCTCGCTGTACGGCGGTGTCCTGGACGGGCTCAGGGCCGCCGGGCAGATCGACTCCGTCGGCATCGACAGCTGGGCCGTGGACTACGGGCTGCTGGACGCCGACGGGGCGCTGCTCGGCAACCCGGTGCACTACCGGGACTCCCGTACCGAAGGGGTCGCGCAGAAGGTGTGGGCGACCGTGCCCGCGCCGGAGCTCTATGCGGCGACCGGGCTCCAGTACGCGCCGTTCAACACGCTGTACCAGCTCGTGGCGGACCGACTCATGGGCGCACAGCGCCTGTTGCTCATCCCCGATCTGCTCGCCTACTGGCTGACCGGCGAGCAGGGCACCGAGCTGACCAACGCCTCGACCACCCAGCTGATCGATCCCCGGACGCGGGCGTGGTCGTACGACATCGCCGAGCGGGTCGGGATCGAGCTGGAGCTCTTCGCGCCGCTGCGGCAGCCGGGTGATCCGGCCGGGCTGCTGCGGCCCGAGGTGCTGGAGGAGACCGGACTGCGCGGGCCCGTGCCCGTGACGGCCGTCGGCTCGCACGACACCGCCTCCGCGGTGGCCGCCGTGCCCGCGTCCGGCGAGCGGTTCGCCTACATCTGCACCGGCACCTGGTCCCTCGCGGGCCTCGAGCTCGACGCTCCGGTGCTGACCGAGGAGAGCCGGGCCGCCAACTTCACCAATGAGCTGGGGCTGGACGGCACGGTCCGGTACTTGCGGAACATCATGGGGCTGTGGCTGCTCCAGGAGTGCGTACGGGCCTGGGGCGACCCGGACCTCGGCGAACTGTTGCTGGACGCGGCCAAGGTGCCGGCGCTGCGGTCGGTCGTGGACGCCGGGGACGCGATGTTCCTCGCGCCGGGCCGGATGCCGGAGCGGATCGCCGAGGCATGCCGTGCCTCGGGGCAGCCGGTGCCCGTCTCCCCCGCCGAGGTCACGCGGTGCATCCTCGACTCCCTCGCGCTGGCCCACCGCAAGGCCGTCGACGAGGCGCAGCGGCTGGCCGGCCATCCCGTGGACGTCGTGCACGTCGTCGGGGGCGGAACGCGCAACGCCCTGCTGTGCCAGCTGACCGCCGACGCCTGCGGGCTGCCGGTGGTGGCGGGGCCGACCGAGGCCGCCGCGCTCGGCAACGTCCTGGTGCAGGCCCGGGCCCACGGACTCGTGCGTGACCTCGCGGGCGGGCGCGAGCTGCTCACCCGTACGCAGCCGCTCACGCGGTACGAGCCGCAGGGTGACTCCGCGCGCTGGCGCGAGGCGCAGGCCCGGCTCGCCCGGGACTGACCGGGGTCTCCCCCGGGCTCGCACCCCGGACTACGCTTCACTCATCCGATGATCGACCACAAGGAGCCGCGATGCGTGTCGCCCTGTTCCTGACCTGTGTCAACGACACGCTCTATCCGGACACCGGGCGCGCCGTGGTGAAACTGCTGAACAGGCTGGGCGTCGACGTCGACTTCCCGATGTCCCAGACCTGCTGCGGGCAGGCGCACTACAACACCGGCTACCGGCATGAGGCGGAACCGCTGGCCCGGCATTTCTCCGATGTCTTCCGGGACTACGAGGCGATCGTGACGCCGTCCGGATCGTGCGGGGCGATGGTGCGGGAGCTGTATCCGCGGATGGGTGAGCGGGCCCGGGCCGAGGGGCGCGGGGAGAGCCTCGCGGCCGTGCTGGCGCCCGTGGTGCCCAAGACGTACGAGCTCACGGAGTTCCTGGTGGACGTGCTGGGGGTGACGGATGTCGGGGCGTACTACCCGCACACGGTGACGTACCACCCGACGTGTCACGGGCTGCGGAGCCTCGGGCTCGGTGACCGGCCCCGGCGGCTGCTCCAGGCGGTGAAGGGGCTGGAGCTGGCCGAACTGCCGGGCGCCGACGAGTGTTGCGGCTTCGGCGGGACCTTCGCGGTGAAGAACGCCGATGTCTCGGCGGCGATGGGCGCGGACAAGGTGCGCAACGCCGAGTCGACGGGCGCGGAGGTGCTGTGCGCCGCCGACAACTCGTGCCTGATGCACATCGGGGGCACGATGGGCCGGTTGGAGTCGGGCATGCGGCCGGTGCACATCGCCGAGATCCTGGCGAGCACGGAGGAGGAACCGGCCGTATGAGCGGAACGTTCGTAGGAATGCCGGCCTTCCCGAAGGCCGCCCACGAAGCCGTCAACAACCAGACCCTGCGCGGCAATCTGCGCCACGCCACGCACACCATCCGCGCCAAGCGGGAGAAGGCCGTCGCCGAGGTCTCCGACTGGGCGGAGCTGCGCGAGGCGGGCAAGCAGATCAAGGACCACACGCTGCGTCATCTCGACCGCTATCTCGTGCAGTTGGAGGAGTCGGTCACGGCGGCGGGCGGCACCGTCCACTGGGCCGCCGACGCCGACGAGGCCAACGAGATCGTGACCAAGCTCGTCAAGATGACCGGCGAGTCGGAGGTCGTCAAGGTCAAGTCGATGGCCACGCAGGAGATCGGGCTCAACGAGGCTCTGGAGGCCGAGGGCATCCGGGCCTACGAGACCGATCTCGCCGAGCTGATCGTGCAGTTGGGCAAGGACCGGCCCTCGCACATCCTGGTCCCGGCCATCCACCGCAACCGGGGCGAGATCCGGGACATCTTCCAGCGCGAGATGAGCGAGTGGGGCCGCCCGGCCCCCGAGGGCCTCACCGACACGCCCGCCGAACTGGCGGAGGCCGCCCGGCTGCACCTGCGGGAGAAGTTCCTGCGCGCCAAGGTCGGCATCTCCGGCGCCAACTTCATGGTCGCCGACACCGGCACTCTGGTGGTCGTGGAGTCCGAGGGCAACGGACGGATGTGTCTGACCCTGCCCGAGACGCTGATCTCGGTCGTCGGCATCGAGAAGATCGTGCCGAGCTGGCAGGACCTGGAGGTCTTCCTCCAGACGCTCCCCCGTTCCTCGACCGCCGAGCGCATGAACCCCTACACGTCCACGTGGACCGGCACCACCGACGAGGACGGCCCGCAGAACTTCCATCTGGTGCTCCTCGACAACGGCCGCTCCGACACCCTCGCCGACGAGGTCGGCCGCCAGGCCCTGCGCTGCATCCGCTGCTCGGCGTGCCTGAACGTCTGCCCGGTGTACGAGCGGGCCGGCGGACACGCCTACGGCTCGGTCTACCCGGGCCCGATCGGCGCGATCCTCAGCCCCCAACTCCGGGGTACGGCAAGCGAGATCGACGCCTCGCTGCCGTATGCGTCGAGTCTCTGCGGGGCCTGCTACGAGGTCTGTCCGGTCGCCATCGACATCCCGGAGGTGCTGGTGCATCTGCGGGAGCGGGTCGTGGAGGGCGGGCCGGTGGTCCGCGAGGGCAACAAGGTGGTGCTGAAGCCCGCCAAGGGACACGCGGCCGAGCGGGCGGCGATGCGGGCGGCCCGCTGGGCGTTCTCCCACCCTGGCGCCCTGCGCACCGGACAGCGGCTGGCCTCGCGCACCCGGCGCCTGCATCCGCGCAGTCTGCCGGGTCCCGGCAAGGCATGGAGCGGCACCCGGGATCTGCCCGCCGTGCCCGCGGAACCCTTCCGCGACTGGTGGCAGCGCACAGGCGGCGGCAAGGAGGGCGGCAAGTGAGCAGCAGGGAACGAATCCTGGGCCGGGTGCGGCGCGCGCTGGCCGATGCCCCGAGCGAGGACACCCCGATCGAGCGCGCGTATCTGCGCGAGCACGGCGACCGGAGCGTCGAGGAGACGGTGGAACTGCTGGCCGAGAACCTCGCGGACTACCGGGCGATCGTGCACCGCTGCACGGCGGCCGACCTGCCGGCGACGCTAGCCGGGATGCTGGCGGCACGGGGCGCGAAGACGGTCCTCGTACCGTCGGGGCTGGAGCCGTCATGGCTGGCGGAGGCCGGTACCGAGCAGGTTCCGGATCAGGTCGAGAGCACGCCGGACGAACTGGACCGGGTCGACAGTGTGGTCACGGCGTGCGCGGTGGCTGTCGCCGAGACCGGCACCATCGTGCTGGACGGGGGCCCGGACCAGGGCCGCCGCCGCATCACCCTCGTCCCGGACCATCACATCTGTGTCGTACGGGTCCCGGACCAGGTCGTCTCCTCGGTGCCGCAGGCCCTCGAACGCCTCGACCCGGCACGCCCGTTGACATGGATCTCGGGTCCCTCGGCGACCAGTGACATCGAACTGGACCGGGTCGAGGGGGTGCACGGTCCGCGCACCCTCGAGGTGGTACTGGTGGACACTCAGGCGAGCGCGGAGGTCAACTCGTAGCGTCCGGAGGGTAGTTCGAAGGACGCTGTGCCGTCCTCGAAGCCCAGGTAGGTCACCCCCTTGACGCGTGACAGGGGTGTGCGGCTCTCACGCACGGAGTCGGGGTCGCACGTGGGGATGCGCAGGGTCGCGGTGCTGTTGGCGGGAACCGCGACCCGGTGCCTGAACTCGCTCTCCCACACCGCCCATTCGCTGACGATCTCGCCGTAGGGCGACCGGTGCGAGCCGGAGACCCGGGTGATCCTGCCGGTCGGGTCGAGGTGGGGCCGCAGGAAGAAGTGCTTGAAGCCGGGGTGGGCCGGGTCCTTGGCGATGCCGGCCATGCTCTCGTACATCCACTCCATGATCGCGCCGTAGGCGTAGTGGTTGAACGAGTTCATCTCGACCGGCCCGAAGCCTTCCTCCTTCGCGTACGAGTTCCAGCGCTCCCAGACCGTCGTCGCGCCGTTCTTCACCGAGTACAGCCAGGACGGCATCGCGTCCTGGTGCAACAGCTCGTACGCCAGCTCCGCCTGGCCCTCCTCGGTGAGGACGGGGGCCAGGACGTTCACGCCGAGGAAGCCGACGGAGAGGGTGTTCTCGGCGTGTCCGACACGGGTGCTGTCGGGGTGGGCGGCCTTGTAGGCGGCGTCGTTGCGGATGTTCCGGACGAGGAGCTCGACGAGGGCGCGCCGCTGGGCCTCGGTGTCGTACAGGCCGAGTTTGAGGACCCAGAGCAGCGCGGTCTGGCTGTCGTCCTCCGTCTGGGTGGGACTGTCTCCCGGGGTCCACGGCGGCGGGGAGCCGAGGCTGGACCGCACGGTGAGGCGGCCGTCCTCGGTGCTCAGGTACGTGGTGATGAACGCCCGCTTGATGTGGGAGAAGAGTTCCTCGTAGGCGTGGGCCTCGGCGGTGCGGCCGGTGGCGCGCGCCATGTCCGCCATGAGCCGGGCGCTGTAGCCGTAGTAGACGTCGCTGATGAGCTGGGTGCTGGTCACCTGGAAGGCCAGCCAGTCGCCGAAGATCGCGCCCTGCCCGGCGTAGGTGTCGCCGGTGCGCGCGCGGATCCAGTCCATGTAGGCCGTCATCGCGTCCCAGCTGCGGTCGATGATGGTGGTGTCACCGCTCATCTGCCACACGGTCCAGGGGACGACGACTCCACAGTCCGCCCAACCGCTCGCCGGGACCGGCTCGTTGAAGCGGGCTCCGGGCGCGATCCAGGTGAACTGGGCACCGTCCGCGCCATAGGTGCGCTGCGAGTCGATCAGGATGTCCTGGAAGTGGCTCAGGAAGGCGACCGCATCGGCGTTGTAGAGGCCCGAGTGGGCGAAGACCTGGGTGTCGCCGGTCCAGCCGCAGCGTTCGTCGCGTTGCGGGCAGTCGGTGGGTACCCAGAGGTAGTTGCCGCGCTGGCCCCAACGGACGTTGCTGATCAGCCGGTTGACGTCGGCGTCGTCCGTCTCGACGGTGCCGATGTCGTGGAGGGCGGAGGTGGCGACCCTGCCGGTCAGTTCGGTGAGGGTGACGGTGGCGGTCGTGGTGACGGAGACGTAGCGGAAGCCGTAGAAGGTCAGGGAGTCCTGGTGGGTCTCGCCCTTCGGGTCGCCCTTGAGGATGTACGTGCTGGTGGCTTCGGCGGTACGGAGGTTGGCCCGGTAGACGGACCCCTCCGGGCCGTCCGCGCCCGCGCCGGCGTCGTTGAGCATCTCCCCCGGTGCGAAGGCCACTTCGGCGCCCTCGGGGCCGCGGAGGGTGTAGCGGGGGACGCCGACCAGGTTCTGGCCGAGGTCGATCACGGCGGTGTCGCCGGGGTGCAGGGTGGTGTGGGTGGTGGCGGCCCGGGTGGGATCGGTGACCGTGCGGGCGGGGTCGGGGACGAATGCGCCGCCGCCGGTGTAGACGGTGATCGACCGCGGCCTGCGGTCCCATTGGGGCATCAGCCGGGCCGACTCGCCGGGGTAGGCGACCAGCCGGGACTCGGGGAACCGGGTGGGGAAGTCGTGCTCCTCGACGCCGGACCAGGCGGAGGCGTCGAAGCCGTTCGCGGTCCAGCCGGGCAGTTCCCTGCGGGCGTCGTAGGTCTGGCCGTCGTAGATGTCGTCGGCGCGGTAGGGGCCGGTGTCCGTGGCCCTCCAGTCGTCGCCGGGCGCGGTCACGACGGTCTGGGTCGAGCCGTCCTCGTAACGGATCAGGAGCTTGGCCTTGAGGGCGAGGCGGTTGCCGTCCTCCGAGCGGTAGACGCTGTTGGCGGAGACGCGGCCGTTGAACCAGCCATTGCCCAGCACCGCCGCGAGGGTGACCTGCTGCTCCCCCACCACCGGACCCGTCACGTCGTAGGTGAAGTAGCTGACGGTGGTGCCGTAGTTGGTCCAGCCCGGGGTGAGCAGTTCGTGGGTGGTGGCGCCGTCCTGGGGCACGGTGACCCGGCGGCCGTTGACGTAGGCGTCGTACACGCCGAGCGCGGAGACGTAGAGCCGGGCCTCGCGCACCCGGCCGGCTTTCAGGGCCGTCTGCCTTCTCAGGAGCGGCGAGCCCGCGCTGTTCGGCGCCTTGCCCGCCATGCTGATCCACTTCGCGCCGTCCCAGCCGGTCACACCGTCGGTGCCGAGCAGGCCGGTCTCGAAGCGCGCGGTCGGGGCCTCGGGGAGCCTGCGGCCGTTCTCGTCCCAGATCTGGACCGTCCAGTGGTAGCGGGTCGAGGCGTGCAGCCCGGGGCCCGCGTAGCGCACGGCCACCGAGTCCGCCGAGTCGACCCTGCCGCTGTCCCAGACGTCCGCGCGTCCTTCGGCCAGTCGGTCGGGGGTGGACGCGACCAGGAGGCGGTACGCCGTCTGACGCCGGCCACGGACCCGGGACGTGGTGCGCCAGCCGAATCTCGGGCGGGCCGCGTCCACGCCGAGCGGATTGGTGCGGTGCTCCACCGTGAGGCCCTCGACGGCGGTGCGGTCGGCGGCCGGGTTGGTGCTGTCGACTCCGTCGGTCATGCCGTTGTCCCTTCGGCTGCTCGGAGGTGTCTCTGCTTCTGCTGCACAGCCGGGGTGACGTCAGCAGTAGACGATCGGACACCCGCGCCGCAGCGAGTGCTGGGCGGCGCGCAGATACAGCGCCGCGTAGAACGCCGCGTCGAGGTCCTCGCTCCATGGTCCGGGCCGGGCGGCCGCGACCCGCTTGGCCTCGCCGTCGAGGAACCACGTGGTGAGGTCGAGGTTGTCGCAGGCTTCGGGTATCTCGTCGAGGGGCAGGCGGACGGCCTCGGCCAGTTGTCGCGCGAGGTCGAGGATCTGCGGGGCTCCGGCGATCACCGTGGTGTCCGAGTAGGAGGACTCGACGGGCAGTTCGACCTCTACGTCGAGCGACACCGGCACCAGCACCGACCAGTCGAGGAGGGCCTCCGGCTCGGAGGGCGCCAGGTGGTCACGCGCCAGCCGCAGGAAGCCGTCCATGGAGGGCACGAGCTTCTCCTCGAACTGCAGACCCGACCCACGGACGAACTCCGTGTCCTCGGGCACGGACTCGTACGGCGGCAGCCCCCGGCGGCGCAGTTCCTCGTTCAGCCCCGCGGCGACGGCCCCCCGGCCCTCCTCCTCGTCCGCGTCGAACCACTCGCGCGCACCCACGCTCACCAGATAGATCCCCATGCCCGGAAACGTACAGCGCCCCACTGACAACGCAGGCCCCCGCAGGCGTTCGCGGGTCACGGTGCGGTCAGCAGGAGCGTCGGCAGGGTGTCCTCCAGGATCCGCTCGCGGGGCAGGGTGAGGCCGAAGTGCTGCTGGATGACCTGCAGGCAGGCCCGGTGCACGGCACGGCGGTCCAGGTCGTCGTCGGGCAGTCCGGCGGCGGTGAGCCGTTCCTGGACTGCGGCGGCCACCTCGGGGTCGCCCTCGGGGCTGCCGTGCGCCCAACTGCCGTCGAGGTGCAGGTTGAATGTGCACATCAGGTCCCCGTCGTGGCGGTAGGTGAAGCGCGGGGGCACGGGCTTGCCGTTCTCCTCCTCGTACTCCAGGTGGAAGACATGCAGCCCGCCCCGGTCGACCGGTCGGCCCCCGGAGCCGAACTCGCCTTGCCAGCCGCCGTACTTGATGACGTAGGACCATTCGTCGAGCTCGCCGTGGCGCAGGGCGATGCCCTGGCGGACTTCTCCGTAGAGGCCTTCCAGCAGGTCCTGCACCTGGCGGCCGGTGAGTTCTCCGATGGGGCGGGGTTTCAAGGGCCTGCTTGCGGTCTCGGCGATCCGTCGCGCCAGCGATTCCGACTCGAGGTCGGGGGCGATCACCACGCTGTAGCCGCCGTAGGCGATGGACTGGGGCTCGGCGAGCCAGGCTGTTCCGTCGGTCATGACGATCAACCCTGCCGTATCCGCGCGGGGGGTGTCACTGAGTACACCCCGGAAGACGGGTTCTGCGCCCCATGTGCCCCGGCCCGCGGCTCCGTAGTTTCTTCAGCAAGGCACACGGCGTGCCGGACGAAGGGGGACGACGATGTTTCGCACAGGCTCACGACGCACGCACGACACGGGACCCGCCGCAGAGGCGCTGCGGCTGGTGAAGGTCACCAGGACCTACGGCACCGACGACAGTGCCGTGACCGCCCTGGACGGGGTCACGCTGAGCCTCGCCCGGGGCACGTTCACCGCGGTGATGGGGCCGTCGGGGTCCGGCAAGTCCACGCTGCTGCAGTGTGCGGCCGGTCTCGACCGGCCGGACAGCGGGATCGTGCGGGTGGACGGCACGGAGCTGACGGGCGGTGGCGAGGCGGAGCTGACCAGGTTCCGGCGCGGGCGGGTCGGGTTCGTGTTCCAGCAGTACAACCTGCTGGAGACGCTGACGGTCGCGCAGAACACGGTGCTGCCGCTGAAGCTCGCGGGCCGGAAGGTCGACCGGAGGAGGGCGGAGCAGGTCCTCACCTCCGTCGGGCTCGGCGACCGGCTGGGCCATCGTCCCGACCAGCTCTCCGGCGGTCAGAAGCAGCGGGTCGCGATCGCCCGGGCACTGGTCACGGACCCTCGGGTGATCTTCGCGGACGAGCCGACGGGCGCCCTGGACACCCGTAGCGCGCGGGATGTGCTGCGGCTGCTCCAGGAGGCGGTGCAGGTGCACGGCCGGACCGTGGTGATGGTGACGCACGACCCGGTCGCCGCCTCCTACGCCGACTCCGTGGTGTTCCTGGCGGACGGCCGGCTCGCGGGCCGGATGGACGCACCGACACCGGACGCGGTGGCCGAGCGCCTCGCGCACCTGGGCGACGACGTGACGGCGGGGGTGTGAGCGATGTTCATGCTGGCGATGCGGTCGATAGGGCAACGGCCCGGACGGTTCCTCGCGACACTGCTGGCCGCCTTCCTGGGCGCGGGGATCATCATGACGTTCAACTCGCTGTACGACACGGCGGGGCAGCCGGGTGTCGATCCGGTGAGCTCGGACACCCTGACCACCTCGGCGAGTGTCGTCGGCGGCTACGGCACCCTCCTGGTGTTCTTCGCCGTGGCCTCGACGCTGACGGTCAACATCCGTCAGCGCGCGGGTGAGCTGGAGCTGCTGCGCTGCTCGGGGGCGACTCCGGGGCAGATCAGGCGGATGGTCGTGGGTGAGGCCGTGGCCGTCGCCCTGATCGGTGCGGTGCTGGCGATCGGTCCGGCGATGCTCGGCGGACAGGCCCTGCTGGACGTCTTCCAGGACAGCGGGCAGGTCGCCGGCTCGGTCGACCACTCCTTCGGCCCCGTCGCGCTGCTGTCGGGTGTCGACATCACGCTGGTCGCCGCGGCGGGCGCCGCCTTCCTCGCCGTACGGCGGGCCACGCGCACCGGTCGACGGCGCGGCCGGGCCCGGACGTTCCTCGCCTACGCGGCTCTCGGCATCGGTGCCGTGTCGGCGATCTCCACCTTCGCCTTCTCGGCGACGGACGAGGCACTCATGGCGACACCGGCGTACGGGGCGATCCTGCTGTCCGTGGGGTTCGCACTGCTGGCGCCGCGGCTGCTGAAGGGTGTCCTGGACCGGTTGCCGCTGACCGGTTCGAGCGGCTGGCTGGCCGTGCGGAACCTCCGCCGGCGGGCGGACCATCTGTCCGGGATATTGATGTCGCTGATCCTGTTCACGGCGGTGTCCGTCGCCACGCTGTACATGCAGGGTGTGGAGAGCGACGCCATGAAGGACTCGGGTGCGGTGAAGACCATCGACGCGAAGAACCTTCAGACACTGAACCTCACGGTCGTCGGCATCATCGTGGTGTTCGTCTGCGTGATGCTGGTCAACTCGCTGTACGCGGCGACGACTTACCGCGGACGGGAGTTCGGGCAGCAGCGCCTCTCCGGGGCGACCCCGGGGCAGGTGCTGGGCACGGTGGGCGTGGAAGGGCTGGTCCTCACGGCCGTCGGGCTGTTCTTCGGCACGGTGGCGGCGCTGGCCGGGATCATTCCGTTCACCGTGGTCCGCAGCGACTCGGTGCTGCCCCACCAGGGCCTCGCCATCTGGCTGGCGGTGGCGTCGATCGCGGCGGCCGCGACGATCGGGACGAGCCTGGCCACGGCCCACAGGGTGCTGCGCACTCCGGCGGTGGAGGCGGTGGGGCTCGCGGCGTGAGGAGCACCGGCGAGGGGGCGTCACTTCGGTGACGCCCCCTTCTCGCTGCTCTCCGGCCGGGTCCGCCTTCCCTCGGAGCACGTGACAGAAGAGGTGAACAAGCGCTTAGATAGTTGACGGACACGAGTTCGCGCCGCGCAGGAGGCCCCGTTGCTGTTCACATCCGTCGACGACGTCTCCGCACGCCTCGCCGAGACCGGCTACCTCGCCTCGCCCGCGGTGGCGACCACCGTCTTCCTCGCCGACCGCCTCGGCAAGCCGCTCCTGGTCGAGGGCCCCGCCGGGGTCGGCAAGACGGAGCTGGCCAAGGCGGTGGCCGAGGTCGCGCAGGCCCGGCTGGTCCGCCTCCAGTGCTACGAGGGCGTGGACGAGTCCCGGGCGTTGTACGAGTGGAACCACGCCAAGCAGCTCCTGCGGATCAGCGCGGGGCGCGACGAGACCTGGGACGAGGCGCGCACGGACATCTTCAGCGAGGAGTTCCTGCTCTCCCGGCCCCTGCTCACGGCGATCCGCGGCGACGAGCCCACGGTGCTGCTGATCGACGAGACCGACAAGGCGGACGTCGAGGTCGAGGGCCTGCTCCTCGAGGTGCTCAGCGACTTCCAGGTCACGGTCCCCGAGCTGGGCACGATCACCGCGTCCCGCCGGCCCTTCGTCGTCCTCACCTCCAACGCCAGCCGCGAACTGTCGGAGGCCCTGCGCCGCCGCTGTCTGTTCCTGCACATCGGGTTCCCCGAGGAGGAGCTGGAGCGCCGGATGGTACGGCTGCGGGTGCCGGGCCTGGACGAGGCGCTGGCGAAGTCCGTGGTCCGGGTCGTGGGGGCGCTCAGGGCCATGGACCTGCGCAAGGTGCCCTCGGTCGCGGAGACCATCGACTGGGCGCACACGTTGCTCGCGCTCGGCGCGGACCACCTCGACGAGACGGTCGTACGGGACAGTCTGGGCGTGCTCCTCAAGCACCAGGACGACATCCTCAAGGCGGGGGCCAAGCTCGACCTGGACGCGGTGTGAGCACCGCCGAGCGGCTCACCTCCCTCGTCGGCGCCCTGCGTGCGCACGGTGTCCGCATCGGGACCGGCGAGACGGTGGACGCGGCTCAGGCGGTCGAGGCGCTGGGCCTGGCGGACCGGGAGCGGCTGCGGGAGGGCCTGGCGGCGACCCTGCTGCACGGCACGGCCCAACGGCAGGTGTTCGACCCGGTCTTCGACCTGTACTTCCCGCGGGGCGTCGGTGCGCCCGGCACCGGCCCCGTGGACCGCGAGGAACTGCGCGAGCGTCTCGCCAAGGCCCTCGCCGCGAACGACGAGACACTGATGGCCCGCCTCGCCGCGGAGGCGGTCGACGGGTTCGGCGGATACGGCAACTCCCCGTCCTCGGACGGCTGGTCGTCGTACCAGACCCTCGACCGGCTGCGCCCGCAGACGCTGCTCGCGCGTGTCCGCGACGACGTCCGGGGGCAGCAGGGGATGTCCGGGTTCACGGACCGGCTCCTTGAGGACGAGCTCCGGCGGCGCATCGAGGCGTTCCGCGCGCTGGTGGCGGCGGAGGCCCGGCGGCGGGTCGCCGAGCGGCGGGGCAGGGACGAGCTCGCGCGGCGGGCGGTGGCCCCGACGACGGACCGGGTCGACTTCCTGTTCGCCGGGAAGGACCGGCTGGCCGAACTACGGTGCACGGTGCAGCCGTTGGCCCGCAAGCTCGCCACCCGGCTCGCGGCCCGTCGGCGCCGTGCCGCGCGGGGCAGTATCGATCTACGGCGGACTCTGCGCGGTTCGCTGTCGACGGGCGGGGTGCCGATGAAACCGGTCCTGCGGCGACGCAGGCCGGCCCGGCCCGAACTGGTGCTGCTGTGCGATGTGTCGGGCTCGGTGTCGGGGTTCTCGGACTTCACCATGCTGCTGGTGCAGGCGCTGCACGACCAGTTCAGCAAGGTGCGGGTGTTCGCCTTCGTCAACCGCCTCGACGAGATCACCCGGCTCCTCGAACACGGCGCGGCCGACCCGGAGGGGCTCGGCGCCCGCATCCGGGCCGAGGCGACGCTGACGGGGTGGCACGGCAGCAGCGACTACGGCGTGGCGCTGGGCGAGTTCGCGTCGCTGTACGGGGATGCGCTGAGCCCGCGCACGACGGTGTTCGTGCTCGGTGACGCCCGCACCAACATGAGCGACCCGAACCTGCCCGCCGTACGGGAGATCACTGAACGGGCGCGCCGCGTCTACTGGTTGAACCCGGAGGCACGTGCGCAGTGGGGCACGGGCGACTCGGCCGCGCACGAGTACGCCGAGCTGGTGGAGATGCACGAGTGCCGTAACGTCCGGCAGCTCAGCGCACTGGTGGGGCGCCTGCTGCCGATCTGACAAACCGCTCGGGCGGGAGACGGGCGCGCTCGATGCCGTCCAGGCCGGGTCGCGGCTCGTCGGATCGCCGCGTTCCACGCCCCGGCGTGCGGTCGGTGCGGAGGCGGCACCTGGGCGGCGATCCCGGTCCGCGGGTGCGGGACAGGGCCACCGCTCGGCGGCACTTTCGTCCACACCAACACCCGTACCGTCGCCACCCTCGGAGGGGGCTTCCACCGGTGGACCGCGCCGCGCGCCTCCACGCGACTCAGGACGTCAACTGCGGGTACAGCGCGGTGTGGCGGTCATACGAGTCTCCAGGAACATCGAGAAACCGATCGGTTTACCTACGTCGGTAGAGTTAGACCGATCGGTTTCCGATGGCAGGGCGAGAGAACCTCACCGCTCTGCGCGAACTCGCCGAGGCAGGGAAGATCGCCCCGGCCGTCGAGCGGACGTATCCGCTCGGCGAGGCGGCCGAGGCCATCCGGCATCTGGAGGTGGAGCACGCCCGCGCGAAGATCGTCGTCACGGTGTGAGAGGTGACGGTACGGAACGGCTGTGCCTCACTTGCCCTTCGCGTAGTCCTTCGCCATGCCGCCCGCGAAGTCGTAGACCACGCACTGCTCGTCGCCGACGACCCAGGCGTCGTGCCCGGGTGCCACCACGAAGATGTCGCCGGGGCCCACTTCGCCCTCGCCGCCGTCGTCCATGGCGATGCGCATACGGCCCTGGACCACATAGCCGTTGTGGTGGACCTGGCAGCTCTTGGTGCCCGCGATGGGTGCCACGGACTCGGACCAGCGCCAGCCCGGTTCGAAGGTGCCCACGGCGAAGTCCAGCCCGCTCATGTGGACCGCCTCGAGGTGGCCACGCGGGAAATCGCGGCGCTCGTCCGGCTTGTCGAGCGTCTTCACCTCAAACATGACGGCTCTCCCTTCCGGCCGTGTTGCGGTACGGCCGGGGCCGGTCTCCGTCTCCCGCCCTTCCTGGACGGCACCGGCGGCGGCCGAGCCCCACCACCCCATCGTCCGCCTGTCCAGTCCGGACTGCCATTCGAGTGACGACGCCCGCCCTGACCCCGCCGCCTCAGATGCCACCCGCACAGAGCCGCGCGAAGCGCTCCGCGTCGACATTGCCACCGGAGACGATCACACCGATCCGGTCCGGCAGGCCGCTCACCCGGCCGCCGAGCAGGGCGGCCAGCGGAGTCGCGCCGCTCGGCTCGACGACGATCTTCAGCCTCTCGAACGCGAACCGCATGGCGTCGCGGATCTCGTCGTCGGAGACCAGCACTATCTCGTCGACCAGCCGCCTGTTCACCGAGAAGGTCAGCTCCCCGGGCGTGTGCAGGGCCTGTCCGTCGGCGATGGTCTTCGGTACCGGGACACTGATGCGCCGCCCCGCCTCCAGAGACCGCTTGGTGTCGTCGCCGGCCTCCGGTTCCACGCCGACCATGCGGATACCCGGGTGCAGCCCCTTGGCGGCGGTGGCGCTGCCCGCCATCAGTCCGCCGCCTCCGACCGGAGTGAGCAGCGCGCCCAACTCGCCCGTCTCCTCCAGGAGTTCGAGGGCTGCCGTACCCTGTCCCGCCATCACGTGCGGGTGTTCGTACGGCGGGATGAGCGCCAGGCCCCGCTCGGCGGCCAGGGCCTCGGCGATGGCCTCGCGGTCGCCGGTGTAGCGGTCGTACGTGACGATCTCGGCGCCGTAGCCCTCGGTGGCCGCCCGCTTGGAGGGCGGGGCGTCCTCGGGCATGACGATCACCGCGGTGGTGCCGAGCTCGCGGGCGGCCAGGGCGACGGCCTGGGCGTGGTTCCCCGAGGAGTAGGCGGCGACGCCCCGGGCCAGTTGCTCCGGGGTCAGCCGGGAGACCGCGTTGTAGGCGCCGCGGAACTTGAAGGCGCCGACCCGCTGGAAGTTCTCGCACTTGAGAAAGACCTCGGCGCCGACCAGCGCGTCGAGGGTCCGTGAGCGCAGCACCGGTGTGCGGTGCGCGACGCCCCGGAGCCGGGCGGCCGCATCCCGGACGGCGTCCAGGGTGACCGGCGGGGTGGTGGTCGTCACGAGTGCCCTCCAATGATCGTCACGAGTGCCCTCCTGTGTTCGCCTGTTTTCGGGACTGGGAGAGGTAGCTGTAGGCGGAGGCGCGCGAGATCCCGAGCCGTCCGGCCACCTGCTCGATCGCCCGCCGGACCGCGAACACGCCCCGTTCGTCCAGGCTGCGGAACAGGTCCAGGCGCCCGGCGCGGTCGAGGAGCGCCCACGACTGATGGCGGTGCGCGTCGAGCATGACGTCGACGACGGAGTCGATGTCGTCGCCGAAGGTGGTGACGGGCGGCTCCTCGGGGGCTGTGCCGATCCCGGCCAGGGCTCCCAGCAAGGCATGGACCTCGCTCGCCGCGGTGACGTCGACATTGACGCACAGCGCGCCGAAGACCGCGCCCGAGGAGTCCCTCAGCAGCATCGTCGACGACTTGACCAGCTTGCCGGCATCGGTCCGGGTGACGTAGTTCAGCTCGTCGGCCGCCTCGTCGCCACGGGCGACCATCCGCATGCCGATCTCGCTCATCGCCCCGCCGACCGTACGCCCGGTCACCGAGCCGGCGATGGCCACCACCGACTTCTCCGGCCTGCGGTAGTCGTGCAGCACCACCTCGCACACCGGCCCGAAGGTCGCCGCGATCCCGTCGACCACCGATCTGAGCGCGGCGACGATCGCGTCCCGCTCGGCCTCCATCGCGTCCTCCCGCCTCCGACAGCAACTCTAGACTAGCAATCCAATCACTGGACCACCAGTCCAAGACCGCTCCCCGCTCCCTGTTTGTCCGGAGATCTTGACGGTCGGCATGTTACCGGTAACATCGACATCCATGTCCTCCACACTGGCGCCCCCGCGCGCTCCGGTCTTCAGCCCGGCCGCCGTGGTCGCCTCCTGCGTCGGCTTCGTGCTCATCGGCGCACTCCAGGCGCTGTACGGCCCGGCGATCCCCGCGTTCCGCGAGGAGTTCGGGTTGTCTCCCTCGGGAGCCGGACTCGGTCTCAGCGCCCATTTCGTCGGCGGGGTCGCCGGGGTCCTGCTGTTCGACCGGCTCTTCGGCCGGATCGGCAACCGGCGGATCCTGGGCGCCTCCTACCTGCTGATGGCGCTCGGCGCGGCGGGTTTCGCGCTGGCGCCGAACTGGCCGTCAGCCCTGACCGCCGCGCTGCTCGCCGGTCTCGGCTTCGGCGGCATCGACTACGGTCTGAACCAGCTGTTCGCGGTCGGCTTCGGCCACCGTTCCACCGCGATGCTGAACATCCTCAACGCGCACTTCGGGGTGGGCGCGATCCTCGGTCCGGCGTTGATCGGTGTGGTGGGTGCCGCTCACTATCCGGCGGTCTTCCTCGGCTTCGCGCTCGCCAACCTGCCGTTGCTGCTGTGCCTGAAGGGCGTACGCAACCGGGCGCCCCAGCCGTCCGGCACGGCTCCCGACTCCCCCGGCGCTCTCGGCCGCAGCCTGGCCTCGGTGCTCTCCGTGTTCGTCGCCCTCTACGTCCTGCACGTGGGCATCGAGGCGGGCGTCGGCGGCTGGGAGCCCACCCATCTGGAGACCGTGGGATACGGCGCCGGGGTGGCCGCGACCGCCACCTCCGTCTACTGGCTGATGATGACGCTGGGCCGCTTCCTGGTCGCCCCGATCGCCCTGCGGTACTCGGCACAGGCCATCATCACCGTGTCCTGCGCGGGCATGACGGTCTGTCTGCTCCTGGCGTCGGTACGGGAGTTGGCGCCCTACGCGTACGCGGGTGTCGGTCTGTTCATCGCGCCGATCTTCCCCACCGGGCTGCCCTGGCTGCACCGGGCCGCCCCCGGCGCCCGACGCGCCGGCGCGCTGGTCATCGCCGCCTCGATGATCGGCGGTGTGGCGGCGGGACCGGCGCTGGGCAAGGCCATCGAATGGTCCGGGATCCGGGCCGTTCCGCTCCTGCTGAGCGGAGTCTCCGCACTGTGTCTGGCCGCCACCCTCTGGCTCATCCGCAGTACCCGGACCCGCTGAACTCCCGCTGACTCGAAGGGATGCCCCGCATGCCCGCTCTGACGACGACCTCCGACGGTTTCCTCCTGCACGGCGAGCCGTTCCGGATCATCTCCGGGGCCATGCACTACTTCCGGATCCATCCCGACCAGTGGACCGACCGGCTGCGCAAGGCACGTCTGATGGGTCTCAACACGATCGAGACGTATCTGCCCTGGAACCTGCACGAGCCCGAACCCGGCACCCTGGTCCTGGACGGCTTCCTCGATCTGCCCCGCTGGCTGCACCTCGCCCAGGAGGAGGGTCTGCAGGTCCTGTTGCGCCCGGGGCCGTTCATCTGCGCCGAGTGGGACGACGGCGGTCTGCCCTCCTGGCTGCTCGCTGACCCCGACATCCGGCTGCGCAGCAGCGACACCCGTTTCACGACGGCGTTCGACGGCTATCTGGACCGACTCCTGCCCGCACTACGGCCGTTCATGGCCGCGCACGGTGGTCCGGTGATCGCCGTGCAGGTGGAGAACGAGTACGGGGCGTACGGCGACGACACCGCGTATCTCAAGCACGTCCACCAGGCACTGCGGGACCGCGGCGTCGAGGAGCTGCTGTACACCTGCGACCAGGCCAACCCCGAGCACCTGGCGGCCGGCACCCTCCCGGGCACGCTCGCCACGGTCACCTTCGGGAGCCGGGTCGAGGAGAACCTGGCCGCGCTCCGCGCCCATCAGCCCGAGGGTCCGCTGATGTGCTCGGAGTTCTGGGTCGGCTGGTTCGACCACTGGGGCGGCCCGCACCACGTACGGCCCGCCGCCGACGCCGCGGCCGACCTGGACCGTCTGCTGTCGGCCGGCGCGTCGGTCAACATCTACATGTTCCACGGCGGCACCAACTTCGGCTTCACCAACGGCGCCAACCACAAGCACGCCTACGAGCCCACCGTCACGTCCTACGACTACGACGCCCCGCTCACCGAGAGCGGCGACCCCGGCCCCAAGTACCACGCGTTCCGCGAGGTGATCGCCCGGCACACGGCCGCACCGGACGAGCCGGCTCCGGCACCAGCGCCCAAACTCCCGCTCACGGAGGTCGAGTTGGACCACCGGGCGCCGCTGCTGTCGTATGTCCGAGGACTTCCGCCGACCAGCACCGAAACCCCCGCGACGATGAACGAGCTGGGCGTGCACACGGGTTACGTCCTGTACCGCACCACGCTTCCCGGTTCGGGTGACGGTCTGCTGCACTTCCCCGGCGGGGTCGGCGACCGGGCTCAGGTCTTCGTCGACGGCGCCTCGGTGGGCGTACTGGAGCGGGAGCGGCACGACGAGACACTGCCCGTGCGCGTCCCGCACACAGGTGCCGTCCTCGAAGTGCTCGTGGAGAACATGGGCGGCGTCAACTACGGGCCGCGCATCGGGGCACCGAAGGGGCTGCTCGGCCCGGTGTCCTTCCAGGGCACCGACCTGCGCGGCTGGGAGTGCCGGGCCGTGCCGCTGGACGACCTGACCGCCGTGCCGTTCGGCCCGTCGGGGGCGACCACGGACGCCGTACCCGCCTTCCACCGGGGCACCTTCGAGGTGGACACCCCGGCCGACACCTTCCTCGCCCTGCCCGGCTGGACCAAGGGCCAGGCCTGGGTCAACGGCTTCCACCTCGGCCGCTACTGGAACCGGGGCCCGCAGCACACGCTGTACGTCCCCGCGCCCGTCCTCCGCCCCGGCACCAACGAACTGGTCCTGCTGGAACTGCACGCCACCACGGGCACGCGTGCCCGGCTCACGGACACGCCCGACCTCGGACCGGAGAGCGACTGATGACCCGCCCGCACCACCTGCGCATCCCGTCTCCCGCCGGGCCTCCGCTGACCGGGCACCTGCCCTTCGCGGACGCTCCCGGGGTGCCCGACCCGATCGAGGTGACCAGCCGCTGGCTCACCCGCGGCGGCCATCCCTGGTTCCCGGTGTCCGGCGAGTTCCACTACTCCCGCTATCCGGCCAGGGAGTGGGAGGAGGAGCTGCTGAAGATGAAGGCGGGCGGGGTCACGGCCGTCGCCAGTTACCTCATCTGGATCCACCACGAGGAGATCGAGGGCCGCGTCCGCTTCGACGGCGACCGTGACCTGCGCCGCTTCGCCGAGCTGTGCGCCCGCCACGGCCTGGACTTCATCCCCCGCGTCGGCCCCTGGTCCCATGCGGAGGTCCGGAACGGCGGCCTGCCCGACTGGGTCCTGGCCCGCGACTGCACCCCCCGCACCGACGACCCGGTGTACCTGGACGCCGTACGCCCCTGGTTCGCGGCGATCGCCGAGCAGTTGAGCGGCCTCGACCGGGCCCACGGCGGCCCGATCGTGGCGATCCAGATCGAGAACGAGCTCTACGACCAGCCCGGCCATCTGCTCACGCTGAAGCGGATGGCCCAGGAGGCCGGCCTCAGCGCGCCCCTGTGGACGTCGACCGCCTGGGGCGGTGTCCGACTCCCGCCGGACGAGCTGCTTCCGCTGTACGGCGGCTACACCGAGGCCTTCTGGACCGAGGCCGACGGCGGCTGGCCCGACACCTGCCGCAAGCACTTCTTCTTCACCCACCAGCGCGACGACGAGGGCATCGGATCCGACCTGCGCCCGGTCAGCGTGCGGGGCAGCGAGCCCGACGCCTTCGCGGACCGGTTCCCCTGGGCCACCTGTGAGTTGGGCGGCGGCATGGCGGTCTCGTACCACCGCCGGCCGTACGTCGATCCCGACGACATCGGCGCGCTCGGCCTCACCAAGATCGGCTGCGGCTCGGTCTGGCAGGGCTACTACATGTTCCACGGCGGCACCAACCCCGCGGGTGAGCTCAGCACCCTGCAGGAGTCGCACGCCACCGGCTATCCGAACGACCTGCCCGTCCTGACGTACGACTTCCAGGCACCGCTCGGCGAGTACGGCCAGTACCGGCGGACCTACCACGAACTCCGGATGCAGCACCTGCTGTTGGCGGACTTCGGGCATCTGATCGCCCCCATGGAGTCGGCACTGCCCGAGCGGCGGCCGGAGGGGCAGTTCGACCGGGACACCCTGCGCTGGGCGGTGCGCGGTGACGGCACCTCGGGCTTCCTGTTCGTCAACAACCACCAGCCGCACGAACAGCTCCCGGAGCACCCGGAGACCTCGTTCACGGTCGAGTTCCCCTATGGCAGTGGCGAGTTGACCCTGCCCAGCGTTCCTGTCACGGTTCCGAGCGGCGCGTACTTCTGCTGGCCGCTGCGTCTCGACGTGGCCGGTCTGCGGCTGGAGTGGGCCACCGCCCAGCCGGTCTGCACGGTCGACGTCGGCGGCCGTACGGTCCTGGTGCTGGCCGCGACGGACGGCATCGCGCCCGAACTCGCCCTGGACGCGGTCACGGTATCCGCTCTGCGCACGCCCAGCGGCGACGTCACCCCGGTCGGCGACCGGCTCCTGGTGACCGGGCTGCGTCCCGGCACCGACGCCCTGGTGGAGGTGGACACCGCCGACGGCGGGCGGGTCGGCCTGCTGGTGCTGGACCCGGCGACGGCCCGTACCGCCTACCGGGGCCGGGCGTGGGGTGCCGAGCGGCTGGTGCTGTGCGGTGACGGTGTGGTCTTCGACCGGGACGAGGTACGGCTGCACGGTTCGGGGACGGCGACGTCGTTCGCCGTGCTGCCCGCACCCGAGCGGGCGCCCGTGGTGGACGGGGTGACGGCGGAGGCGGTCACCGACGGGGTGTTCACCCGGTACGCGGCCCCGAAGGCGTCGGCCGGCGAGGGCTCCGCGGTGAAGGTGACCCTCGTCCGGGCCGCCGGGCCCCCTGCCGAGACCGTCACCGGGGTCCTGGGCCGGGCGAGCGCGCCGGCCGACAAGTACGTCGACACCGTGGCCGCCGAGTACCGCGTCGAGGTGCCGGACGCGCTGCCGCCGGGGACCCTGCTGCGGCTGCACTGGAGCGGGGACGTGGGGCGGGCGTACGTGGGAGACACGCTCGTCGCCGACCAGTTCTGCTCGGGAGAGGTCTGGGACATCGGCCTGGACCGGCTGCCCGCCGACGCCCTGCGGGCCGAGGGTCTGCGGCTGCGGGTGCTGCCCCTGCACGCCGGGGCGCCGGTGTATCTGCCGGAGCAGGCGCGTGGTGAGCGGGAGGCGGCCGCCGTCACCCACGCCGAGTGGATCACCCGGCACACCTGGTCGGTCCGGGCGGGCTGACCTGCCCCGGAGCCGGATGCCGCCGCCGGATCCCCGGGACCGCCCCGCCTATGCTGTGGCCCGGGGCGGGCCGGCACCGCCGTACCACCGCCACCACACGTCGAGGAAACCGCCACCATGACCCCAAGCGCCGCCGAGGGAGCCGTCCCGAAGGGGCGCAGCCGACGCAACTTCGCCGGCTCGCGCCCGGTGATGGACGACGTGGCCCGGCTGGCCGGGGTCTCCAAGCAGACCGTCTCCCGTGTACTCAACGAGCATCCGTCCGTCCGCCCCGAGACCCGCGAGGCGGTCCTGACGGCCATGCGGACCCTCGGCTACCGGCCCAGCCGCAGCGCCCGGTCGCTGGCCAGCGGGCGGACCCGGATGCTCGGGGTCATCACCTTCGACGCGGCGCGCTACGGACCGTCCGCGATCCTGACCGCGATCAACACCGCCGCCCAGGAGGCCGGTTATCTGCTCAGCTCCATCTCCCTGGACACCGCCGAGCACGACACGGTCGTCGAGGCCGTGGACCGGCTCTCGGCCGAGGGCGCGGACGGCGTGATCGCCATCGCCCCGCAGTTGTGGGTGGGCCACGCCCTGGCGGACACCCGGTTCGACACCCCGCTGGTGGTGCTGGAGAACGGCTTCGACCCGGAGACCGAGCGGCTCACCGGCGACTCCCGCAAGGGCGCCCGCAAGGCCACCGAGCATCTGCTGGGGCTCGGCCACCGGACCGTCTGGCACATCGCGGGCCCGAGCGGCTGGACCTCCGCCGACCACCGGCTGGCGAGCTGGCGCTCCACGCTGGAGGCGGCCGGTGCGCGGATCCCCGAGCCGTTGTTCGGCGACTGGAGCGCCGACTCCGGCTATCACCTGGGGCGCCGGCTGGCCCGGCGTACGGACGTCACCGCGGTCTTCGTGTCCAACGACCAGATGGCCCTCGGCGTCCTGCACGCATTCCACGAGGCGGGGCGCTCGGTGCCGGGCGAGATCAGCGTGGTGGGCTACGACGACATCCCCGAGGCCGCGCATCTGCTGCCGCCGCTGACCACCGTGCGCACGGA
This sequence comes from Streptomyces sp. NPDC050759, assembly GCF_044456945.1. Taxonomy (NCBI): domain Bacteria; kingdom Bacillati; phylum Actinomycetota; class Actinomycetes; order Kitasatosporales; family Streptomycetaceae; genus Streptomyces; species Streptomyces sp. NPDC050759. Next base: position 31,778 of record NZ_JBITGI010000003.1, on the reverse strand, counting down.
CTTCGCGGAGATCGGCACCCGGTCGCTGCGGCTCCTGCTGAGCCGGATCGACGACTCGGCACAACCGCCGCACCCCGAGTCACTCGTCCCCGTGGACCTCGTGATCCGCGCGAGCAGCGGGGCGGCGAGACGCTGAGAGCTGGGTCCTGGCCTGGCGTTTCAGTGGAGCAGGACGCGCAGGAGCAGAGCCGGAGCACGACGCGCGAGCCAGGCGCCGGCCAGGCCGATGGCGGCGCCGGCGGCGACATCGCTGGGGTAGTGGGCACCCGACTGCACCCGTTCCACGGCCACCAGGGCGGTCGGCACCGCGCACAGCGCGCCCGCGGCCGGCCAGGTGGGGGCGACGGCGGCCGTGAAGGCGACCGCGGCCGCCGTGTGCCCGGAGGGGAACGAGGACGAGTCGGGGCGGTCGGCGACCTCGTCGTGCGGGATCCACTCCGCGGGTGGCCTGGGGCGGTCGGCCAGTTGCTTGCACAGGCCGTTCGACGCCAGTTGGGCGACCACCATGGCCACGAGTCCGGCGGCCGCGGCCTTGCGGCCGCGCACCCCGCCCCGCCACGCCATCGCGGCAGCGGCACCGCACCACAGTTTGCTGCTCTCCGCGGACTCCTCCACCGCCGACAGCGCCTTGGCCACGCCCGACGGGATCCGGGAAGCCACCTGCCGTGTGAGAGCCCGATCGACGTCGAGCAAGTCTGTCTGCAACCTCATGACCTGCGGTTGTCCTCATGCTCCCCGAGATAGGCCGTCCGAGTACGGATCCATCCGTCACCCGCTGTGCGCCGGTCCCGAGTCGTCGAGTCGGCGCAGGTCCTGCTCGTCCCACTTCCTGGTGTCACGCGGCTCCGTGTAGGGCTCCTTGTCGGGCGGCAGGCCGCCGGCGATGGCCCGCTGCCGGACGGTCTCGGCGTCGAACTCCAGGCCCAGAAGAATCGCCAGGTTGCTGATCCACAGCCAGATCAGGAAGACGATGACACCGGCCATGGTGCCGTAGGTCTTGTTGTACGAGGCGAAGTTGGCGACGTAGAACGCGAATCCCGCAGACGCGAGCAGCCAGATGACCAGGGCGAGGAAGCTGCCCGGTGTGATCCACCTGAACCCCTTCACCTTGGCGTTCGGGGTGGCCCAGTACAGGAGCGCGATCATGATCGTGACCAGGACCACCAGGACGGGCCACTTGGCGATCGACCACACCGTCAGGGCGGTGTCACCGATCCCGAGCGCCGTGCCCGCCTTGCGGGCCAGAGTGCCGGTGAAGACCACGATCAGGGCACTGACGACGGCCAGCACCATCAGGACGACCGTCAGGCCGACCCGCACCGGAAGGATCTTCCAGATCGGGCGGCCCTCCGGCATGTCGTAGACCCGGTTGGCCGCGCGGATGAACGCCGCCACGTACCCGGACGCCGACCACACCGCCAGGACGATGCCGACGATCGCCATGAGGGATCCGACACCCGCGTTGTTCTGCAGCTGCTCGACGGCCCCGGTGATGATGTCGCGGGCGGAACCCGGAGTGAACTGTTTGAGATTCTTGAGCACCGTGTCCGTGGCGGACTTGCCGGTCAGGCCGAGCAGCGACACCAGGACCAGCAGGGCCGGGAAGAGCGACAACAGGCCGTAGTACGTCAGCGCGGCGGCCCGGTCGGTCAGCTCGTCGTCCTTGAACTCCCGCACGCTGCCCCGCAGCACCGCTCCCCACGCCGGCTTCGGCAGCTGCGAGGGCGTATCCGGCGCACGCCGCTCCACGGCGGGTCCGGGGCCCACCTCCTCAGCCCGCGGGACCTCGCGTTCCGGAGCCTCGTCGCTGCCGTGACTCTCTTTGTGTATAGGAAGATGCAGCTTCATGCCGGCCGGGTACCCCCGGACGCCCACCCAATCAGAACGCCGAGGCGTGAGGGTGACTCTCCTTCCCTCAAACCTTACTTCATCTCTTGACGTAAGTGGTCCATACCTTTAGGTTCACGGGTCAGCCAGACACCTCGCGACACCCTCACCCCCCACGAAGGGCTCTGCGCATGCACACCCTCACGCGCCTCCGCAGATCCGGCGCCACCCTCGTCACGGTGGCCGCCGCGTCTTTCCTGACCTCCCTCTCCACACCCGCCGGTGCCGCCACCGCGCTCCCCACCGGCTTTTCTACTGTCATGAACGCGGCAAGCGGACGGTGTCTGGACGCCAGGTCGGCCGGCACCGCCAACGGAACCGTCGTCCAGCAGTACGCGTGCAACAGCACCACGGCCCAGCAGTGGAGCTTCACCGCCACGAGCGACGGCTACGTCCGTATCGGCAACCGCAACGCGACCGGTCAGATCGTGGACGTGGCCGACGTCTCCACCGCCGACAACGCGCCTGTCCACCTCTGGGCCTACGGTGGTGGCGCCAACCAGCAGTGGCTTCCCGTCCACGAGGGCGGCGGGGCCTACCACTTCGTCAACCGCAACAGCGGCAAGTGTCTGGACGATCCGGGCGCCTCGACCGCCGACAGCGTGCAGTTCGTGCAGTACCCGTGCAACGGCAGCGCGGCCCAGCGCTTCCAGGTGGTCCCCGCGGCCCAGTCGGCCACCAACCCTGACCTGGGGCCCAACGTGGTCGTCTTCGACCCGTCGATGTCGTCCTCGACGATCCAGTCGCGGCTGAACTCGATCTTCCAGCAGCAGGAGACCAACCAGTTCGGCGCCCAGCGCTACGCCGTCCTGTTCAAGCCGGGGTCCTACAGCGCGGACGTCAACGTCGGCTTCTACACGCAGGTCGCGGGGCTCGGCCTGAGCCCGGACTCGGTCACGGTCAACGGCGCGGTGCACGCCGAGGCCGACTGGTTCCAGGGCAACGCGACGCAGAACTTCTGGCGCGGGGCCGAGAACCTGTCCGTCAACCCCACGAACGGCAGCGACCGTTGGGCGGTCTCGCAGGCGGCGGCATACCGCCGGATGCACCTGCGCGGCAACCTTGCCCTCGACGACAACGGCTGGTCCAGCGGCGGCCTGCTCGCCGACACGAAGATCGACGGACAGGTCAACTCCGGAAGCCAGCAACAGTGGTTGACCCGCAACTCCCAACTCGGCAGCTGGACCGGCGCCAACTGGAACATGGTCTTCGTCGGCAGCCAGGGCGTCCCGGGCACCAGCTTCCCCAACCCGCCCCACACCACGGTCGCGCAGTCCCCGGTGAGCCGGGAGAAGCCCTTCCTGTACGTCGACGGCGACGGCGCGTACAAGGTGTTCGTGCCGTCGGTGCGGTCCAACTCCTCGGGCACCAGCTGGGCCAACGGCTCACCGCCGGGCAGCTCCCTGTCCCTGGACACCTTCTACGTCGTGAAGCCGGGCGCGAGTGCCGCGGACATCAACGCGGCGCTGGCGGCGGGCAAGAACCTCCTGGTCACCCCCGGCGTGTACCACCTCAACCAGACACTCCAGGTGAACCGCCCCGACACCGTCGTACTCGGCCTCGGCCTCGCCACCTTCGTCCCGGACAACGGGATCACCGCGATGAAGGTGGCCGACGTCGACGGCGTGAAGGTCGCGGGCGTCCTCTTCGACGCGGGCACCACCAACTCGCCCACCCTGATGGAGGTCGGACCGGCCGGCTCCTCCGCCTCCCACGCCGCGAACCCGACCTCGCTGCACGACGTGTACTTCCGCGTCGGCGGCGCCGGTGTCGGCAAGGCGACCACCAGCCTCGTGATCAACAGCGACAACGTCATCGGCGACCACATGTGGATCTGGCGCGCCGACCACGGCAGCGGTGTCGGCTGGACCACCAACACCGCGGACACGGGCCTGATCGTCAACGGCGACAACGTCACGGCATACGGCCTGTTCGTCGAGCACTACGAGAAGTACCAGACCGTCTGGAACGGCAACGGCGGCCGCACGTACTTCTACCAGAACGAGATGCCCTACGACCCGCCCAACCAGGCGGCCTGGACGAACGGTTCCACCCAGGGCTACGCCGCCTACAAGGTCGCCGACTCGGTCACCAGCCACCAGGCCTACGGCCTCGGCAGCTACTGCTACTTCAACGTCAACCCGGGAGTGGCCGCGGAACGGGCCATCGAGGCGCCCAGCACGGCGGGCGTGCGCTTCCAGAGCATGGTGACGGTCTCCCTCGGCGGCACCGGCACCATCCGGCACGTCGTCAACGGCACCGGCGGCCCGTCCAACTCCTCGACCAACGTGGCCAACCTGACCAGCTACCCGTAGAGCTCCGTCCTTCGGCCGCCCCTCGTAGTCGGGGGGCGGCCTCCGTCACCCCCTCAAGGAGCGTGCTCATCCATGTCCTTATCCCTCCGCAGCGGTCGCTTCGCGGTCTTCCCCGTCCTCGCCGCCGTGCTCACCGCGCTGTTCACGGTGACGCCCGCACACGCCGCATCCGTCACGATCACCGGCCTCGCCGGCAAGTGTGTCGACGTGGCGGGCGCGAGCACCGCCAACGGCACGGCCGTACAGCTCTACGACTGCAATGGCACCGGTGCGCAGATCTGGTCCAACTCCGGTGACGGGACCCTGCGGGCGCTCGGCAAGTGTCTGGACGTCGCCGACCGCAGCACCGCCGACGGAGCCGCCGTACAACTCTGGGACTGCTCGGGCGGCGGCACACCGTCCGGATTCGTCGTCACCGAGGCGCACTTCAACCAGACGTTCCCGAACGGGAATCCTTCTACCCGTACGGCGGCCTGGTCGCGGCGCTGAGCGCCTATCCCGGATTCGCGACCACCGGCAGCGACACGGTGAAGAATCAGGAGGCCGCGGCGTTCCTCGCCAACATGAACCACGAGACCGGCGGTCTCGTCCACATCGTCGAGCAGAACACCGCCAACTACCCCACCTACTGCGACGGGAACCAGCCGTACGGCTGCCCGGCAGGACAGGCCGCGTACTACGGGCGCGACCCGATCCAGCTGTCCTGGAACTTCAACTACAAGGCCGCGGGCGACGCGTTGGGGCTCGACCTGCTCAACAACCCCTGGCTGGTGCAGAACGACTCCGCCGTGGCCTGGAAGACCGGCCTCTGGTACTGGAACACCCAGTCCGGCCCCGGCACCATGACCCCGCACAACGCCATGGTCGACCAGGCCGGCTTCGGCCAGACGATCCGCAGCATCAACGGCTCCCTGGAGTGCGACGGCCGCAGCCCGGCCCAGGTCCAGAGCCGCGTCGACGCCTACAACCGCTTCACCTCGATCCTCGGCGTGAGCCCCGGCGCCAACCTCTACTGCTGAACACGGAGACATCGTGCGCAAGTTGAGATCCCTGGCCACGGTTCTGGGCGCACTGGCGCTCATCGTGGCGATCCCCGCGACCGCCCACGCGAACGTCCTGACTCTGCTGCCCCAGAACGCCGACGGGCTGGAGCAGACCTTCTCCCCCGCCTACGACTACGACGGCGACGGCTGCTACGCCACCGCCGCGATCGGCGCCGACGGCACGATCAATCCCGGACTGAAACTCGGCGGCGACGTCAACGGCAAGTGCCACGACTACGCCCAACTGGCCAACGCCAACACCTACTCACGGGCGAAGTGCGACAACGGCTGGTGTGCCGTGATGTACGCCAGTTACTTCGAGAAGGACCAGGCGACCCTGGGTCCGGCGGCCATCGGGCACACCCACGACTGGGAGCACGTCGTGGTGTGGGTCCTCGGCGACCAGGTCCAGTACGTGTCCGTCTCGCAGCACTCCGGCTACCAGGTGGCGGCCCGTTCCGCGGTGCGTTTCGACGGCACCCACCCGAAGATCGTCTACCACAAGGACGGTCTCTCGACCCACTGCTTCCGGTTCGCGAGCGGCAACGACGAGCCGCCGGAGAACGCCACCGGCGGCTGGTTCTTCCCGCGTCTCGTCGGCTGGAACGGCTATCCCGCCGGGTACCGCGACAAGCTCATCGGCGCGGACTTCGGCTCGGCGACCCTCAAGATCGACGACGGTGACTTCCCGTACGCCCTCGACCGCGCCAAGCCGTCGGGGATCAGCTTCGACCCGTACGCCTGACCGGAAATCGGCCGCCTCACGGCCATCGAACAGCCCCGGGTCAGTCCCGAACCCGGGGCGAGGACGGACCAGGCACCGTCAGTGCGCGCCGGACGAACTGCTCGCACGCGGTGCATGCGGCCTCGAAATCAATCTGCCCAGGGGCAACCAGGAGCTGCGCACCCGTACCGCGCAACATGCCGGTGATCGCAGCCGCCACACCAGCGGGCTCGACATCGATCCTGATGATCCCGTGCTCTTGGCCAGCGCGCACGTACTCCTCGATCTGGGTGCGAATCCGGCTGTCGAACTCGGCGAACACTTCTCTCAGGACCGACTCCTCGGGGAGCGCGGCCCCCCACAGCGCGAAGAACGCACGGGCTTCGGCGGGATTCCGGTCGATCCACGTGAGGTACGACCGGATCAACACAACCAGTGACTCCAGCGGGTCCCCGGTCAGGGCCTCGACGACATCGACGAGACTGCGCTGACTCTCTCGGGCCACGCGCTGAAGCAGCGCCACCTTGGAACCGAAGTGGTGGTTCACCAGGCCCCTGCTGTATCCGGCCTCCGTTCCGACGTCGGCCACCGAGGTCTGGTCGACCCCGCGGCGGGCGACGAGCCGGCTGGCGGCCTCCACAAGTGACTGCTCCGCCTGATCGCGCCGCTCCTGCTTGGTGCGGGGTGGCGTCTTGGCCTGTCCGGCGGGTTCAAAGGCGCTGGTCGCGGAGGTCCGGGGGGTTGACGACATGGTAAGAGATTACCTACCTTGAAAACAGTTGCTAAACGCTTAACAAGTAACTTCAGCTGCTCCGTCGTCCATCAGTGAACAAAGGAGTGTCCGACATGGCTGCCACAGAGAAGAGCCCTGACTCGGTCGGCCGAGTCAACCGGGTCGTCACCAAGCAACGTCTGCTCGGCACCGAGTCGCGGTGGCGACGGTTCGGTGAGCCCACACCTGCGGGCGGCTCGCTGAAGGAAGACGGGACGCGGGACTTCGGCGTTTTCGGGCCGGGAAGCGTTGTCTGGGAAGTGCTCCTCCACCCGGCTGTGATCTTTTTCCAGAGCCCCGCGCAGTTCGCGCTTCAGCTGACGTACAAGCCGATCGTGGCCGGCGTACGCGACTGGGACCCGATCTCCCGCAAGGCCCGAAAGGGCGAGCTCACCATCTTCGACCTATTCGACCGGGCCCAGCGGAACTCCGGGATCCACACGCCCATGTGGCTCGGAGACACTCCCACCGCCCAGCGGGTCGCCAAGCATCTGCGCAACATCCACGGCAAGGTGGCCGGGGATGTCATCGACATCGCCCATCCCGAACTCGGCGGCTACGACGCCAATGGTCCGCGTGACGCCATGTGGGCGGCCCTCACGGAGATGCACACGATGCTGTGGGTCTACGAGAACCTCGCCTTCCGCGACGGCAAGGCCCCTCACCGCCTTCCCCCCGAACAGCGGGACCGGTTCATTGCCGAAGTCGCCGAATACTGCCGCCTCTTCGACTCGCCCGAGGGAGAGATCCCCACGACGATGGCCGAGTTGAAGACGCTGTATGAGAAGTACGACGAGCTGTTCAGGCCCAGCTGGACGATGGACGTCATCCCCGCGACGGGGCAGAGCTTCCACCGGATTCAGAAGGAATCCATCAAGCAGAACTTCCACATCTCCCAGCTGCGAGTACAGGCCCGGCTCCTGCTCACCCAAAAGCTGTTCGAGTACCCGGTCATGGGCGCCGTCTCGAGGAAGACTCGGCGCAATATGGGCGTCGGGCCGTTGAAGGGCAAGGTTGCCGTCGCGTCGACAAAATTCATGCTGCCGCTCATCTGGCTGGCGCAGCAGCCTCACGTGGAGCAGCGCATCATGCGGGTCATGTGGGGACCTGATGCCGTTGAGCTGATCGAATCGGCACGCGAGTTGCACCGCCAGGCGAAGGCAGGGTTGCTTCCCGACGCACCGAGCAAGGTGGCCGCATAGGAGCCAGTCACCCCACAGAGGCGTGACCCGGCTGAGCCGGCTCCGGAAGTCGCCGTGTCGGCCTCTACGACCACTACCGGGACGTTCATGAACTAGCCGAGCCTCATTTCCATGTGGCCCGGCGCTCGCCATCGTGCTGAGCGTCGTGGGCCGGCCCGTCCGGTGAGGCGCCCCCGACCTCCGCACGTGGTCGACGCGTAGGCTTGCCCACACTCGATGATCACGTGCCTGGACGCTCCTGCCGTCCGACGACCGAGCGACCAGTGGCCCAGGTTCGCAGGTGAAGGCGGTCGACTGGGTGACGAGCAAGGAGGCGGCAGCGGATGGGCGGAGATGCTCTGCGCTGGAGCGAATACCGCAGTGTGCCGTGGAAGAACGGCGGCGGTAGGACCCGGGAGGTTGCGTCGGGCACCGTGCAAGCGCCGCCGGCCTCGGCGGAAACCGCGGACGGCTTCGACTGGCGGGTGAGCGTCGCGGACGTGGACGCGGGAGGCTCCTTCTCCGCCTTCCCCGGGATCGACCGCGTGATCACCGTCGTCGAGGGCGAGGGCATGGTGCTGACTGTGGACGGAGCACCTCATGCGGTCGGACCGTTGAGTCCCTTCGCCTTCTCCGGCGACGCGGCGACCGACTGTCGGCCGACGGCGGGCGCGGTCCGCACTATGAATGTGATGACCCGCAGGAGCCGGGCAGCGGCAACGGTGCGGATCGTCACTCTCGCCGTCGCGCGGGGGGCAGAGATGGCGTGCCCCGACGGCGAGACCCTACTCGTCATGGCCGTCACGGAGGGGATCGCCGTCGGCGAACCGGACGGACGGGAAACCACGCTCGGCCGTCTCGACTGCATGCGTCACGAAGGCCCGGCGGCGCTGACTCTACGGGGCGACGGCATAGTGGCCGCGATCAGGATCACCGCAGCGGGCTGACGGCGTGAACACCGGCGCCCGCAGGGGCGTCTCGTGACCTGCGCAAGCGACCGGGCTTCGAAAGGAACGTCGCAACCTGGACTGACGAGGCGTCAGTAAAGTCAGCAACGGCTCTGCCACAGGTGCCGACAGGACGCCCACACCGTCGAGCCGCTGCCCGCCCACCAACACGCAGGCGTTCCTGCGGGTCAGCGCACCCTCCCCCGCGGCTTCAACGGCAGCGGCGGCAGCTCCGGAGCGGGCAGCGGGGCGCCGTCGTAGCCCTTCACCTCACCGAAACGGGACCCGGCCATCCAGTCCTCACGGGCCTGTTCGATCTCCTCCTGGGACCGCCCGATCCAGTTCCAGAACATGACGAGCTCCTCCTCAAACGGCTCGCCGCCCAGGAGCATCAGGCCCGCGTCCGACTCGGCGCGCAGCGGGAGTTCGGTGCGGCCGCAGCCGAGGTAGAGCATCGAGCCGGGCAGCAGCGGCACGCCGTCCACGTGGGCCTCGCCGGACATGGACAGGACGGCGTACTCGAAGTCCGGTACCAGGGGCAGGCGTACGTCCGCGCCGCGGGCGAGGGACAGGTCGGCGCCGACGATGGGGGTGTACGCCGTTCCGGGCGAGCGTGCGCCGTCGAGGTCGCCCAGGATGAGCGTGGCCGTCAGGCCGGGTGCCGTGATCTGCGGCAGCTCGGCGTGGTGCTCGAAGCGCGGGTCGGTGTGGCGGTGGCCGTCCGGCAGGGCGACCCAGAGCTGGGCCCCGTGCAGGAAGCGGGCGTGGGACTTCGGGCTCTCCTCGGAGTGGCTGATCGCGCGGCCGGAGGTCATCAGGCCCAGCTCACGGGGGCGGATGGTCTGGAGGCTGCCGGTGGAGTCGCGGTGCAGCACCTCGCCCTGGTGCAGCCAGCTCACCGTCTGCAGGCCCATGTGCGGGTGCGGGGGCACCTGCATGCCCGGCTCGTCGGCGATGTCGTCGGGGCCGTAGTGATCGACGAAACACCAGGCGCCGACCATGCGGCGGCCCAGGTTGGGCAGCAGCCGGCGTACCTCACTGGACTCACCGAGCTTGACGCGCCGAGGGCTGAGGAGTTCGCGCACGGGTTCCGCCACCACGAAGCCGCGGCCGCCGCACCGGGCGGGAACCGGCTCGCGATCAAGATTGCTCATGTCGCCCAACCTAGACCCGTGAGGCGATCCCCGTCAGGCGCCCTGCCCAAAAATAGTAGCCATGGACATAGTAGCCATGTACCGTATCGAGCATGAGTACGGCATCCGAGGGCGCGACGCCCGGTTTTCTGGTCTGGCGACTGTCGATGAAGTGGCGGGTCGCGGTCGACCGCGCGGTGGCGCCGCTCGGCCTGACCCACGCCCAGTACTCGCTGATGGCATCGCTGTACGGCATGCAGCGCGGCGGCGAACGCCCGAGCCAGCGACGCCTCGCCGACCACACCGGCCTCGAACCGCTCTACGTATCCAAGCTGGCGCGCTCCCTGGAGAGCGCCGGGCTACTGGAACGCACCCGGGACCCCCGCGACCCGCGCGCGGTGCAACTGGCGCTGACCGAGGAGGGCCGTGAGCGGACCCTGCGGGCCATCAAGGTCGTCCAGGGGCTGCTGGAGCAACTGCTGGCACCGCTCGGAGGCCTGGACAGCGCGCGCACGCGGGAGTTCAAGCGCGAGCTGGCGACCCTGCTCGACGCACCTCTCGACCCGACGAACGCGAACATCGAGGAGCAGTCATGACCACCACCACTCCCGTCCTCAACCCCCGAGTCATCGCCCTGCCCCACTACGCCGCCCGTGCACTTCTCGAGCGCGTCCTGGCCCGTCACGGCGCGACCTTCCAGCAGTCCGTCACCCTGCGACTGGCCGCCGTCGCGGAGGGGCCGGTCGAGCGTGACCGCATCGTCGAGGACCTCGTCGGCGCACTGAAGATCGACGCGACGGAGGCGCACTCCGTGGTCGACGAGCTGATCTCCGCGGGACTGCTGGCCGGCCATGAGCCGTCCCAGGTGCGGATCACGGACACCGGACGGCAGTTGTTCGAGACGACGTCCGCCGAGACCGCCCCCCTCACCGCCCGGGTCTACGCCGGCATTCCCGAGGAGGACCTCGCGGTCGCCGGACGTGTACTGAGCCTCATCACCGAGCGGGCCGACGAGGAGCTCGCCGCCCTGAACACGTAGCGAACGGCACGTACGTGTCAGGTCGCCGTCACTCCCTTCCTGCCCCGCCGGTGGGCGACCTCGCCGAGGATCACGTCGGCGACGATGAAGCCGGCCAGCGGAACGCCGAGCAATGGCACGAAGTAGCCGAGGACGGCGACGACCACCACGCCGGGCACCAGGATCTGCGGCGGGACCTGTTGCCAGGCGCCGCGCGGGATCGGCCGGCCGAAGGCGGAGCCGCGGCCGCGCTGCCACCACATGCGGTAGCCCCACACGATCAGCAGGACCAGCGACAGCGCCAGGAGCATCAGGGCGATCTGGTTGACCAGCCCGAACAGGACGCCGGTGTGCAGGTCGATGCCCCAGCGGGTCAGCTTGGCGAGCAGCGGGTAGTCCGCGAACCGCACCGTGTCGGTGACCTCACCGCTGGTGGGGTCGACGGCGACCGCGTCCTGCTTCTCGGGCCAGCTGCGCTGCACCTGCCGTACGACATAGGCCGACGACTCGTCGGCGGGCGGGACCATCTCGACGGGATCGCCGAGCCCTTCGGTGCGGGCGGCGGCCAGCACCTTGTCGAGGCCGACGCCGTGCTCGGCGGCCCCGGCGGAGGCGGACGCGCCGTGGCCCGAGTGGTCGCCGCCCGCGGCCGCGGAGACCGAGGGCGTGGACTGGCCCAGGGAGGTGCGGAGTTCGTCGATGTTGGCGCCGGCGTACGTCGACCAGGTCAGTCCGGTCGCCGACAGGAAGATGAAGCCGGCCGCGGCCCAGACGCCGACGCTGCCGTGCAGTCCGAGGGTGCGGCGCCGCCCGCTGGTACCGCGGACCTTGCGCAGGGCGCGGCGGCGGGAGAACCACAGCGCGATGCCGCCGCCCGCGATCACCCACAGCCAGCTGGCGGCGAACTCGCTGTAGAGGCGGCCGTTCTCGCCGAGGTGGAGGTCGCGGTGGAACTCGTCGATCCAGGTACGCAGCGGCAGCGCGCCGGTGGAGCCGTACTGCTCGAGCGCGCCGCGGACCTTGCCGGTGTACGGGTCGACGAACACGGCGAGGGTGTGGTCCGGGTCGACTCCCGTCACCCCGGCCAGCAGCACCCTGGTCGTCGCGTCGTCCTCGGGGGAGGGACGTACGGCCGAGACGGTGCCCTCGGGGTGGGCCTTGCGGGCCGCGGCGACCTGCGTGGAGATGGGCAGCTTGCTGTCGCCGACGGCGGCGACGGTCATCTGGTCCCGGTAGACGATCTTCTCGGCCTGGAAGGCACCGGCGTACAGGAAGCCGGTGACGGCGGCGATGAGGAGGAAGGGCGCGACGAACACGCCGGCGTAGAAGTGCAGGCGCAGCACGAGCGGGCGCAGCGGGGCCCAGCTGCTGGGGGCCGGCGCCGGGGCGGCCGGTTGCGGGGCCTCGTCGGTGGTCGTCGAGGGGGCGATGGACATCGGCGGCTTCTCCGAGGGCTGGGGACGGTGGCGGTCCAGTAGTCGGAGGAAGGGGGCGTCGAGTTCCCGGGGCGTGAAGTGACCTGCATCACATAAGGAGCACGCGGCTCGCCCGGTGCCATGGCATCCTGGCGCGATGGCAACTCCGAGTCATCGCGCGCCCCTTGCCGAGCTGGTCGAGGAACTCCTGGCCACCGACGGTCCGCTGCCGATCGTGGCGGCCGGCGAACCGGTCCTGCGGCGCCCCACCGAGCGCTACGACGGCCAGCTGGACGCCGTCCTCCTGTCCCGTTTCGTCGAGGCCCTGCGCATCACGATGCACGCGGCGCCCGGCGTGGGGCTGGCCGCCCCGCAGGTGGGTGTCCCGCTGCGCATCGCGGTGATCGAGGACCCGGCGCCCGTACCGGAGGAGGTGCGGGAGGCGCGCGGTCGGGTTCCGCAGCCGTTCCGGGTCCTGGTCAATCCGTCGTACGAGCCGGTCGACACCGAGCGGGTGGCGTTCTTCGAGGGCTGTCTGAGCGTGCCGGGCTGGCAGGCCGTGGTGGCACGGCCTGCCCAGGTACGGCTGACCTGCGAGGACGAGAACGGCCGCCCGGTCGACGAGGTGTTCGGCGGCTGGCCCGCGCGGATCGTCCAGCACGAGGCGGACCACCTCGACGGCATGCTGTACCTCGACCGCGCCGAGCTGCGCTCGCTGTCCTCGAACCAGGCGATGGCCGAGCGGTGGACGCAGCCGACGCCGGAGCAGGCGGCCGCGTCCCTCGGCTTCGAGCTGCCTTAGTTGTCCCGGTAGGCCTCAAGGAGCCGCAGCCACACCTCGCTGATCGTCGGGTACGACGGGACCGCGTGCCAGAGCCTGCTGATCGGGACCTGGCCCGCGACCGCGATCGTCGCGGAGTGGATCAGTTCGCCGACGCCGGGGCCGACGAAGGTGACGCCGAGGAGGATCTCGCGTTCCAGGTCGACGACCATGCGGGCCCGCCCCCGGTAGCCGTCGGCGTAGAGGCCGGCGCCCGACACCGACGCGAGGTCGTAGTCGACCGCGCGGACCCGGTGGCCCGCCTGTTCGGCCTCCGCCAGGGAGAGGCCCACCGCGGCGGCCTCCGGGTCGGTGAAGACGACCTGGGGTACAGCGTCGTGGTCGGCGGTCGCGGCGTGCGCGCCCCAGGGGTCCTCCTGGACCGGCGCTCCGGAGGCCCGGGCGGAGATCGCCGCGCCCGCGATCCGCGCCTGGTACTTGCCCTGGTGGGTGAGGAGCGCGCGGTGATTGACGTCGCCGACCGCGTAGAGCCAGTCGCTGCCGGTGACACGGAGGCTGTCGTCGACCTCCAGCCAGGTGCCGGGCTCCCGGCCGATGGTGTCCAGGCCGATGTCGTCGGTGTGCGGGGCGCGTCCGGTGGCGAAGAGGATCTCGTCCGCCTCGATACGGTCGCCGGTGCCGGTGACGACCACGACCGTGCCGTTCTGGCGGCTGACCGACTCGACCGACGTGCCGGTGCGGACGTCCACGCCCGCTTCGGTGAGCGCCTCGGCGACGAGTTCGCCCGCGAAGGGCTCCATGCGGTTGAGCAGGCCCTTCCCGCGCACGAGAAGCGTGACCCGCGAGCCGAGTGCCTGCCAGGCCGTGGCCATCTCGGTGGCGACCACTCCCCCGCCGACCACGACCAGCCGTCCGGGCGCCGCCTTGGCGCTCGTGGCCTCGCGGCTGGTCCAGGGCTTGACCTCGTCGAGGCCCGGCAGGTCGGGCAGGACGGCGCGGGTGCCGGTGCAGACGGCCACGGCGTGCCGGGCGGTCAGCACCTTCCGTACGCCGTCGGGCCCGGTGACCGTGACCGTGCGCTCTCCGGTGAGACGGCCGTGGCCGCGGTGGAGGTCGGCGCCGATGCTCTCCAGCCAGCCGATCTGGCCGTCGTCCTTCCAGTTCGAGGTGAAGTAGTCCCGGCGGGCGAGGACCGCGGCCGTGTCGAGGGGGCCCTGCACCGAGGCGCTCAGGCCCGGCAGGCGGCGCGCGTCCGCCTGGGCGATCACCGGCCGCAGCAGGGCCTTGCTGGGCATACAGGCCCAGTAGGAGCACTCTCCGCCGACCAGCTCGCTCTCCACGACCGCGGTGGAGAGGCCGGCCGCACGGGTGCGGTCGGCCACGTTCTCCCCCACGGGTCCGGCACCGAGCACCACGACGTCGTAGACGCTGCTCGAGATGTTTTCCGTTTCCGTCATGGGCCCAGTCTGGTGGGTGGTGTGCGCTCGGGCCACCAGGGGTACGCGCGCCGCAATACCGAGTGGTGACAGCTGTGGAATACCCGGCGGACAGGCCGTGTTGTGCCGACGGCTTCGCTCCGAGACCAGGAAGAGGGATCACGTCATGAGCAGCACCGTGGAGCTCACCAAGGAGAACTTCGACCAGATGGTCACGGACAACGAGTTCGTCCTGATCGACTTCTGGGCTGCCTGGTGCGGTCCTTGCCGCCAGTTCGCGCCGGTCTACGAGAAGGCCGCCGAGGACAACCCCGACCTGGTGTTCGGCAAGGTGGACACCGAGGCACAGCCGGAGCTGGCCGCGGCCTTCGGTATCCAGTCGATCCCGACGCTGATGATCGTCCGCGACCAGGTCGCGGTGTTCGCCCAGCCGGGCGCGCTGCCCGAATCCGCCCTGACGGACGTCATCGGGCAGGCCCGCAAGCTGGACATGGACGAGGTCCGCAAGTCCGTGGCCGAGCAGCAGGCCCAGGCCGAGCAGAACGGCGAGTAACGCCCCGGGTCAGAAGGGGTACGTCGCCACGTCCGCGCGTACCGTCGTCCAGCGCACGTCGGTGAAGGCCTCCACATTGGCCTCACCGCCGAAGCGGGCGCCGGTACCGGACGCGGCGATACCGCCGAAGGGCGCGACCGCCTCGTCGTTCACGGTCTGGTCGTTGATGTGCACGATGCCGGTGGGGATCCGCTCCGCCAGGTCGAGACCGCGGGCCGCGTCCCCGGTGACGATGCCGAGCGAGAGGCCGTACGGCCCCGCGGCGGCCAGGGCGGCGGCCTCGTCGACCGTACTGAAGGACCGTACGGGTGCGACAGGGCCGAACACCTCCTCCACGTAGGCGGGCGTGCTGTCGTCGAGGCCCGCGAGGACCGTCGGGCGGTAGAAGAGCTTCTCGTGCGTGCCACCGGCGGCCAGCTTGGCGCCCTGGGCGGTGCTGGCCTCGACCAGTCCGCGTATCTTGGCGAGTTGGTTGTCGTCGATGATCGGGCCCAGGTGGACCTGTTCCCGGTTGGGGTCGCCGACGGCGAGGGAGTCGGCCTTGGCGGCCAGGCGCTCGACGTACTCCTCGTACAGCGAGTCGTGGACGAGGTGGCGGCCGGTCGTCATGCAGATCTGGCCCTGGTGGAAGAAGGATCCCCAGGCCGCCGTGGAGATGACGGCCTCGATGTCGGCGTCCTCCAGGACGATCAGCGCGGAGTTGCCGCCGAGTTCCAGATGGGCGCGCTTGAGGTGTCGTCCCGCCGCCTCGCCCACCGCGCGGCCCGCCGCGGTCGATCCGGTGAAGGAGATGACGGGGACGCGCGGGTCGGCGACCAGGGCCTGGCCGACATCGGGTCCGCCGGGCAGGACATGGAACAGCCCCTCGGGCAGCCCGGCCTCGGCGAGGACGGCGGCGAGCGAGAGGCCGCCGCAGACCGCGGTGCGCGGGTCCGGCTTCAGGATCACCGCGTTCCCCAGCGCCAGGGCCGGGGCGACGGAGCGGATCGAGAGGATCAGCGGGGCGTTGAAGGGCGCGATCACGCCCACGACGCCGACCGGGACCCGGCGCGTGTAGGACAGGCGGGGTGCCTCGCTGGGCAGGACCTGGCCCGCCGGGCGGGAGGCGAGGGCGGCGGCCTCGTAGCACTCCTGGGCGGCCACGTGCAGTTCGAAGTCGGCTTTGCCGGGGATGGACCCGGACTCGCGGACGAGCCACTCGCGCAGTTCGTCGGCGTGGGCGGAGAACAGATCACCGGCCTTGCGCAGCACCCCGGCCCGCACGAAGTGCGGGAGCCGGGCCCATTCGGTCTGGGCGGCGCGGGCGGCCGCCGCGGAGCGCTCCACATCCTCGGCGCCGGCGAGGGTGACGGTGGCGAGCGTGTCGCCGGTGGCGGGCTCGGTGACGGCGTACTCAGGTCCCGACAGGGGGTGGGGCTGCCAGCTCTTGGGGTCGAGCAATGACATGACGGCTCTCCGTTCGATCACCGGTGGGACTCACACGGGGAGCGGTAGCCCCGTGTAGTTGGCGGCCAGTTCGGCGGCCGCGTGGCGGGATGCGGTGATGCGGCGCAGCCGTGCGAGCTGCATCCGGCTCTCGAACGCATCCCCATTTGGTTGAGCGTGCAACATCCTAGTCATGTCGTACGAGAACCGCGTGGCCTGCCACACACGAGAAAGACACAATGTCGAATATTCATCGATCAGTTGTGTCGATCCCGTGCGGTGCGCTTCGGTCAGGGCCCGGGCGAGTACGGATACGTCGGACACGGCGAGGTTGAGGCCCTTGGCCCCGGTCGGCGGCACGATGTGCGCGGCGTCGCCGGCCAGCAGGAGACGGCCGTGCCGCATCGGTTCGTGGACGTAACTGCGCATGGACGTCACCGACTTGGCGGTGATCGGTCCGCGTTCCAGGGCCCAGTCCGCGTCGATCGCGAAGCGGGCGGCGAGCTCGTCCCAGATCCGCTCGTCGGGCCAGTCGTCGGGATCGGTACCGTTCGGGACCTGGAGGTAGAGCCGGGAGACGGCGGGCGAGCGCATGCTGTGCAGGGCGAAGCCGCGCTCGCCCCGGGCGTAGATCAACTCCTCGCAGGACGGCGGGACATCGGCGAGGATCCCGAGCCAGGAATACGGGTAGTCGTGCGCGTACGTCCGGCTCGTCGCCGCCGGGAAGGCCTCCCGGGAGATGCCGTGGAAGCCGTCGCAGCCCGCGATCCAGTCGCAGGTCAGCGTCTGTTCGCGGCCCTCGTGCAGGAACCGCACGACGGGGGTGTCGCTCTCCGGCTTCTCGACCGCCAGCGCCTCCGCCTCGAACAACAGCGGTGGCCCCTCGGCCAGTTGGAGCGCCACGAGATCCTTCACGATCTCGGTCTGGGCGTAGATCGTGACCGTACGGCCACCGGTGAGGACGGGGAAGTCGATGTGGTGCCGCTCCCCCGCGAACCGCAGCTCGATGCCCTGGTGGACCAGCCCCTCGGTCTCCAGACGCCCGGCGGCGCCGCACGCGCGCAGGGCGTCGACCGTGCCCTGCTCCAGCATCCCGGCACGCTGACGGTGCTCGACGTACTCCCGCGTCCTGCTCTCCAGCACCACACAGTCGATCCCCGCGCGATGCAGCATGCGGGCGAGGAGCAGTCCGGCGGGGCCGCCACCGATGATCCCGACCGTGGTGCGCATGGGCAGGCCTCCCTGCGTCAGCTGGAGTCGCGGTGCACCACCGTGGCACCCAGCACCGTGTGCGTCTCGGTCGCGGCGCCCGGTTCGCGCACCGCGCGGTCGACCAGTTCGGCGAGGTCGCGGCCGGACGGCAGCTCGAGATGGACCGTGCTCAGCCGGGGCCGCAGCAGCCGGCCGAGGAGCAGGTCGTCGGCGCCGATCATCGCGGTGTCCTCCGGGATGCGGATGCCCTCGTCCTGGAGGGCACGCATTAACAGCATCGCGTACTCGTCGTTGTACGCAAACACGGCGTCGAGGCCGAGGTCCCGCCAGCGGACGGCGAGCTTGGCCGCGGCCTGCTCCTCGTAGGCGAGGGGCAGTTCGGTCAGCGTGGCGTCGGTGCCGTGCAGGGCCCTGCGCACACCTGCCAGGCGGGGCAGCGAGAAGGCCTCCAGGCCGGACTCCTCGGGCACCACCACACCGATGCGGCGCCGGCCGCGGGCGTACAGGTGGCCGGCGGCACTGTGGCCGACGCCCGCGTGGTCCATGAGGAGGGCGTGGGCCCCCTCGACCGCCTCGGGACCGAGGGTGACCACCGCCCGGGCACCGGAGCGCCGGAGCAGGGCCACGCCCTGCGGGCCGAGTCCCGCGCCGGGCACCAGGACCGCCACCGGGCGCAGCTCGGCCCAGGCGCGGGCGGCCTCGTCGCCCTGCAGGCCGACACTGCCGTACTGCACGACGGTGTAGTCCAACCGGCCCAGGGCCCACTGGAGTTCACTGATGAACTGGCTGTAGAGCGGGCCCACCGGGATGGACGGGGCGGGCATCAGGACCATCCGGCTGTGGCCGGCGCGCAGGCTCCGGGCGGCCGCGTGCGGCACGTACCCGAGTTCCTTCGCGGCCTGGTGGACGCGGCGGCGCGTGGGCTCGCTGATCCGGACGGCGCTGGTGTTGTTGAGGACGTAGGAGACGGTCGCTCGGGAGACGCCGGCCAGGCGGGCCACATCGGCGCTCGTGGGAACCGAGCGCGTCGCCGGGGAAACGGGCGCGGGCGTTTTCGGTATCTGCACCATGACGGTCGTCATCTTTGCAGAAGCTGTGACGGTGTACCGGACCGGGGGCGGCCCGACCTCACCGCGGCGGATCGGTGCAGGTGAGCCGGGCGACGAGGTCGTCCCAGCCCTTCTCCAGGCGCTCCAGCGGCATGGCGCACCTGCGGGTGAGGTGATGGATGGTGGCGGGATCGAGGTAGCCCATCAGGGCCTGGGCGAGCAGTTCGCAGTCCGCTTCCGGGCGTGCCTGGCGCAGCAGCAGGGTCACATGGCTGTGGTGCACCCGGCGCGGGGCGGGGGTGAAGCGGCGCTCCGGGCTCGGCTCGGCGGCCAGCATCAGGTCCATCTCGTCGCCGGACCGCCGCAGGAGGGCGTGGCCGAAGGCGCGCAGCCGGTCGACGGGCGGTGCGCCGGGTCCGAGCGGGGCGGGGCCGCTGAGGAAGGCCGCCTGGAAGTTGCGCTCGGAGTGGTCGAGCAGTGCCGTCAGCAGGCCGGTGCGGTCGCCGAAACGGCGGAAGACGGTGCCTTTGCCGACCGACGCGGCCGCGGCGACGGCCTCCATCGTGACCCCGGCCGCCCCGTGCTCCGCGACCAGGCGGGTGGCCGCCTCCAGGAGCCGGGCCCGGTTGCGCGCGGCGTCGGCACGCAGGCAGGGCTCGTCCTCGGGGAGGCCCAGCTGGAGCAGCTCGGGCTCAGTGCGATCAGGTGGAGTCGGCAGCGGTGGCAGGGGCGGCAGGACGGCGGACATGAAATAAGCGTAAAGCAGCGGGAAGAAAACTGGACCAGGGTCCGGTTAAAGGGGTACAACTAATAACCGGACCTCGGTCCGCATCGTAACGGCAATGTTTCACCCTCCCTTGGAGTTCGCATGTCTGTTCGCATTCTCGCGCTCGTCGGAAGCCTTCGCGCCGGTTCGACCAACCGCCAGCTCGCCGAGGCGGCCGTCAAGCACGCCCCCGAGGGCGCGGAGGTCGTGCTCTTCGAGGGCCTCGGCGAGATCCCCTTCTACAACGAGGACATCGACGTGGAGGGCGACGTCCCCGCGGCCGCCGCCAAGTTGCGTGAGGCCGCACAGGCCGCCGACGCGTTCCTGTTCTTCTCCCCCGAGTACAACGGCACCATCCCGGCCGTGCTGAAGAACGCCATCGACTGGCTGTCGCGTCCCTTCGGCGCCGGCGCCTTCGGCGGCAAGCCGGTCGCCGTGGTCGGTACCGCCTACGGTCAGTTCGGCGGCGTGTGGGCGCAGGACGAGACCCGCAAGTCCGTGGGTATCGCCGGCGGCAAGGTGCTCGAGGACGTCAAGCTGTCCATCCCGGGTTCGCTGGTGCGCTTCGCCGAGACGCACCCGGCCGACGACGCCGAGGTCGCCGCGCAGCTGGCCGAGGTCGTCGCGCAGCTGCACAGCAACGCGGGTGAGGTCGCCGCGGCCTGACGCCTGCGGCAGCAGAGCGGCGTTTCTTGAGGGGCTGGAGTCTTGGTACTCCGGCCCCGCTTGTTCGTTGGCCGCGGGCCGGTGGGGGCTGGTCGCGCCCACGCGGCGGAGCCGCATATCGACCCAGCCCCGCGCCCCTTCGGGGGCGCGCCGCATCAAGCTACTGCCGTAGGAGCCAGATCCCGGAGAACTCTCAGCGCTGCCGTGATCGCCGGGCGTTCGTGTGCTCCGCCGCGGGTGCAGGTGAGGAGCTTTCGGTGGGGGTTGCCTTCGCAGCGCACCCGTGTGATCGGCAGGTGGGGGGTCAGGTGGGCCAGGCGGGGGATCAGGGCGACGCCCAGGCGATGGGCCACCAGGTGCGCCGTGACGTTCCAGTCCAGGGCGTGGTGGACCACGCTCGGCGTGAAGCCGGCCGCGCCGCAGGCCGAGAGCACATGGGGGCGGCAGGGGCTGTCGGGGACCGGTGCGATCCAGTCCTCGTGCGCCGCGTCCGCGAGGTCGGCGCGCTCGCGTCCGGCGAGGGGATGGTCCGCGGGGACGACCAGGTCGAACGGGTCGTCCAGCAAGGGCTGTTGGTCGTAGCGGACGTCACTCATGGGTGGGTTGTACGGGGTCGCCTCCACGACCGCCAGGTCGATCTCCCCCTCGAAGAGCAGGTCGAAGCTCTCCGTCACGCCCAACTCCTGGATGCCGACGGTCAGCCGGGGATGCCGCTCGCGCAGCCGGACCGCCATCGGGGCGAGCAGCACGGACACGGCCACCGGGAAACCGCTCACCCTGAGCGGTCCGGCGGGCTCGCTGTGGTCGGCGCGCAGATCGAGTTCGGCCTGGTCCCAGCGGGCCTGGATGGCGTCGGCGTGCGCGAGCAGGCTCTCGGCGGCCGGGGTGAGACGGATTCCGCGGCCCTGGGGTTCGAGGAGGTCGACGCCCAGGTCGCGGGCGAGTTGGCGGATCTGCTGGGAGGCGGCTGACGGGGTGAAGTGCAGGGCGCGGGCGGCCGCGGTGACCGTGCCGTAGTGGGCGACCGCCCTCAGGACGTGGAGCCGGCGGAGGTCAATCATGAAGCCCACGCTTCAAGGTTGGGTCCAGGAAGTCAACCTGGACGTGAACGAAGACTCCGCTGCACTCTGGGCTGTGTCGCGACGGCCGTAACAGCCACGAGGTACGAGGAGTCACCATGACCAGCACGATCCGCGCCGTCTGCCCCCACTGCGGCTGGCCGGACGGCGCCGAGCCCTTCCAGGTGGTGTCCCGGCACGGCACGGCGACGGGCGGGACGGTGTGGACCCGCTGCGCGTGCGGCTCGCTGCAGGTCCGCGTGACCGACGGCTGCGGAACCCGCGTCGTCTCCCGCAGCAGGCCCTCCGCCGCGCGGGCCGGTTAGGGCCTGTTGCGAAAGTGGCCTCGTCGCCCGGAGGGCGGCCGCGCGGCGTCCGGTACGTGCTCTGGGGGTCCCACCGGCCGAAGGCTGGGGGAAGTGCCGCACGGAAGCCCTCGTACGGGGCGTACTCGGGCTTTCGGGCGGTGCGGCGAGTGGGGGTACCTCCCACGCCTAGGGCAGTGGGGGAGCGTGCCGGGCCTCGCGCGGCAGAGGCCACTTTCGCAACAGGCCCACGGCCGGTCCGGCGGATCATGCCGACATCGCGGGCCTGGCACGCACTGCCCCGGAGGGGGCCCCAGCCGCGCTGTCGTCACTCTCTTCCGCTCTCGACTTCGCTCGCGCCGGAGGGGCGGCCCCATCGCCCCGCGCCGGCTCACCCTCGCCTTGCAGATGCGCGCTCCCCCACACTCGGTTTCTGTCGAGCGGGGCCCTCTAACCCGCTCACCTGGACCGATCAGGCACCCGTTGACTGAAGTCGGCCTGATCCGCCGGCCAGGCTCTAGTCCAGTTCCGCGAGCCGCTCCACGGCCGGTGCGACGAAGTGTTCGATCCACGCCGCGGGGGCGCCGATGCGCGGGGCGAGGATGACGGTGTCGATGCCGAGCTTGCCGTAGCCGGTGATGTCCCGGGTGAAAGCCTCCAGGTCGCCCTCGGTGGCCGGTTCGCCCGTGTAGGCGATGGTCTTGCGGATCTCGTCGTAGTCCCGGCCCTCGGTGTCGCAGTGGCCGCGCAGTACGTCGAGCTTGTGTGTGACCTCCTCCGGGGAGGTGGCGAAGAGGTTGCAGGCGTCGCCGTAGCGGGCGACCAGGAGCAGGGTCTTCTTCTCGCCGCCGCCGCCGATCATGATCTCGGGGTGCGGGCGGCTGACCGGGGCCGGTACGCACAGGGTCTCGGCGAGCCGGTAGTGGGTGCCTTCGAAGGGGCCGTTCGCCGCCGGGTCCCACATCTGCAGACAGATCCGCAGGGTCTCCTCCAGCCGTTCGAAGCGCTCCGCGAGGGGCGGGAACGGCACGCCGAGCCCTTCGTGCTCCCGGTCGTACCAGGCGGCTCCGATGCCGAGGGTGGCCCGGCCGCCGGAGAGCACGTCGAGCGTGGTCGCGATCTTGGCGAGCAGTCCGGGGTGGCGGTACGTCACTCCGGTCACGAGCGCGCCGAGCCGGACCGTCTCGGTGTGGGCCGCGAGGAAGCTCAGGGTCGTGTAGGCCTCCAGCATGGGGTCCTCGGCGCCGCCGTTGAACTCCATCTGGAAGTAGTGGTCCATCACCGACAGCCAGCTCACCCCGGCCGCCTCCGCCGCGGCACCCGCGGCGGCGAGCTCGGCACCGAGAGCGGGCGCGCCCGCGGGGTGGTCGAACCGGTTGATGTGCACGCCCACACGCATGTCCGTCTCCGTTCACGGGACTTTTGCCGACCAGCCCGACGGTAGAACTTGAAGCACTCTCGAAGTCAAGGGGTGACGTGCGCATGCATGCTCCGGCCACCGCGCCTCTCACGCCACCCGTGCCGCCTCCGTCTCCCCCTGCTTCTTCGCGGCCCGCAGGCTCGTCAGTGTGGTGATCGTCAGGACGAGGACGATGAAGCCGAGGGAGAAGGGGATGCCGATCTCGGGGACGTGGACGCCGGACTCGTGCAGGGCGTGCAGGACGAGTTTGACGCCGATGAAGCCCAGGATGATCGACAGGCCGTAGCTGAGGTGGACCAGCTTCTTCAGCAGGCCGCCGATGAGGAAGTACAGCTGGCGCAGCCCCATCAGGGCGAACGCGTTGGCGGTGAAGACGATGTACGGGTCCTGGGTGAGCCCGTAGATGGCGGGGATGGAGTCCAGGGCGAACAGCACGTCGGTGGAGCCGATGGCGAGCATCACGACCAGCATCGGGGTCATGACCCGCTTGCCGTTCTCCTCGATCCACAGCTTGGTGCCGTGGTAGCGGTCCGCCACGCCGAAACGCTTCTCCACCATCTTCAGCAGCTTGTTCTCCTCGTACTCCTCGTCGTGTCCGTCCTTGCGGGCGTCCTGGACGAGCTTCCAGGCGGTCCAGATCAGGAAGGCGCCGAAGAGGTAGAACACCCAGGAGAACGCGGAGATGATCGCCGCTCCGGCCGCGATGAACCCGGCGCGCAGCACGAGCGCCATCACGACGCCGACCATCAGCACTCGCTGCTGGTACTGCGAGGGCACCGCGAACTTCCCCATGATCAGGACGAACACGAAGAGGTTGTCGACGCTCAGGGATTTCTCGGTGACGTATCCGGCGAAGAACTCGCCCGTGGGTTTCCCGCCGCCGAAGAGGAGCAGCCCGAGTCCGAAGAGACATGCCAGCACGACCCAGACGACGGTCCAGACGCCGGCCTCCTTGACCGACACGTCGTGGGGTTTGCGGCCGATGAAGAAGTCGGCGCCGACCAGGACGCACAGGGCGACGATGGTCAGCAACCAGACGGTGAGAGAGACGTTCACTGGTTCTCCTGATGCGTGGGGGGCATCGACAGCGTTGTCACCACCGCGGATTCCTTCCACCTACAACAGGTGAACAACAGGTCACGCGATGACAAGGAGCCGCAGGTCACGCGGGAACATGGCGGAATCTCGCCGCTCACCACCCGCCGTACGGCGGGCAGGTTCCGCCGTACGGCGGCGTCCGGAACGGACGCTGTTGCCCCGATCATGACGCCACGAGCCGCCGCGCCCCGCGTGAGGAGAAGCCATGACCCATGTGCCGCCCCCGTTCGACCCCGAGCTCAGTGCCGCCCTGGATCTGATCAAGGACGTGATCTCGCCCGGTCTCACCGTGGACGAGATCGACGTCGTGCGCCAGGGAGCGGGCATCGAGATGCTGGCCGACCTGGACCTGACGCTGGACGGGTTCTTCGAGGTGGAGGACCGGTCGGTGCCGGGACCTGAGGGCGCCCCCGAGATCTCGCTGCTGATCTGCCGTCCCGCCGGTCCGGTGCCGGCGGGCACCGGGCGTCCGGTGATCTACCACGTCCACGGCGGCGGCATGATCCTCGGCAACAACCGGGTCGGGGTGGACGGTCCGCTGGCCTGGGCGAAGGAACTGGACGCGGTGGTGGTGTCGGTGGAGTACCGGCTGGCGCCCGAACATCCGCATCCGGCGCCGGTCGAGGACGTCTACGCCGGGCTCGTGTGGACCTCCGAGCACGCCGAGGAGCTGGGCGGCGATCCCGAGCGGATCGTGATCGCCGGTGCGAGCGCGGGTGGCGGGTTGTCGGCGGCGCTGGCGCTGCTCACCCGGGACCGCAAGGGGCCGCGGCCGATGGGGCAGCTGCTGATGTGCCCGATGCTGGACGACCGCAATGACAGTCCGTCGACGTACCAGATGGCGGGGCTGGGTGTCTGGGACCGGACGGCCAACGAGACGGGCTGGACGGCGCTGCTGGGTGAACTGCGGGGCGGTCCCGACGTTCCGGCGTACGCGGCGCCGGCCCGGGCCGAGGACCTGTCGGGACTGCCGCCGGCCTTCCTCGACGTGGGGTCGGCGGAGACGTTCCGGGACGAGGTCGTCGCGTACGCCTCGCGGATCTGGCAGGCGGGCGGGGTGGCGGAGCTGCATGTGTGGCCTGGAGGCTTCCACGGGTTCGACGGGTTCGCTCCCCAGGCGGCGTTGTCCCAGGCGGCGCGGGCGGCGCATGTGGGATGGCTGCGGAGGTTGCTGGGCAGTTAGGGCTGATGCGGGCGGAGGCGCGGAAGGAAGCTCCTCGCGCGGCCATCGGGCGGCTGCAGTGCGGCTCCACCCAGGGGGACGTGTGACTCCGCCACGGGGGACGTGTGACTCCGCCACGGGGGCGCGCGACCAGCCATGTCACAGTCGCGCGTCCCATGGGGGCGCTCGGCGTGCCCCATGGCGCACCATGGGCGTATGAAAGAGCTGGCCGGGCGCCTCACCGCGCTGGATCCGGATGCCGGTGCCGCCGTCCGGGTCATCGCCTACTTCGATCGGCTGTCCGAGGCTCGCGCGGGGCTGGAGGCGTTGGTTCGCGGGGCCGCCGTACTGGCCGGGGTGCCTGCCCGGCTGGTCGATGCCGAGCGGCGGGTGCAGGTTCGCGTCGAGGCCGACGGGACGCGCCGGGACTCCGGTGCGCCGCCGGATCCCGGCTGGCCCACGACCGCGCTCGCCCCCGGTGGGACCGCCGCTCTGTGGCTGGAGCGGACCGAGGCGGCGCCCAGTGTGGTCGACGCGGTGATCCTGGAACGGGCCGCGGGGGCCGTACGGCTGGTGCTGGACCGTACGCGGGGACGCGCGCCCGTCGATGATCCGGCGCTGGTCGAGACCGCGCTGGATGCCTCGGCCCCGGAGGCCGCCCGGTTGCACGCCACGCGTGGGCTCGGACTGGAGATCACGGCGTCCGCGCGTGCGCTGGCCCCGTTCGACGGGCGGCCCCGGATCGTGGCCGGGCGGGCGGACGCCGTACTGCCCGCGGGGCGGGTCGGGGTGGGGCCCGCCGTACCGGTGCTCGATCTGCCGCGGTCCTGGGCTGATGCCCGTACCGCGCTGCGGTTCACCGCGGAGGGTACGGCTCAGGATCCTGGACCGAAGATCGTGTACGCCGACGAACTGGGCGGCGTCGCGCTCCTGGCCGGCCTCGTCGCGCCGGGTTCCGAGCCGCCGCCCGACGTCCAGGCGCTGGAGGCGGCGGGGGCGGCCACGCCCTGGCTGCTCGGCACGCTGCACGCCGTGGTGTCGACGGCGAGCCTGCGTGCGGCTGCCGCCGAGATCAACGTCCACCACTCCACGCTCCAGGACCGGCTGTCCCACGCGGAGCAGCTGCTGGGCTGGCCGTTGCGCACACCTCAGGGGCGACTGCGGCTGCAACTGGCCCTGACGATGCGGCACTTGGCACGGTCGTAGCGGGAACTCAGGGGTCAGCGGAACTCGTGCACGACCTCGATCACGCCGACGATGTGCGCGTTGAACTCGTGGAGCTCCTCGGCCGGGACCCACAGTTCGAGGATCGTGCGGCCACCCGCCTGCTGGACGGGATAGCGGCTCAGGAAATCCGACTCGACATCGAAGCGGGTCACGAAGCCGGCGCCGTCATGCTTGACGTTCCAGTCCCTGGCGATCCTGATCGCGTAGTCCTCGTTGAGGACCGGGTAGAAGATCGGCTGCTCGGGCAGCCTCGGCGGCCAGGCACGCCAGTCGAGTTCCCGGACCAGGTCCAGCTCCTTGGGGCCGGTCGGGCGCCAGAGGGTCGTGGTGGAGGGCCGGGTCGTCATCGGAGTCGCTCTCTGCGGGTGCGGGCCGGTTGCTTGCGCGCGCACTATAGAAGCAGACGCTGGAAGTTTCGGCGATGCAATATCCTGGGCGTATCCGTATCGGGACGGATCCGTATCGGACGGAGGAAGCAGGCCCCATGACCGCCACAGACCCCGCACTGACCGCCCTCGCCCAGGGCTGGTGCGCGCTGTCGCTGCTGCACGGACGGATCGAGGCCCACATCGAGCGCGCCCTGCAGGCCGGACACGACCTCAGTGTGCGTGAGTACTCCCTGCTCGACGTCCTGGGCCGCCAGCACGACGGCGAGGGCGGGCATCTGCAGATGAAGCAGGTCGCCGACGCCGTCGTCCTCAGCCAGAGCGCCACCACCCGCCTGGTCACCCGCCTCGAGGACCGCGGCCTGCTCTCCCGCTACCTCTGCCCCACCGACCGCCGAGGCATCTACACCGATGTCACCGACGCCGGCCGCACCCTCCTCGAACAAGCCCGCCCCACCAACGAGAAGGCCCTCCGCGAAGCCCTCGACCAGGCAGCCACCAACCCCGAACTCGCCCCCCTCGTACGGGCCCTCGAGGCCCACGGCGTGCCGGCCTGACGCGAACGCCGTCCATCAAGGCGACCGCCTCGTCCCGCGGCCCACTGCACCTCACCTTCGGAATCGTCGGGGCCTTGGGCTTCCGGCGGGGTGCCGGGCGACACCGACTGCCGGGAGCACGAGGCGCAGGGCATCGGCCGGCCCAGCGACATCTGAACGCGACCGACCCGCCGCGAGACGCCGAGATCGTCGTCCGCGGCCTTGGGCTTCCGGCGGGGTGCTGGGCGGACGAGGCGCAGGGCATCGGCCGGCGCCTCGGCGCAAGGGCACCGCCGGGCTCAAGAATGCGAGGACCGTCGAGTTCACGGAGGAATTCCCGCGGACCGCCACGGGCAAGGTGTTGAAGGACCAGCGGTGAGGGAAAGCGCCGCGTTTCGCGCCGACGAACGGAGATTCAGCGTGACGACGAACCAGGCCACCGCCCCGGGCGAGGACATCTCACTCACTCGGCTGGAGCGTCTCGACGAGGAGATCATCGCGCTGCTCGCGCGCCGACGCGAGATGGCTCGGGAACTCCCCGCCCCGGCCCGGGCCCGCGCCGTCGACCCCGGTTTCGTGGAGGCCGTTCGGGACATCACGGACCGCTACCGCCAGGAGCTCGGCGGGGCGGGTGAGCTCGTCGCCCGCGCGGTCATGGTCCTGTGCCATCCGGGTCGTCAGAGCTGAGCCGCGCCCACGGCCGAAAGGCCGTACAAAGTGGCGGGGGTGATCTCGCCGACAGTCCCGAGGTGGTGAAGAGCACAGGTCGTGGGGCTGCGGCGGCCGTTGACACTCTCTTGGATTTGGCCGTACAAAAGGCCCATGAGCGTGCCGCAGCTTCCCCTGTCCGGGATCACGGTGGTCAGCCTGGAGCAGGCCGTGGCCGCGCCCTACGCCACCCGGCAGCTCGCCGACCTCGGCGCCAGGGTGATCAAGGTGGAGCGGCCGGGCGAGGGTGACTTCGCCCGCCGCTACGACACGACGGTGCACGGCCACTCGAGCTACTTCGTGTGGCTCAACCGGTCCAAGGAGTCGCTCACCCTCGACCTCAAGGACCCGCGCGGAATCGAGATCCTGCACCAACTCCTCGACGGCGCCGACGTGTTCGTACAGAACCTCGCTCCGGGCGCGGCCGACCGGCTGGGCCTGGGCGTGGACGTCCTCGCCGAGCGGTGGCCGCGGCTGATCCCGTGCACGATCTCCGGATACGGCACCGACGGGCCGTGGGCGGACCGCAAGTCGTACGACCTGCTCGTCCAGTGCCAGACGGGCCTGGTGTCGCTGACCGGGACCGCCGAGGAGACCGCGCGGGTCGGGATCTCGGTCGCCGACATCGCGGCCGGGATGTACGCCTACAGCGGCGTCCTCACCGCCCTGTACACCCGGGCCACCACCGGCCGGGCCCACCCGGTGGAGGTGTCGTTGTTCGAGGCACTGGCCGAGTGGATGAGCCAGCCGGCCCATTACACGCGGTACGGCGGAAGCCAGCCGCCGCGTCTGGGCACCCAGCACGCCACCATCGCCCCGTACGGCGCCTTCACGGCCGCCGACGGCAACGACGTGCTCTTCTCCATCCAGAACGAACGCGAGTGGCTCGCCCTCTGTACGCACTTCCTACGACGGCCCGAGCTGGCCGGGGATCCGCGCTTCGCCACCGGCTCCGCCCGGGTCGCCCACCGCGAGGAACTCAACGCCGTGGTCGCCGAGCGGATCGCGCGCTCCGAGGCCGCGCAGGTCCTGAAGGACCTGGAGGACATCGGGATCGCCTGCGCCGGGGTGAATGACGTCGCCGCGTTCCTCGACCACCCGGTCCTGGCCGCCCGCGGCCGCTGGCAGGAGGTCGCCGTTCCCGGCGGGGCAACGGTGGAGGCGCTGCTGCCCCCGGCCGACCTCGCGGGACTGCCCGCACGTATGAACCCGGTCCCGGCGGTGGGCGAGCACACCGAGGCGATCCTCACGGAGCTCGGCCGTACCGGCGACGACATCGCGGCGCTGCGTGCCGACGCGGTCGTCTGAGGCACTGGACCGGAGGAGACACGAGCGATGAGCGTCCTGGACATCCTCTCCGACGACGAGCGTCTCGTCGTACGGACCGTGCGCGAGTTCGTCGACAAGGAGGTCCGGCCCGTCGTCCGGGAGCTGGAGCACAGCGACACCTACCCCGAGCACCTCATCGAGAGGATGAAGGAACTCGGCGTCTACGGCCTGGCCATCCCCGAGGAGGACGGCGGCAACCCCGTCTCCACGCCCTGCTTCGTCCTGGTCACCGAGGAACTCGCGCGCGGCTGGATGAGCCTGGCCGGGGCGATGGGCGGGCACACCGTCGTCGCCAAGCTGCTCCTCCACTTCGGGACCGAGGAGCAGAAGAGGCGCTGTCTGCCGAGGATGGCCACCGGAGAGCTCCGCGCCACCATGGCGCTGACCGAGCCGAGTGGTGGCAGCGATCTCCAGTCGATCACCACCGTCGCGCGCCGCGAGGGCGACGAGTACGTCGTCGACGGGGTGAAGACCTGGATCACCAACTCCCGCCGCTCCGGGCTGATCGCCCTCCTCTGCAAGACCGACCCGGCCGCCGAACCGCGCCACAAGGGCATCTCCGTGCTGCTCGCCCATCACGGCCCCGGCCTGGTCGTCTCCCGTGACCTGCCCAAGCTCGGTTACAAGGGCGTGGAGAGCTGCGAGGTGAGCTTCGAGGGTTACCGGGCCCCCGTCGACGCCCTGTTGGGCGGCACGGAGGGACGCGGCTTCGCCCAGATGATGAAGGGGCTGGAGACCGGACGGCTCCAAGTCGCCGCCCGTGCCCTGGGAGTGGGGCGGGCCGCTCTGGAGGACTCGCTGCGCTACGCCCAGGAGCGCGAGAGCTTCGGCAAGCCGATCTGGCGCCATCAGGCGATCGCCCACTACCTCGCCGACATGGCGACCAAGCTGACGGCCGCCCGCCAACTCACGCTGTACGCGGCCCGGGAGGCCGACGCCGGACGCCGGGTCGACATGGAGGCCGGCATGGCCAAGCTGTTCGCGTCCGAGACGGCGATGGAACTCGCGCTCAACGCCATCCGCATTCACGGCGGTTACGGATACTCGACCGAGTTCGATGTCGAACGGTACTTCCGGGACGCGCCGCTGATGATCGTCGGCGAGGGCACCAACGAGATCCAACGCAACGTGATCGCGGCCCAGTTGGTGGCACGGGGTGGTCTGGATGGCTGAGCAGACCCAGCGGGACAGCATCTACCTGCGGCTGGCACGGGAGTTGCGGGCGGCGATCCTGCGCCAGGACTTCCCGGAAGGGGTGCGGCTGCCGACCGAGGCCGAGCTGGCCGACCGGTTCGGGATCAGCCGCCAGACCGTACGGCGGGCATTCCAGGACCTCGTCGCCGAAGGGCTGGTGCACCGGGTGCCGGGCCGGGGCACCTTCGCCACCCCCCGCGAGGAGCAGTACCTGCGTCAGTTCGGCTCGGTGGACGACCTGATGGGTCTGTCCATCGACACCCGCATGCAGGTCGTCGCACCTCTGCACCGACGGGTCGACGTCGGCGCGGCGGGACGGCTGGGCCTGCACAGCGACCGGGTGCACCAGGTCGCCTTCCTACGGCTGCACGAGGACACCGCGTTCTGCCACACGTCGGTGTTCCTGCCGCCGGAGGTGGGCCGACTGCTGGAGTCGGTCCCGGAACTGGCCGAGCCCGGCACCGCCGGTGCCA
The DNA here is from genome assembly GCF_044456945.1 of Streptomyces sp. NPDC050759. Lineage (NCBI taxonomy): Bacteria > Bacillati > Actinomycetota > Actinomycetes > Kitasatosporales > Streptomycetaceae > Streptomyces > Streptomyces sp. NPDC050759. Next base: position 559 of record NZ_JBITGI010000003.1, on the reverse strand, counting down.
CCACCGTCATCGGACTGCTCGACGAGCGGCTGCCCGAGCCGATCGCCGAGGCCGAGCAGAGCATCACGGTCGCGGCGGCCGACGCCGGGATCGCCGGACACCTCGGGTGCGAACCGGGCCGTGCGCTGCTGCGTATCGACCGGGTCTACCAGTCGGCGGCCGGACGGCTCGTGGAGCTGGCCGTCAGTCACTTCCTGCCCGAGCACTACTCGTATCGCGTACGGCTGCGGCGCAGCGGACGCTGATGCCTTCCCACTCGCACGAATCAGGAGAAGACCTTGAGTTTGAGGATCGTTGTCACTGTGAAGTACGTGCCCGACGCCACCGGCGACCGGCACTTCGCCGATGACCTGACCGTCGACCGGGACGACGTGGACGGTCTGCTCTCCGAGCTGGACGAGTACGCGGTCGAGCAGGCCCTGCAGATCGCCGACGCGGCGGACGATGCCGAAGTCACTGTGGTCACCGTGGGTCCCGAGGACGCCAAGGACGCGCTGCGCAAGGCGCTGTCGATGGGCGCCGACAAGGCGATCCACGTCGAGGACGACGACCTGCACGG